>JAMOBE010000078.1:0-17023 GCA_039908285.1 Alphaproteobacteria bacterium
TCTTCAGTTCGGCCCACCTGGGATCGGCCTTCTTCGGCGCCGTCGGCGTCTCCGCCACCAGCCGGGCCTCCGGCAGACCGCCCGAGTGGTCGGTCTTCAGTTCGGCCCACCTGGGATCGGCCTTCTTCGGCGCCGTCGGCGTCTCCGCCACCAGCCGGGCCTCCGGCAGACCGCCCGAGTGGTCGGTCTTCAGTTCGGCCCATTTGGGATCGACCTTCTTCGGCACCGTCGGTGTCTCCGCCACCAGCCGGGCCTCGTAGCCGCCACGGTCGCCACCGGTATCGAGGGGAACCCAGCCCGGCTCCCCAGGCTTTTTCGGCGGAGCCTCGAGGAGGGTTGATGGATGGCCCGTGGGCGGCTCTCCGGTGGTCTCCGTCGCCACGGCCGCCGTTTTCGGGGAACGTGCAACCGTCGTGGCGGTTGGGCTCGAGACCGGATGCGGCTTCGCTCCACTCACCAGCCTGCCGACGGCCTCCGCATCGATGCGCCCGTCCGCCCCCAGCAGGTCGGCGGCATTGGCCTCGCCGACACAGACCAGCGCGCCCTCCAGCCCCTCGAAGTCGGCACCCACCAGGCGGCGCCCCAGGTCGTCGGCGATGGTCGCCGTTCGCGCCCGCGACTCCTCTTCGGTGGCGCCGCGGAAGATGATGAGGAAGGTGTCCTCGCCCTGCCGGCCGAAGAAATTGGCCGGACCGATCTGGCGCTGGATCACCCCCTCGGTGATCAGCGCCACCTTCCGGCCCAGCTTCGGCCACTTGTCGCCGAGTGCCGCGCGAAAGTCCTTCAGGGTGACGACGCTGACCTTGCCGAAGCGGGCCGCCTCCTCGGTGACGATGTCCTGGAGCGACATGGCGCCGCCGCCCTCGTAGCGCCTGGGCGCCCGACCGGGCCGCCGAGCGGCATCGGGCTCCTCGCCGGACTCGTCCATGTCTTCGACGTCATCGCTCTCCTCCTCGTCGAGGCCAAGAAGCGACTTCAATCGAAAGGGTTTGTTGCTGTTCCAGAACTTCAGCGCCATGGCCGCCTTCCGGTCGTCGGGATCCGCGGCGGCGATGGTAGCACGGACGCAAGGTCCTTGAACCAAAATTACCGCCGCGGACCAGGACCACGAGCCCCTGGCCCCGGTCCCGGCCCCACGGCAGGACGCTCAGCAACACGCCGCCTGGATGGCCGCGGTGTTCTGGTAGTCGTGGAAGCGGGTGATCTTGCCCTTCTTGACTTCGAAGCAGTGCGCCCAGTCGAGATCGACGACCTTGCCGGTGCGCCTCATCCGATCGCGCTCATGGCCCATCACGACGACGGTATCATCCTCCTGGATGAACTTGTCCGTGGTGAACTCCAGGATTTCGACGCTCTTGTCGAGCTTGTCGAAGAACGTGCGCACATCATCCGGGCCGTGATAGGACCCGGCCCAGGCCATCGCCTCCGGCGGGCCGGGCGCCTGCCAGTCGCATTTCTCGTCGACGAGCCTGAGAAGGGCCGGGATATCGTGCCTCTCGAAGCAGGCATAGGCTTCGCGAACCACGTCGACCGGCTGTTCCATCTTTGACACCGGCTTTGACATCGGATCCTCCGTTGCGGAACGCATGACCCAAACGCATGACCCCGCATGCCCCACAACATGGGCGACGGTCCCCCGTGGAAAAAGACGGCCCCGACCTTGGCCAGGCCCGAGCGGCACTCCCGACCGAAGTCACTGGTCTCTGGCCTTCCCGATCTGTTTTCGCACCTGAGCCCGGACGTCCGACCATTACGATTTTCATATCGTTCGCCCGCCACATCCTATACTCTGAAGCCGTATCGTCGGGAGGCCACTCCTCGCCGGGCCGCGTGGGGAAGGGATGGAAACGAATGGTTGAAACCACCGTTACCGCATTCGCACCGCCGATGAGAGTCGATGTCACCCACCAGCGGTCTTCGGACAGCGGTGACGAGTCGGTGACGGTCAAGGTGTCCGCGGCCTCGGTCTTTTCCGCCCTGGAGACGCTGTCGCAGCCGTGGGCCGGATGGATGGCGTATTCGCCGTTCCGTCCGTGGGTGGATATGATGCGGGCGCTGTGGGCGCCGCTCGCCCTGGAGAACCCCCGGCTGTTCGCCGTCACCTTCGAGCGTCGTGCGCCGCCCATCAAGGGCGACCGCGATCGCTTCGCCGAGGGCTTCGGCCCGGGAGTCACCCTCGAAGGGGACTACCGGCGGGTGGATTGACCGATCGACTGACTCGGGTCAGCAGGCCAATCCCTTGAAATCCTTGGCGCGCCCTACTGGACTCGAACCAGTGACCCACAGCTTAGAAGGCTGTTGCTCTATCCTGCTGAGCTAAGGGCGCAATGCGCGAGGCCCCCTGGACACACTAGCCTGGGTTTCTCACAGGTCCGACGGATGCTGGCTTGATCTTTGATCCGCCTATGTTTTTTCCTCCCTTGCCAATACATCCAGTATTGGCGGCGGTCGGAAAAACCATAGACGGATCAAATCTCTGCGCCATCATTCCGCATCCCTGTGAGAAATCCAGGCTAGAGAATCCGGTCGGGACGGAAGTTGTCGGCATAGCTTTTCGCCCGCTCGATGCGTTCGTGCGGATCGTCGACCTGACACTCCAGACCACGGCGTGCGGCGTAGGCGATGGCTTCTTCCTTCGTTTCGAAGAACATCCGCACCTGACCATACACGTCGGCGCTACCAACCCATCCCATCATGGGATCGGTCACCTTTGCGGATTGCGGTTCGAATTCCAGGATCCAGCGACGTGTCCCGCCCTGGCCCGACTGCATCGCCGACTTTGCCGGTCGATAGATTCGCACCTGCATGGCCTCGTCTCCCCCTTTTCAGACGGCCCGACGGCCGCTTCAATTCCCATCACCGGCAACTGGTCGGGGCGACCGGATTCGAACCAGCGACTTCCTGCTCCCAAAGCAGGCGCTCTACCAGGCTGAGCTACGCCCCGTGCCCTGGAAGCTAAGGGGTTTCACGGGACGTAGCAAGCCCTATGGCAGGAACTGCTCCATGAGGATGCGTTCCTCGAGGTTGTGCTCAGGGTCGAACAGCAGGGTCATGACGATGGAGCGATCCTCGCGCACGTGAACTTCGGAGACGTTGCGCACCTCGGTATAGTCGGCGACGGCGCTGACCGGTCGTTTGATCGGGTCGTGCACCTCGAAGTCGACGGCGGCGGTGTGGTGCAGCAGGGCGCCCCGCCAGCGTCGCGGCCTGAAGGCGCTGATGGGTGTCAGGCCGATCAGGTTGGCCCCGAGCGGCAGGATGGTTCCGTGGGCGGACATGTTGTAGGCGGTGCTGCCGGCGGCCGTGCACACCAGAACGCCGTCGCAGACCAGCTCCTCGAGCCGCACCCGCCGATCCAGCAGCACCCGCAGCTTGGCCGCCTGGCGAGTCTCGCGCAGGAGCGAGACCTCGTTGATGGCCAGCGCTTCGACGGTCTCGCCGTCGATGGTCCGCGCCACCATGCGCAGCGGATGCAGGCTCACCGGCTGGGCGCGTTCAAGGCGCGCCGCCAGGTCCTCCTCGCGGAAGGCATTCATGAGGAACCCGACCGTCCCCCGGTTCATGCCATAGATCGGCACCTTGCGGTCGAGATAGCGGTGAAGGGTTTCCAGCATGAAGCCGTCGCCCCCCAGCGCAACGATGATGTCGGCCTGCTCGGGGGGAATTTGGCCATGGAGCCGCGTCAGCCGCCGCAGGGCTTCCTGGGCCGGTGCCGTATCTCCCGCCACGAATGCGAACTTGCCAGAAGCCATGTGGAATGCCGGGGTGATGAATCACGTGTGGGGGAGCACTCTATACCGACTCCGGCGGCATGGCACCTGTTTTACCCGCCCGTGACGCTCATGTGACGGGCGAGGGTGGGGCGGCGGTCCTGGCGGTCGATGATGAAGTCGTGACCGCGCGGCTTGGTGTGGACCGCCGCGCGGATGGCTCCGGTCAGGGCCTCGTCACTCTCCGACCGGCGGAGCGGCTCGCGGAGGCTGACCGAGTCCTCCCGGCCGAGACACAGGTACAGGCGGCCGGTGCAGGTCAGGCGCACGCGGTTGCAGGTCTCGCAGAACGAGTGACTCATCGGCGTGATGAAGCCGATGCGCCGTCCGGTCTCGGCGCAGTGGACATAGCGGGACGGCCCGCCGGTGCGGTGATCGGTGTCGGTCAGGGTCCACCGCCGCGCCAGGCGGGCCCGCACCAGCGACAGCGGCAGGTAGTGCCGGGTGCGGTCGCCGGTGATCTCGCCGAGGGGCATGGTCTCTATCATGGTCATGTCGAATCCGCGGGCGCCGCACCAGGCCACCATGTCGTCCAGTTCGTCGTCGTTGACGTCCTGCATGGCCACGGTGTTGATCTTGACCGCAAGCCCAGCCGCCACCGCGGCGTCGATGCCCTCCAGGGTTCGTGCGAGGACTCCGTTGCGGGTGACCCGCCGGAACCGCTCCGGGTCCAGGGTGTCCAGCGACACGTTGACCCGCCGGACGCCGCAGGCCGCCAGCTCGGCGGCATGACGCGCAAGCTGGGTGCCGTTGGTGGTCAGCGTCAGCTCGTCGAGCGCCCCCGACTGGAGGTGACGGGACAGCGAGCGGAACAGGGTCATGATCCCCTGACGCACCAGGGGCTCGCCACCGGTGATGCGCAGCTTGCGCACCCCAAGCCCGACGAAGGCCCCGCACACCCGGTCCAGTTCCTCGAGCGACAGCAACCGGTCCTTCGGCAGGAAGGTCATCTGCTCGGCCATGCAGTAGACGCATCGCAGGTCGCAGCGATCGGTGACCGAAACCCGCAGGTACGTGATGCGCCGCTCGAACGTATCGATCATGCCTCCCCCCCGGCCCGGCCCGCCCCGTCGCTGGTTACCAGCGTATATAACGCTACGCTAGCAAAGCGGTGGACCGCTGTCGAGGGAAAATGAGAAGCCGATTGCCCTGGACTACGTCACTCGACATGGAGTGCGAGAAGGGGTATCTGGATTCCATCAACATGTTGATGTGAATTTTCCGGAGGATAGCAGAGGTTCGCATGAAGTCCGGCAACACCATCCTGTCCAGCTATGGCACCACCATCTTCGAGGTGATGTCGAGCCTGGCGCGCGAGCACGGGGCCATCAATCTGGGACAGGGCTTTCCCGAGGGTCTTGAGCCTCCCGCGGTGATGGCGAAAGCCGCCGAAGCCGTGATGACCGGACCCAACCAGTATCCCTCGATGATGGGGATTCCCGAGTTGCGTCAGGCGGTGGCTGCCCACGACCAGCGGTTCCATGGCCTCGATGTCGACTGGCAGAGCGAGGTGATGGTCACGTCGGGCGCCACCGAGGCCCTGGCCGACGCCCTGTTCGGGCTGATCGAGCCCGGCGACGAGGTGGTGCTGATCGAGCCGCTCTACGACAGCTATCTGCCGATCGTCCGCCGCGCCGGCGGGACGGTCCGCCTGGTGCGCCTTGAGCCGCCGGACTGGGAGTTGCCGCGCGCGGCGTTGGCGGCGGCGTTCTCGGCCCGCACCAAGCTGTTGCTGCTGAACAACCCCACCAATCCCTGCGGCAAGGTCTATACCATCGAGGACCTCACCTTCATCGCCGAACTGGCCCGGGACCACGACGCCATCGTCGTGTGCGACGAGGTATACGAGCACCTGGTGTTCGACGGACGGCGCCACATCCCCCTGATGACCCTGCCCGACATGAGGGACCGGTGCGTTCGCATCTGCTCGGCCGGCAAAAGCTTCTCCCTGACCGGGTGGAAGGTCGGCATGGTCGTCGCCGCACCCGACCTTTTGCGCCCGGTGGCCAAGGCCCACCAGTACATCACCTTCACCACCCCGCCCAATCTCCAGGCGGCCGTGGCCTTCGGGCTTGGGCTTGGCGATGACTACTTCACCGGTCTGGTGCACGATATGCAAGGGCGGCGCGACACGCTGGCGGCCGGCCTTGCGGACATCGGCTTCGACGTCCTGGCGTGCCAGGGCAGTTATTTCCTGACCGCGGACTTTCGGGCGCTTGATCATCGCGGCACCGACACGGAATTCTGCCGCCGGCTGACCATCGATGCCGGAGTTGCGGCGGTACCGGTCAGCGCCTTCTACACCGATGACGCTCCCAGCCACTTCGCCCGATTCTGCTTCGCGAAAAGCAACCAGGCGCTGGATGAGGCACTGGCCCGCCTGGGTCGGCATTTCGGCCGGTCCAGGCGGCTGGTGCGGTGATTGGTTGCTCCCGATGAATCATGAACGGTGATGCCAGGTGTCAGCCATCAGGCTCGCCGGCATCACATGGCGAGGCGCGCGGCGAGGCGGCGGGGGACGGGGCGGATGCGCTGTTCCTGGGAGTTGCGGTAGAGCCAGTCGGCCGTCAGGGCGCCGACCACGGCGCTGGTGACGGCATAGACGCGACTGACGGCCACGGCGCCCTCGGCGGCGCTTACGGTGCCGGCGGTGGTGCTGGCGAAGAAGGGGAGGGCGGCGGTGCCGCCCGTGGCCAGGTTGAAGGCGACGACGCCAGTGATGGCGCCGAGCCCGGCGATCAGCAACTGGTTGCTGCCGTTGCCAGGCGCCGGGGCCTCTTCCACCATGACCGGCTCGTCATAGCGCAGCCAGGCGGCGTTGGACCCGCCGGCGTTGGACCCGCAGGTGTTGCCGCCGGCCAGGGCGGAGCCACCGCCCACCGTCCCTACTCCGGCGAAGGCCAGGGCGACCGCCAGTGCCGTGCGGGTGATGCGTCTTGCCAACATGAGAGTCCCCTTCCCTGTCCGATCATGAATCATGGTTGCCCAGCAGTTCCAGCACCAGGCCGCCCAGGGCATCGCACGCCGAGTCGATGGCGAGGCGGGCGCGGGCCTCGGTCATCCAGCGGCTGGCCAGCGTCGCGGCCGGGCCTTCCAGCTGTCCCAGCTGCTGCACGGCACCGGCAACGTCGTCCTCGGCCAGCTTCTGGGTGGCGGCGTCGACGATCTCGGCTGTCGGGTCCCGGTCGGGGGTGGTCGTCGCCGCCCCCGTCGGAGCGATGGCCGTGCTGAGCCAGGCGCGGACCCGATCGGTCAGCGGCCGGTCGGACCCGGCCACGGACTGGATCTTCGGCACGACGATGGTGGCGAAGCTGTCGCGCAGTTCCGCCGTCGTGGCGACACCGGTCTGGGCGACGTCGGCGATCAGGTTGAGCTGGGCGACGACGCTGCCGTTGCCATTGGCCAGCCCCCGGGCCACCTCGACTTCCCGGGCGAACGGCTTGTGGGTCTGTGCCACCGCATTCAACTGCAGCAGGGCCAGCGACACCTGCGCCGCCCGCAGCGACTGACGCATGGAGGCCCGGCCGTCCACGGCCTGGGTCAGCCGGTCTTCGACGGTCGTCATCCGGCCCTCGACCGTCCCCAGACGCCCGCTGGCGGCGGTGACGGCCGGGGCCAGTTCATCGATGCGGCCGGCGGTAGCGACCGCTCCGCCAAGGCCGGTCTCCACCTTGGCCAAACGCTCCTGGACCGCGGCGATGCCGGTTTCCAGAGCCTCGACCCGAGCGGGCGGGACTCCTGGTGCGGGAGCAGGGGGGGGTGGGGGTGGGGGCGCCTCGGGCCGCCGCAGGACGACGTCAAGAGCGCTTTCCAGCCGCGAGACCCGGCCGACCGTGCCTCCATGGTCCTTCTCCAGGGACTCGATGCGGGCGTTGGCCGAGACGGCCCACGCCTCCATGGTCTCGGGCCGGGACGCGGCGGCTCCGTCGGCCGGCACGCCGGGGGTCAGTCCCTGTACCTTGCCGTTCAGGGTCGCCAGGCCGTCCTCGACGGCGGTGAGGCGTCCAACCGCCCCCTGGATGCGGCCCTCACTGGCCTCCAGCCGCGTCGTCATCGTCGCCAGGCGGACCACCAGGGCATCGACCATTTCCTGTTTTACCACGGGTTCGGGAGCCCGCCGCAGCAGGGCCTGAACCACGGGATTGGACCCGTACTCCGCCAGCAGCCACGGCCTGACGATGGGAAAAACCACGGGATGGGCGGCGACCAGCAGGGCCAGCAGCGCAAGGATGATGGCAAAGGCGACTCCCGCCCCCCCACGCGTCCGCACCACCGGAGCGGACGCCGTCGGATCGACGATCGCCTCCGCCGGATCGGCCATCGGAGACGGTCTCGGGAATTGTCTGGCGAGGCCGGAAAGTGCGTCGGCATCACCGCCGGAAAGTCCACTGTTTACTGCCATTCCTCTGCCTGTTCTTTTCCTTTCCTGCCCCGCGGATGGTATCAGGAACGGGGCCAGATGTCCGCTTCAAGTTCCCTGGCGACACGCTCGACATCCCGTGCCGCGCTGCTGCCCGGCAGCAGGGCCGCGGGCGACGAGCCGTGGAAGGTCGCCTCCTGGAAGGCGACGCGATCGTTCAGTTGGCCGGTCAGTGGCTCGGCCTGAAAGGCGATCAGTTGCGCCCGGGCGTGGTCGGCCACCGCCGAACGCTTGACCCGGCACAAAAGCGTGCGGGCACGGATGGTCCGCCTGGTCAATTGGGAGGCGCTCTCGACCATCTTGCGGGTCCGCAGCGCCTCGAAGATGCTGGCCTCGTCGGTCATCACCGGGATCACCACCAGATCGGCCGAGCCAATGGCGAAGACCATCACCTGATTGTTGAACCCGGCGCAGTCGATCAGCACGATATCGTGATCGGCTGCCAACCCGGCCACCGTCGGGACCAGAGCATGCTCGTCGGTCTCAACCTTCAGAGGCAGACTGCCCAGCGCGCTGCCCCTCGCATGCCAGCGGGCCAGGGTGTGGTTGGGATCGGCATCGACGAGCGCCACCTTGCGCCCCTCCGCCGCCCAGAAGGTGGCAAGACAGGCCACGGTGGTGGACTTTCCAGCACCGCCCTTTCCCGACGCGGCCGCGATGACCCTGCCCGGCATGGCCCCTCTCATCGGCCGTCCTCTGCCGCACCCGACTGTCGTGCCGCATGTTTGGCCCTGGTAAAGCAATAGCAGACAACCGGGACAATGGGAAGCGACGTTCACCGCCCCAGCAGGAAACGGAAGGGTTGCGGACTTATCGCCAGATCGCCACTGAAGGGGTGATTCAGCAGGATCGCCATGTAGACCACCGTCATGATCGCCGTGGTCAGCAGCACCCCCATGCTCAACTGCCCGACATAACTCGGGTTGCCGAAAAACCAGCTGAACGTGATGGCAAGACCGGTGTTGAACGCCACGATCATCCAGACCAGCGACTTCAGACCGGGACGGACGGCGTTGATGCGGGTGGCACGCGCCGACACCGCCCGGGCCAGGAAGCTGTCGGCCTGAAGCCTGATCAGGGCATCCCGCTCGTCGGCGGGCAGCGCCCCGACGTGAAGGTCGATCAGGCGGTCGAAGGCGGCGGCGGCGGTTGGACTTTCCCGCCCCTGCTGCATGGTGATGAACTCGCTGCGGACGACCGTGTCGGCATAGGCGCGGATGGCGGCGCGGATGTCCTCGCGGGCGGGATGGGCGAGTTCGGAGACGGTCTCGTCCAGCAGCCGCAGGGCGCTGGCCTCGGCCTGGAGGCTGCCTCGGGCATCCGTGTAGCGAATGCCGCCGTCCACCAGCACGAAGGCCAGCAGTGCCGCGAAAACCTGGGCGAGGAAGGCGAACTTCGCTCCACCGAGCAGATTGTTTTCCAGCAACGTCGCCGGAGCCGCCACCAGGGTCACGACCGTGATGCCGATCGCCGAAATCACGACACCGGTGCCGATCACCAGCGCGGCACCAAGACCCGCCGGCTGCACCGCGAGCCACAAAAGGATGGTGGCGACCGGGTCCAACCCCTCGAGGGGAATGGGTGTGGGCATCATCCCGCCAGCTCCAGGAAGGGGGTCGGGGGAATGGCGGTATCGCCGGCAAAAGGATTGGCCAACAGGAAGACGATGAAGACACAGGTCAGGATGCTGGAACCAAGAGCGATGCCCATGGCCACCTGGCTGCGCAGGCCACGGGTCCCGAAGAACCAGTTGAACATGGCGGTGATAACCACCAGGCCCAGCAGTGAGAGCCAGATGAAGTTCGAGAGTTCCCTGGACACGTTGTTGTTGAGCCGGTTGGTCCGCGCCTCGACAGCCATGGCGACGGCCAGATTACCCATGGCGACCACCGACCGATCGCTCACATCGACGGGATTGAACGAGAAATAGACGCCCAGCATCCTGCGGAAAGCCGCGCGGGAAATGGGGCTGTCGTCACCACTGGCCATCATCGGCCACTCGGTCTCGGCGACGCTCTTCGCGTACTCCTTCAGGGCGTCGCCGAATCGGGTCTGGTTCTCCAGGGGCATGTGGGAAACCACCCTGGACAGCAGCCGCAGCCCCCTGATTTCGGTGTCGACGTAGGCCTCGGCATTGGCATAGCGGTTGCCGGCCTCCACCATGATGAAGGCCAATACACCGGTGAAAATCTGGGCCAGGAACATGAACTTGAAGGTACCCACCAGGGTGTTGCTGATGAGTTCCTCTGGCGTCAGGTAGTTGTTGGCCAGCAGCACCCCTCCGACGATGAACACGAGGCCGCCGCCAACGATGACCAGCAGGATGACGCCCATCGGCTGGTGGATGAGCCATTGGAAATAGCCCCCCGACCCGGCCATGTCCCGCAGCAGCGCCTCTACCTGGCTCATGGGGACTCGCCCTCGGGGTGGGTGATCTCCCACAGGATGTCGGCGTAGGCGTCGTTCGGCACCGCGAGGGGACCACGGAACGGGTGGGCCAGGACGCTTACCATGAAGACGATCAGCATCAGGCCGCTGGTGAACAGTGTCCCCATGGCCAGCTTGCCCCGCATCGTCGGATAGCCGAACACCCAGCTGAAAGCGATGGTGACGACGACGGCGGCCCCCAGCATCACGAGCAGTGGTTGACGCAGTTCGAAGGTCGTCGCGAGCAGCCGTCCCTGGCGGTCATCGTTCAGCCGACGCACGACCGGCCCTGAAAACCGCATCAGGCTCTCGTCCCGCGACGTCCGGAGATCGGCGGCGCCATAGGTGCGCACCAGAGCCTCCAGGGCCTGTTCGGCAACCTCGCTGTGGCCATTCGCGGCCATGGCCCGCCACTCCGGCCCCCCGACCGCCTCCACATAGCCGGCCAGTGCCGCCAGCACCCTCGATCGGGTGGGCTCGGTGAACTGACCGGCCGACTCCTTCAGCAGAACCAGGGTGGTGGTCTCCCGCTGGATGCGCCCGACGACGTCATTGTACTGGATCCACGCCATCGTCAGCACGAAGACCGTGACCAGACCGGTGATCGGCTCCAGGAACCCGAACTTGTTCCCGCCAGGGTCATTGCCATGCGCAAGTTGCGCATTGCTCTTGAAGAGCGCCACCAGCAGCGTGCCGATGCCGTTGAAGACGACGCCCGCTCCCACGATCACCGCGAAGGTCTGCCACAGGGAAAGGTTCAACCACAGCACGGAGCGGCCCCTTGTCAAGCCGGAGAGACGTTGGTGCCTGACCATCAAAAGCCCTCTCCCCCGGCTGTGCAACCAGTTTTCCGCAAATTCGTCGAGGCGACTTTGACAGGGGCGGCGTCCCCTTCCTGGAAGGGGTCCTGGATCGCTCAAGCCGTGCAACGCGCGTTGACTCCCGGTGTCGGGAGTCTCATGTTGATGGCGTTACGATCAGGAGACCACGCGATGTCCGTTCCCTCACCCCTGTTCGAGGCTCTCAAGTTCGATGCGGCGGGACTGGTGCCGGCCATCGCCCAGCAGCACGACACCGGGGAAGTGCTGATGATGGCGTGGATGAACCGGGAGTCCATCGCCGAGACCCTGGCCACCGGCCGGGTGTGCTACTGGTCGCGCTCGCGGGGGAAGCTGTGGCGCAAGGGGGAGGAGTCGGGTCAGGTCCAGACTCTGGTGGAGTTGCGCTTCGACTGCGACGGCGACACGCTGCTGCTGCTGGTGAACCAGGCGGGGGTCGCCTGCCATACCGGCCGCCGGTCGTGCTTTTACACCGCGGTCCGCGATGGGGACCTGGCGACGATCGCGGCGGTGGAGAAGGACCCGGCCGTGCTCTACGGCAAATGAGCGACACCATCCCGGTGACGGTGCTGACCGGCTTTCTCGGCAGCGGCAAGACCACCCTGCTCAATCGGCTGCTGGCGCGGCCGGAGCTGGCCGACACGGCGGTGGTGGTCAACGAGCTCGGGGAGATCGGCATCGACCATCACCTGATCCGCGAGGTCAGCGGCGAGAGCGTGGTCCTTCTCCGCTCCGGGTGCGTGTGCTGCTCGGTGCGGGGGGACATGGTGACGGCCCTGCGGGACCTGTTCCTGAAGCGGGTGCGCGGCGAGATCCCCGACTACCGCCGTCTGATGATCGAGACCACGGGGCTCGCGGAGCCGGCGCCCATTCTCCACACCCTGGTGAGCGACCCGCTGCTCGGCGCGCGCTATCGGCTTGACGGCATCGTCACCACGGTGGACGCGGTGAACGCCCCCACCCAGCTCGATCGTCACCCGGAGGCGGTCCGGCAGATTGCCGTCGCCGACCGCCTGGTCCTCACCAAGACCGACCTGGCCGCGCGTGAGGCCATCGACCGGACAAGGGCCAGGATGACCGCCCTCAACCCGGCGGCGCCGGTGATCGTGGCGCGGCACGGCGAGGCCGATCCGGAGACCCTGCTTGAGGTGGGCCTGTTCACCGGCGACGGCCGGCCCCCCGACGTGGCCCGCTGGCTGGCCGAGGACGCCTACGGGCATCACCACCATCACCACCACGACGAGTTGGTCGCTTCCTTCGTCGTCACCTTCGACCAGCCGCTGCCGTGGGAGCCGTTCGTCGCCGCGCTCGAGTCGCTGATCGCCGCCCACGGCGAAGCAGTGTTGCGGGTCAAGGGGCTGCTGAACGTTCGGGGAGAGGACGTGCCGCTCGCCATCCATGGCGTGCAGCACGTCTTCCACCCGCCGGCGGCGCTTCCCGCCTGGCCCGATGCCGATCGCCGCAGCCGCATCGTCTTCATCACCCGCGGCCTCGACCGCGCGGTGGTGGAGGCTGCCCTGTCGCCCAGGGCAATCGGGAGAACCTATCAAAAGCCCTCTCCCCCCCCTTCCGGGGGGAGAGGGTTGGGTGAGGGGGGGGCCGAAGCTCCCGACAGGGTGCCGGTTGCCCCACCCCCTCACCCCGACCCTCTCCCCCTCGAGGGGGAGAGGGAGTGAGGGTGGCCCCCATGGGTTCGGACGTTCCACCATCGACGATGGAGACGGGGGGGCGGCGGCAGTCGCCGCGTTCCCGACGCGTCGCCACGGGGCTGCTTGCCCTGATGGTGGTGGTGTCGCTCGCCACCCACCTGGCCCCTGAGCCGGACTTCTGGACCTTGCTGGTGCGGGCCGGGGCCGAGGCGGCGCTGGTGGGAGGGCTCGCCGACTGGTTCGCCGTCACCGCCCTGTTCCGCCATCCCTTTGGCATTCCCATTCCCCACACGGCGCTGATCCCCCGCAACAAGGACCGCATCGGCGCCAGCCTGGGCTCGTTCGTCGAGCGCCACTTCCTCGAGCCGGGGGAGATCCGGCGCAAGCTGCGGGACATCGATGTCGTCGGCCGGCTCAGCGCCTGGCTGACCGACGGCGACCGGGCCGACGCCCTGGCCGGACAGCTCGCGACGCTGCTGGCACAAGCGCTCGAGTCGTTCGACGACCGCACCATGCGGGATGCCGTCCACAGGGCGGTGCTGGAGCCGCTGCACACCATCGACCTGGCGTCGATCCTGGCCCGGGCCCTCGAGATGCTGACCGAGAGCGGCCAGCACCGCGCCCTGTTCGATCACGCCCTGCGGATTGCCGCCCGCTTCCTCGTGCTCAACGAGGAGACGATCCATCGCAAGGTGGCCGAGCACAGCGTCTGGTGGCTGCCGGCCAGCGTCGACGCCCAGGTGGCCCGCACCGTCATCGCCACGGTGCGGGACCTGCTCACCGACTTCGCCGATCCCGGCAATCCGGTCCGGGACAGGCTCGACGCCCAGATGCATCAGGTGATCGAGACCCTGCGGACCTCTCCGGTCCACCGCCGCCGGATCGAGTCCCTGCGGGACACCCTGCTGGCCAGCCCGGCGATGCGTGACACCCTCACCGTGCTGTGGGACGAGGTGAAGCGGATGATCGTCGAGGACGCGCGGGCGCCGTCATCCCGACTTCGTGAGGTGCTGGCGGGGGGCGTCCGCGCCGTCGGCCAGGCCCTGGTGGACGATGACGCCATGCGCCGACGCCTCAATCGCCGGGTGGAGGCCTTCGTGGTGGTGGCGGTGGTGGCGCCGCTGCGCTCCGAGATCGGCACCTTCATCGCCGAGGTGGTGCGCCGCTGGGACGCCCAGACCGTCACCGGGCGCATGGAACGGGAGGTTGGCAACGACCTGCAATACATAAGGATCAACGGCACCGTCGTGGGGGCGCTGGTGGGATGCCTGCTCTATCTGGGGTCGGTGGCGCTGACGCACTGAACCTACGGCGGTTCTCCTGTCGGGAGGAACCGATACCCGTTTTTCTGGAGCGGAATTGCAGTACGAAAACCACGGAACTTCAATCTTTACATTCATTGGTAGGGTATGTCATAGACGGACGATTCGAATCTGGATTGTCTCCAGACTCGGGGGGCCGGTCGGTCGCATGCGCAACGTCAGGGCATCGGAGTATAGTCAGACATGATGATCGCCAATGTGGAGCCATCGACTCCGGTGGCCTTGTTGTACGAACTGGCTGAGAAGTCGTACACGATCAGCGAGGTTGGGGCGACGGGGAGCGGCCTTGGGACCTTCGTGTCCCTCGCACCGGTTGGTGGCGCCACCGTGGCGCAACAGGGTGCGGTGGTTCTGAATCTCCAGGGGACTCAGCAGTTGCCGCATCTGACGGGTCTTCTTGGGCAGTCCGTGACCTTCGGTCCGGTGCCGACGGTGGTGGGGGGCACGGGGAAGTACGTCGCGTTCTATCCCAGCGCGGGAGTGATGGGCAACGGGCTGGGGGCCGGAGGCTATCTTTACGGCCACGGCAGCAGCAGCGCCATGGAGTCCCATTCGGCGATCCTGAAGCTTGGCAGTTCCCACTCGGCCGATCATGTGCTGGGGCATTCCGGCAAGGCCTATACCATCGTCAAGACGAAGGGGGTGGCCGGCGGGGGCTCCAAGCTGTACCTGGTCGAGGCCTGCGATGCCGCCCACAAGGTCAAGGACATCCTGGTCGTCAACGTGCAGAACGGAACCCGCGAGACGGCGACCCTCGTCGGCAAGACCTTTACCATCGGCAAGGCGCCGGCCACCGCCGGCGGGGCGGCGGGCAAGTACATCCTGCTCAAGCCGGCAACCGGGGTCGCCGGCAAGGCCGCCGCCGGTACGGCGCTGGCTTCCCAGGGCATGGCGGGCAAGGGCATGGCGGGCAAGGCCGCCGCTTCGGCGGCCCCGGCCGGTTCGACGGTCACGCAGGGGTGGTGGCATCACCTTTTCGTGAAGGGGGTCCCCCCCGCCGCCCAGACGGCCACTCAGACGGCCGCCCAGACGGCGACTGGGGGAGCCGCCATGGCGGCCACCAAGACCGCCGCGGCGGCGACGGCAGGCAAGTCGGCCGCCGCGGCAACGGGGACCATCTGGTCGGGCACGGGCCTGAATCTGGGTCTTGGACTGGGGCTGGGGGCGGCGGGGCCGCTGGTCGTGCTTGGTCTGGCCGTCGCGACGGCCTATGGCCTCGGCCAATACCGCAAGAAGCAGCGGGACATCCAGGCCGAGGCGTGACATAGGGGGATGGTGTGAAGCACCTATTTCTGGCAAGGGCGGAGAACGCCCTGGAGGCCGGCTCTCTTTCGGCCCTGGCGGGGCAGTCCGTCACGGTCACGGACGTGTCCGCGCTCACCAACACGGTTTCCCTTGCGCCCCAGGGCGCGGGACAGGAGGCCGTCGCCGTCAAGCTGGAAACCGCTCGTCAGGCCGCCGAGCTGAAGGCCCTGGTCGGCAAGACCGTGGTGGTCGGCAAGGCTCCCGTCGCGGTGGGGGGAATTGGCAACTGGGTGGCCCTTTATCCTGTCGCCGGGACCAAGGCTGCCGCTGCCGCCGCCGCCAAGGCCGCCGCCGCGAGCCAGGTGGTCATGATGAAGGTGGAGGGGGCCCAGGCCCTGGCGCAGTTGCCCGCCCTGGCCGGAAAGACGGTCACGGTGGCCCCTGGTTTCGTCCCCAGCACCATCAGCCTGAAGCCCGCCGCCGACGCTGGTCTTGGCGTGATCACGATGAAGGTCCAGGGCGCCGCGGCCCAGGGTGCGGTGCTGGTCGGCAAGACCTTTACCGTCGCCGAGGGCCCCGTCGTCGAGGGGGCCGCCAGCAAGTATCTGGTGCTGAAGCCGGCGGTCGCTCCGACCGCCAAGGCTGCGGCCGCCGCCACGACTGCCGCCGCCGCCGCCGCCAAGCTTCCGGGAGCGGCGACCGCGGCCGCCGGGGTGCCGATGGTCGTCGCCCAGAAAGCCACCGTCGGCGCGGCCACCAAGGCCTCGGCTGCGGCCGCGGGTGGTGCCGCCGTGGCTGGTAAGGGGCTTGGGCTTGGTCTCGGGCTTGGTGTCTGGGGGCCGGTCGCTCTTGGAGTTGCCGTCGTGGGAGGGGCCGTCGCCTACGCTCTCCGGCGCCGCAATCGCGCCGTGGCGGCTGCGGCGGCATCTGACTGACTGGTTTTGCGGGAGGGTCATGATAATGGCGGGTTTCTTTTTCGGTGGCAGCAGGGACGGGAAAACCCGCCTGCTTGCGGCACTGAGCTACCTCGGCGTGTTCTGTTTCATTCCGTTGCTCAGCAATGAAGACGATGAATTCATCCAGTTCCACGCCAAGCAGGGCCTGGTCCTGTGGCTGGTGACGATGGTGACGATGTTGAGTCTCTTCGTGCCGGCAATCGGGTCCCTGCTGGTCAAGTATACCGTCATCGCCGTCCCCGTCTATTCGCTGATCGGTCTCCTGGCCGTGGGCCTGAGCAAGACGTGGAAGCTGCCGGGGGTCTACCAGCTGGGCCTCAAGCTGTGAGAGGCTGAAAGAGTACCCGCAATACGCCCATAAAAAGCCCTCTCCCCCCCCTTCAGGGGGGAGAGGG
>JAMOBE010000079.1:0-16880 GCA_039908285.1 Alphaproteobacteria bacterium
CGGCACCATCTCGGGAGCTTCACTCCCCCCTCACCCAACCCTCTCCCCCCGGAAGAGGGGGGAGAGGGCTTTTGACAGGATCACCCGATTGCCCTGCCCCTCCCCGTCCCGACAGGCGCCGGAAGATCCCCCCGCCACAGCGTGGACAGCCGCGCTCCTTCAGGGTCTCGATGCGATCCACGGCCTCCCCCTGCCCCACCGCCACCGTGTGGGCGCAGCCGGCACAGCGGTAAAGCCGGACCCGCGGCCGCACCTCCCCGGTGTGGATCGCCGCGGTGAAGGGCCCCTCGCCCACCCCCGACCGGGTTCGCGGCGTGGTGAGGAGCGACAGGAACTGCCCGCTCGACCCCAGGATGGCGGCGCCCTCGTAGCGATTGAACCCGCGCCGAACGTCGACGATGGCGAGCCCCATGTCGAACAGTCGCCGCTGGAGATCGAGCGTGTCCCCCGGCGCCAGCTCGGCGAAGGACAGGAATCCGGGCAGCCCGACGGTGCGGCGCAACGCCTCGATGCCGCGGGACACGAACAGGGTCATGCCGTCCAGGGTATAGGGCGGATCGGTCTCGAAGACGTCGAAGGCCTCCCGGAACGGCTCGGGCAGCGGCGAGCGGAGATCGGCCTCCACGAGGTCGATGTCGAGGCCATGACTCCGGCGGGCGCCCTCCAGGTGGGCCAGCCGGCCAGGATCCACCTCGAGCACGGTCAGCCGCCGCGGGCTGGCGCCGATGTGACGGGCCAGCAGGGCCACGGCGACGGATACGGAGTCATCGTCGCCGAGAAAGACGATGGCGCGCCCGTCCACCGCCCCCGCCGCATGCATCGCCAGGGCGCGGCGGAGGGCCGTGTCCGGGGTACAGGGGGCCTGATCGAGGGTGGTGTCCACCTTCGGACCACGCGCGACATGCTCCGCCAGCATCGCCGCCACCTCTCCAAGGGCCGGAGCGACGACGAGGCCAGCGCCGCCGCAGGCCGGACAGGTGGGGTCCAGACGGCTGCCAAGACCAAGGACCGTCTCGGCGAAGGTCCGTCCCTCGGCGCTGAGTCGCAAGCCCTGGCCGCGCTCCAGCAGCCCCGCCTTTTCCAGCTCGCGGCGCACGGCGCCCACCACCGGCAGCGGCACGCGAACCGCTCCGGCCAGGTCGCGCAACCGCAGCGGCCCCAGCCGGTAGACCGCCCGCACGACCGCCGCCACCCCCTCCGGTCCCTCGCGCAGGGCGGTCGCCTCGGCGATCTGCCGCAGAAGCTCGTTTGACACCCTGCGTTCCACCCTGACCAGATGTTGACCCGGCATCCCTCTTCGGAGCATCTATGTACGCGGCGTCCCAGACCTGAGCAAGGAAAAGGCCGAATGGCGATAGATTTCCCGGAAGTCGATGATCTGATTCGGAAATGCGAACGTGGCCGGATCATCCCCACCGAGTTGGGTATCGAAACGGTGTTCGGCTGCAATGCCCGCTGCGTGATGTGCCACATCGACGAGAAGACGACACGCAGAAAAAGAGTCATGACGATGGATCTCTACAGATACATCGTCGACGCCATGGAACAGCACAGGGACGTCATCGACCGCTTCAACCTGTGGTCGCTTGGCGAGCCCATGCTCGATCCTCACATCGTCGAGCGGACCGCCCTGGCCAAGCAGCGGGGATTCCGCAACACCGCCATCTCCACCAACGCCGACCTCCTGGACGAGGAGCGGCAGAAGGGACTTCTCGATGCCGGCATCGACACCATGATCTTCAGCATCGACGGCGCCCGCAAGGAGACCCATGAGTCCATCCGTCGCGGAACCAGCTTCGAGCGGATCGTCGCCAATTGTCTCAACATGATTCACCTGCGCGACCGGCACGGCTATCGCACCCGGTTCTTCGTGAGGATGGTCACCCAGGACAGCAACCGCGACGAATGGCCCGCCGTCCGGGAGTTCTGGTCGAGGCATCTCAGCCCCTCCAGGAACGACATGATCGGCTATTACCCCGTCCACAACGCCGGGGGCTACTTCGGCGACAAGACGGCCATCCTCGGCGACCGGCAGACCGACGCCATGGAGCGGCGCCCCTGTCGCTATCCCTTCGAAACCATCATCATTCTCGCCGACGGACGGCTCGCCAAGTGCCCGGCCGACTTCCTCGAGGCCATGTTCGATCTCGGCCGGGTGCCGGAGCTTGACCCCGTGTCGGCGTTCAATACCCCCGCCTACCAGGCGTTGCGCGAGAAGCACCTGGCGGAGCGCAAGTATGAAATCCCCCTGTGCCGGAACTGCACCATCCTCTACAGCATGGGCAGTCGGGTCATGCTCACCGAATGACGGAGGGGCCGTAGATGGCATCCGACCTGGTGGTCCCGAAGCGTCTGCAGACGGAGACCATCTTCGGCTGCAACGCGAGCTGCGTCATGTGCGCCGTGGACCAGCCCACCACCCGGCACAAGGGGGTGATGCCCCTCGACTTTTTCCGCCGGATCATCGACGAAATGGTCCCCTGGCGTGATCTGCTGGAAAAGACCGACCTGTTCGGCGTCGGCGAGCCGCTGCTGGACAAGACCATCTTCGACAAGATCGCCTACGCCCGGGCAAGGGGCATGCCGAGCGTCGCCATTTCCACCAACGCCGACCTCCTGACCGAGGACAGGGCCGGGGCGCTGCTGGACGCCGGGATCGACGTGGTGATCTTCAGCGTCGACGGCGTGCGCCCGGAAACCCACGAAAGCATCCGCGTCGGCGTCTCCTTCCCACGGGTGGTGGCCAACATCGAGGCCATGGTGAGACTCCGCGACCAGCGGGGAGCACCGACCCGCTTCGTGTTCCGCTTCATCCGCCAGGACACCAACCGCACCGAGTGGGAGGCGTTCCACCACCACTGGAGCCAGGTCGCCGGCCCGGCCGATCTGGTCATCCGCTATGACGTGCAGTCGTGGGGCGGCAAGGTCGGCTGCTCCACCGCCGTGCCCCTGACGCCGGTACCGGATGCGGTCCCCTGCCACCACCTGTTCGACCGGCTGATCGTCCTGCGGGACGGCACGGTGCCGCTGTGCTGCGCCGATGTCCACCAGCCGGAACTGGACCTCGGCAACGCCCACGAGACACCGGTGATGGACATCTACAACGGCCCCCGCTTCCAGGCCATCCGCGCGCTGCACCTCGCCGGACGCCGCCGCGAAATGCGGATCTGCCGGGACTGCACGATCCTGGAAAGCGAGGCGAACCAGCAGGTCTTCACCGGGTGACCGATGGATGATCACCGGGTGACCGATGGATGATCACCGGGTGATCAATGGATGATCGCCGGGTGATCAATGGATGAACGCCAGCCTCACACGTTGGCGATGCCGCCCTGGGGGTTGCCGAGGATGGCGAGGAGTTCGCGACGGGTGGTCGGGTCGTCGCGGAAGGCGCCCAGCATGCGGCTGGTGACCATGGTGACCCCGGGCTTGTGGACGCCGCGGGTGGTCATGCACTGGTGGGCGGCCTCGATCACCACGGCGACGCCGCGGGGTTTCAGGACTCCGTTGATGGCGTTGGCGATCTGGGCGGTCATCTTTTCCTGAATCTGCAGGCGCCTGGCGTAGATCTCGACCACGCGGGCGAGCTTGCTGATGCCCACCACCCGGTGGTCGGGCAGATACGCCACGTGGGCCTTGCCGATGATCGGGGCGACGTGGTGCTCGCAGTGGGACTCGAAGCGGATGTCCCGGAGGGCGACGATCTCGTCGTAGCCCTCCACCTCCTCGAAGGTGCGAAGCAGGATCTCCTCGGGGTCATGGCCATAGCCCCAGAAATACTCTTCATAGGCCCGCACCACCCGGGCCGGGGTGTCCCGCAGCCCCTCCCGCCCCGGATCGTCGCCGGCCCAGCGCAGCAGCGTGCGCACGGCCTCCTCCGCCTCCTCCCGCCCCGGCCGGCCGGCGGAGGTGGTTGTTTCCGAAGGATCGGGACCGACACGACCCGACGTCGAACAATGACTGGCGCTCACGACCAACTCCCCGTCTGTATCACTGGTCTCAAAAATTTTCGCCGTGCGCGAAGACTTTTGAGATCAGTGATACAGGTGGGCGCGCTCTCCCGACCTTGCAACCCATCCCGCCAGTAATCCTGGAGAACCTTCAGTTGATTCGCGCCGTCTCGTAGGGACTGTCGAGAGAAAACGCGGGAATGTCGACGTCGAAGCGAAAGCCGTCGGCCCGCTCCATCTCATAGGAGCCGACCATGATTCCCGACGGCGTCGGCAGCGGGGTTCCGCTCGAATACTCGAAGGTCTCCCCCGGCTTCAGCACCGGCTGCTCGCCCACCACGCCGGCGCCGCGAACCTCCTGGATTCGGCCGAAGGCGTCGGTGATACGCCAGTGCCGGCGCATCAGTTGAACCGCAGTCGGCGAATGGTTTTCGATGCGCACCCGGTAGGCCCAGACGAAATGGTTGTCGTCCGGAGAGGATTGCTCCTCAAGATAGAACGGCTTCACGGTGATGGTGATATCGCTGGTCGTCCGCGTGTACATGAAAACCCCAAAACTCAGCGGGCATAAAAGGTCTTCGTTCAGACACGGTCAGTATTGTACCGCACTGAGGCCTTTTGTCCAGCAGCACCAAAGGCCTGGTAATGGCCGATCGGCTGCACGGCGCCCCGGGTCGCACGAAAAATCCACCGGTGGCGACGAAACGCGAAGGGTGTTACAGTGGGTCGCCTCGGCGCGGAGGCCTTTCGGAATACGCCGAGTGGGGAGGCTGGGATATGATGCGAACGGTCAGAGCCACCGCGGGTATTCTGCTCGGTATGGTCAGCGTACTCGTCGCCGCTCCCGTGGAGGGAGGCTTGCTTCTCAGCGACGAGACCGCGCCGCCGGCCAAGGCATCCGACAAGGCAACCAGGTCTATGACGCCCAAGGTGGCGCCCCCGCCGGAGGCAGCCCCACCGGTGGAGACCGCGGTTCCGGAGGCCATCCCGCCGCGGCAGAGCTATGTACCGTTCGAACCCAGTGCCGGTGCCATCGTGCCGGACACGGCGCCACCGGCGTCATCGGGAGCGGTCGTGCCGGAGGGCTTCAGCCAGAGTGATCGCTATTCCAACAAGACTCTGAACGCCATCAACCGGAACAAGGCGCGAGCGTATCTGAGTGACGGTGCGTCCTCCGGGACCGGCTTGAAGAAAAACGCCCCCTGCGCCAGCATCAACATCGGCACCGTCGGCGATGTGGACAACGATCCGGCCCGCGAGGGTGTCATGATGAAGAACGTGTCCACGGGCGGCGCCGCCCCCTGCCCGAAATAGCCGGGCACGGACCGTGAGTTTCTCTGCGTCAGGGCCTCACGGTTCCTTGCGATTCGTTCTGAGGAATCCCACCACGTCGTAGACCTCGTCCAGGATGGGGCCGGCGAGGGCCCCTGCCCGCTCCGCTCCCTGGCGCAGTACCGAGTCGACGTGGCCGGGATCGGCCACCAGTCGCTTCATTTCGGCGTTGATGGGGCCGAGCACCGCCACCGCCAGGTCGGTCAGATCCTTCTTGAACTGGGAGAACTGGCGCCCGGCGACGGCGGCCAGGGCCTCTTCGCGACCGATGTCGTTGAGCGCCGCATGGATGCCCACCAGGTTGGCCGCTTCGGGACGGCGGTCAAGCTCCTCCAGGGTGGCTGGCAGGGGCTCGGGGTCGGTCTTCGCCTTGCGCACCTTGAGGGCGATGGTGTCGGCGTCGTCGGTCATGTTGATGCGCGAATAATCGGAGGGATCGGACTTGCTCATCTTCTTCGTGCCGTCGCGCAGGCTCATGACCCGGGTGGCGGCGCCGAGAATCAGCGGCTCGGGCAGCGGGAACAGGTCGATGCCGAAGTCGTTGTTGAACTTCTGGGCGATGTCGCGGGCCAGTTCCAGGTGCTGCTTCTGGTCCTCGCCCACCGGCACGTGGGTGGCCTTGTAGAGCAGGATGTCGGCGGCCATCAGGTTGGGATAGGCATAGAGCCCGACCGAGGCGTTCTCCCGGTCCTTGCCGGCCTTTTCCTTGAACTGGGTCATGCGGTTCAGCCAGCCGAGACGGGCCACGCAATTGAACACCCACGCAAGCTGGGCATGCCCGGGCACGGTGCTCTGGGCGAAGACGATGTTGCGCACCGGATCGATGCCGGCGGCCAGCAGTCCGGCCGTCACCTCGCGGGTGTTGCGGCGCAGTTCCTGCGGGTCCTGCCACACGGTGATGGCGTGCAGATCGACGACGCAGAACAGGCACTCGTGGTGGTGCTGAAGCCTCACCCAGTTGCGGATGGCCCCCAGGTAGTTGCCGAGATGAAGGTTGCCGGTGGGCTGTACGCCCGAAAAGATGCGGCCCATGGGAGCCCTCCGCGTGATATCTGGATACTGGATACTGGGTCAGGTGTGGGGAGGTATCCCACCTGACCCGACAGGTCAAGGGAGGAGGACGGCATGCGCGAAGAACTGACCATGGCGGACCTGGAGGCGGCGGCCGAACGGGTTGGCCGCCACGTGCCGCCGGCGTCGGTCTGGCGCGCGCCGCATCTGGATCCGTCCTGCGGCGGCATGGTGTGGGTCGGGGACGAGAGCCATTCCCCAACCGGCAATGTCCGGGTTCGCGGTGCCGTCAACTACCTGGTGCTTCTGCGTCAGCGGCGGCCGTGCGTGCGCACGGTGATCGCGGTGAGCCACGGCGACCACGGACGGAGCGTCGGCTGGATGGCGAAGCGGCTTGGCATGGCGGCGGTGGTGGTGGCGCCCCGCACCGAGGCTCCGGAGCGCCTCGCCGCCCTGCGAGAGCTTGGCGTCGACCTGATCCTCGAGGGCGACGATATCGAGGCGGCCCAGGAGCACGCCCAGGTGCTGTCCGCCACCCGCTCACAGCACCTGGTGCCGGTGTTCCACAAGTGGCTGGTGCAGGGGGTGGCGAGCGCCGCCCTGGACATCCTGCGCGAGATCCCGGACCTGGACGCCCTGATCGTACCGGTCGCCAGCGGTGTCGCCCTCTGCGGCGCCATCGCCGCACGTGATGCATTTGGGCTAAAGACCCGGGTGTACGGAGTGGTGGCCGAGGCGTCCCCCGCCTTCGCCCTTTCCTTCCGCGCCGGCCGCCCGGTGATCTCCCCTCCCCCCGACGAGCAGGCACTGGCCATGGCCCTGGATGGCGCCGCCGACATCGTCACCGTAGCCGGGGAGAATCCCGACGCCGCCCTGCCGGCCCTGCGCGACAACCTCGCTGGTCGCCGCGTCGTCATACTGTAAAGCGGGGGGTCCGGGGGGCGCGCCGCGTCCCCCGCCTTATAAGCCGGGCTAGACGACTTCAGCATCCTCCACCGTTCCCGCCGCCGGCCGAAACACCTGGGCCAGGCGGTCCATGTAGAGGTAGACCACCGGCGTGATGTAGAGCGTCAGCACCTGCGACAGCGCCAGTCCGCCCACCACCACCAGGCCCAGTGGCCGGCGCATCTCGCCGCCGGTGCCGTAACCCACGGCGATCGGGATGCCGGCCATCAGCGCCGCCATGGTGGTCATCATGATGGGCCGGAAGCGCAGCAGGCAGGCCTCGCGGATGGCCGGCAGTGCGTCCGCGCCGTCGCGGCGGCGGGCGATGGCGAAGTCCACCATCATGATGGCGTTCTTCTTGACGATACCGATCAGCAGCACGACGCCGATGGTCGCGATGACGCTCAGTTCCTGGCCAAAGGCGATCAGGGTAATGAGGGCTCCCAGCGCCGCCGACGGCAGGCCCGACAGGATGGTAATGGGGTGGACGAAGCTTTCGTACAGCACCCCGAGGACGATGTAGACCACCAGCACCGCGGCGCCGATCAGCACGCCCTGGTTCTCCAGGGCCTGGCGGAAGAACTGGGCCGTGCCCTGGAAGCTGCCGGCGATGGAGGACGGCATCGCCATCTCCCGCTGCACGGCGAGGATGCGATCCACCGCGTCGCCGAGCGCCACCCCCGGGGCCAGGTTGAAGGACAGGGTCGCCGAGGGAAGCTGCGACTGATGGTTCACGGCGAGCGGCCCGACGGCGTACTCCACCCGCGCCACCGCGCGCAACGGCACCAGGCGGCCGGTGGAGGAGCGGACGTACAGGAGCGACAGGTCCTCCGTCTCCTTCTGGAAGCGCGGGTCCACCTCGACGATGATCTGGTAGCTGTTGGACGGCGTGTAGATGGTCCCAACCTGCCGCGTCCCATAGGCGGTGAACAGGGCGTTGCGCAGGTCGTCCGACGTCACCCCGAGGGTCGCCGCCTTCTCGCGGTCGATGGCGACGACGGCGATGGGGCTTCTCACCTGAAGGTCGCTCGACACGTCCTGAAGACCCGGCAAGGCCTTGACCCGGGCCTCCAGCAGCGGCACCCAGTGATACAGCTCGTCGGTGGTGCCGGCCTGAAGGGTGTACTGGAACATGCTCTTGCTGGTGCGGCCGCCGACGTTCAGGTTCTGCACCGGCTGGAAGTAGACGACGATGCCCGGCACCTGCGAGACCTTCTTCCGCAGTCCCTGGATCACCTCGGGCGCTGTGGCGGTCCGCTCGCCCCACGGCTTCAGTCCGATGAACATGCGGCCGGTGTTGCCGGCGACGTTGGGACCGCCGGCCCCCACCGACGAATTGACGGAGACCACGTCGGGATCATTCTTGACGATGGCCGCCAGCGCCTTCTGCCGCTGGGCCATGGCGTCGAACGAGGTATCCTCCGCCGCCTCGGTGATGCCAAGCACCAGGCCCGTGTCCTCGATGGGGAAGAAGCCCTTGGGCACGATCATGAAGGCGTGGACGGTGCCCCCGAGCGTCAGCAGAGTCACCGCAAGGGTGATGCGCGGGTGGGCGAGCACCCGGTCGAGGGTGACGCGATACCCGGCCAGCAGCCCGTCGAAGCCCCGCCCCACCAGGTGGTACAGCCGTCCATGGCGATCGGCGGCGACGACAGGCCGCAGAAGGCGGCTGCACATCATCGGCGTCAGGGTCAGCGACACGGCGCCGGAGATGAGGATGGCGACGCTGATGGTCACCGCGAACTCGTTGAACAGGCGTCCGACCACCCCGCTCATGAACAGGATGGGGATGAAGGCCGCCACCAGCGACGCGGTGATGGACAGGATGGTGAAGGCGATCTCGCGCGACCCCCGGAACGCCGCGGTCCTCACGTCCTGACCCGACTCGGTGTGGCGGACGATGTTCTCGAGAACCACGATGGCGTCGTCCACCACGAACCCGACCGCGAGGGTCAGCGCCAGCAGCGACAGGTTGTCGATGCTGTGACCCAGCAGATACATGGCCGAAAAGGTGCCGATCAAGGACACCGGCAGCACCACCGCCGGAATCAGCGTGGCGTTGAGATTGCGCAGGAACAGGAAGATCACCAGCACCACCAGGACGATGGTCAGCCCCAGGGTGAACTGCACGTCGGCCACCGAGGCGCGGATGGACTGGGAACGGTCGAACAGCACCTCGATGCGCAGCGACGGGGGAAACTGGCTCCTCAGGGAGTCGAGGGTGGTCCTGACCGCGTCGGCGACCGCGACGGTGTTGGCGTCGGGCTGGCGCTGCACCGCCAGCACGATAGCGCGGGTGCCGTTGTACCAGGTGGCTACCTGGTCGTTCTCGACGCTGTCCACCACGTCGGCCACGTCGCCGAGCCGCACCGGGGTGTTGTTGCGCCAGGCGACGATGAGGGGGGCATAGGCGGCGGCATCGCCGAGCTGGCCGCTGGCCTCCAGGGTCACCGCCTGCCGTGGGCCGTTGAGGGAGCCGGTGGGGACGTTGGAGTTGGCCGCCGCCACCACCCGGCGGATGTCGTCGAGGGACAGGTTCCGCTCGGCCAGGCGGCTTGGGTCCACGCGCACCCGCACCGCGAACTTCTGCTGGCCATTGACCTGCACCTGCGCCACCCCGGGCAGGGTGGACAGACGCTGGGCGATGCGGGTCTCGGCGTACTCGTTGATCTCGGACAGCGGCAGGGTGGCGGAACTGAGCGCCAGGAACACGATGGGCTGATCGGCCGGATTGAGCTTGCGGAACGACGGCGGAGTGGTCATCTCGGGCGGCAGGCGGCGCAGGGCCGCGCTGATGGCCGACTGCACGTCGAGGGCGGCGGCGTCGATGGGACGGTCCAGGACGAACTGCAGGGTGACCTGGGTCGAGCCGCGGGTATTGACCGAGTTGATGGAGGCGACGCCGGCGATGGTGGAGAACTGCTTTTCCAGCGGCGTCGCCACCGAGGACGCCATGGACTCGGGACTGGCGCCGGGCAGGGAGGCCGAGACGACGATGGTCGGGAACTCCACCGCCGGCAGCGCCGCGACGGGCAGCAGGCGGTAGGAGAACAGCCCGAAGATCACCAGCGCCGCGGTCAGCAGCGTCGTCATCACCGGCCGGCGGATACAGAGTTCGGGGACGTTCATGGCAATGGCGCCGCAGCCTTGGCCGGAGTACCGGCGGCGGGTTTCACCTCCACCCTGGAGCCGGGCACCAGGCGGAACTGGCCGTCCACCACCACCCTGTCGCCCGCCGCAAGACCGCTGCGGATGACGCTCAGGCCCTGGCGCGCGCGGTCCACCACCACCGGACGGATATCGACGGTCGAGTCGGGCCGGATCACGAAGACGTAAGTGCCGGACTGCCCCTTCTGGATGGCCGGAGTCGGGCACACCACGGCATCCGACTCGGTGCGCAGCGTCAGGACCACGTCCACCAGTTGTCCGGGCCACAACCGCCCGTCGGCATTGGCGAAGGTCGCCTTGAGGAGGATGGTCCCGGTCATGGTCTCCACCGCGTTGTCGATGAACGACAGCCGGCCCTCCACCGGCCCGCCCCGATCGCCGGGCACGGTGACCCTGACCGCGACCGGGCCGCCGGCCTGGGCCTCGCGCACCGCCGGCAGTTCGCGCTGCGGCACGGCGAAGGCGACGTCCATGGGGTCGACACGGTGGATCACCACCAGCGGACTGGGATCGTTGGCCTTGACGATGTTGCCCTTGGACAGGGCGACCGAGCCGGTGCGCCCCTCCATGGGTGCCTGGATGCGGGTGTAGGAGAGCTGGAGCCTGGCCGTCGCGACCGCCGCCTCGTCGGCCCTCACCGCCGCCTCCAGCACCTGGGCCGAGGTCCGGGCCTCGTCCAGCTTCTGGCGGCTGACCGCCGACTCCTGCAACTGTTCATAGCGGGTCAGGTCGCGGCGGGCGTTGGCCAGGGTGGCCTGGTCCTTGGCCAGCGTCGCCTCGGCCCGGCGGACGTCGGCTTCCGGTCCCCGGGCGTCCAGGGAAAACAGCAGCGCTCCCGCCTGGACCAGGTCGCCGTCGCGGAAGTGGACCGCCACCACCTCGCCGTCGATGCGCGACCGCAGGGCCACCGTCGCCGCGGCCTGGACGGTGCCCACCGCCGCCACCTCCACGGCCATGGGCTGGACGCGGATCTCCGCCGCCACCACCGGCTCGGAGCGGGGCGGAGGCGGGGGGGCGGTCGTCGTCGCCGGCCGTTGCTGACCGTAGTAGTAATAGCCGAGGCCGGCCGCCGCCATCACGGCCCCGGCCAGCAGAAGACGTCGCATCATGGTGCCCTGTTCCCCCGTTCGCCCCGGGACGGCCGGAGTATAGGCGCCCGGCACCAGTCAATCACGCTCTTTGCGATCGTCACGCGCTCCCGTCGCTTTCGCCCCCGGTTTCCTCCTCCCCCTCCCCCTCGTCCTCGGAGGGAATCCGGTAGTCGCCACCGAGCCAGCGTCCAAGGTCGATATCCGCGCACCGTCGGGAGCAGAACGGCCGATAACGGGTCTCAACGACCGGGCGGCGGCAGATGGGACAGACTCGCTTCGGCGGACCGCTCATGACGGCGCCTCCGCCTCGGGGTGGGTGGAACACCACCGGCGCCACAGGGTGCGATAGACCGACTCGACGGCGCGGACGTACCGGACCGGATCCCCCACCGGCGAGTCGGAGAGCCTCCGCCTCAGGTCGCCACGCAGGGCCGCCAGTTCCGGAAGATCGGCGGCGTGGGTCAGCGCCAGGTGGTGAAAGGCCTCCGGCGAGTCGGCGATGAACCCCGTGAGGCCAAGCGCGGTGTTGATTGACGCCGCCGCCCGGCTGGCCGGAAGCGCTCCCGAAAGTGTCAGGGTCGGCACCCCCATGCTCAGGCCCTCAAGGGTGGTGGTGCCGCCGCTCGCCGGTGAGGGATCGAGGGCGATGTCGACTCCGGCATAGGCGGCGAGATGCCCAACATGAGATGTGCCCCCCAGCAGGACGAGGCGGTCCCCCTCGAGGCCAAGGCGCCGCAGCGTTTCGCCAATATCGGCCCGTCGGGACGGCTCGTCCAGCAGCGTATCCTTGATCATGAGTCGCGATCCCGGCACCGCACGCACGGTGGCCGCCCACGAGGCCAGGGTCTCGGGCGACACCTTGATCAGGCGGGAAAAGCAGCCGAAGGTAACGCCCCCGCGCGCCAGGGCCGGCAGAGGCGTGACCGGAGGTGTATACGACGGGGCCTCGTAGCACAGCATGCAGGGAAGGTCGGCGATGGCCTCGGCGAACAGGGGCCGCTCGACGGACGGAACGACCACCGGGTCGCCCAGCAGCGCGTCGATGGCGGGAAGACCGGTTCCGCTCACGTGTCCCCAGGCCGAAACCTGGACCGGTGCCGGCTTGCGGGCGAACACAGGCAGGCGGTTGCCGGCGGTGTGGCCGGACAGGTCCACCAGGATGTCGATGCCGTCGGCGCGCACCAGGTCGGCCAGGGCATCATCCCCAAGCCCGGCGGTCGGCCGCCACGCCGAGGCCATGGCGCGAAAGTCGGCGGTCAGGTCGTCCTCGACGGTGGTTCCCGAATAGCACACGACATCAAAGAGTGCCCGGTCGTGGCTGCGCAGCACCGGACCGAACAGGTAGGACGCCGAGTGGCGGCGAAAATCGGCCGAGACATACCCGACCCGCAGTCGACGGTCGGGGTCGGGGGGATTGGCATGAGGGCGACTCGCCGCCGCCAGGTGCCGGCCGTGCCGCTCGAACCAGCGCCGCCGCTCCGCCTGATGGGAGACGGAGGTCTCGCCGTGGCCATAGTCGAGACCGAAGATCAGGTTGGAGTGCATCCTGGCCGAGTCTGGGTTGAGACGCACCGCCTGGCGGAGAGCCTCGAGGCCCTCCTCCCACCGTCCGAGAGCCATCAGGGCATTGCCGAGGTTGTTATGGGCCTCGGCGAGGTCCGGTTGGCAGCGGATGGCCCGGCGGCAACCGGCGACGGCGTCGTCGAGCCGCTCCATGCCTGCGTGGATGACGGCAAGGTTGACGTGGGCCTCGGCAAGATCGGGGGCGATGGCCAGCGCCCGGGCGTAACACGTCGCCGCCTCGTCCAGTCGTCCCCCCGCGTGCAGCAGCCCACCCAGATGGGCATGGGCATCGGGATGGTCCGGCCGCAGGGCGATGGCCTGGCGGAAGTTGACCGCGGCCGCATCCGCCCGCCCCATGGCCCGCAGCGTCAGCCCGAGGGTGATCAGGGCCTCCGGAAATCCAGGCCTGACCACCAGAGCCTTCCCCACCAGTTCCACGGCCAATGCGTGACGGCCAGTCTGGCGGGCCAGACGGCCCAGCAGATGAAGGGCATCCGCGTCGAAAGGGCTGCCCTCCAGGATCCGCCAGCAGACGGCTTCGGCATCGTCGAGACGGCCGGCCGCATGCAACTGCATGCCAAGGTCGAGGGCCTCCCCCGTCGTTCCCATTCTCCGCCTCCCCATGGCGCCCGACCAATCAGGGCCCGATGCAAAATAGCCGCCTCTTCCCGACAACGCCATGGCCCCCCATTCCGGGCAATCCTCTTCGGACGAAGGTCGTGAAATTTCTTTCTGATAGTGGTTGACATCACCTGTCCGGTAGCATAGCCTGTGGGTCGGTGGGGTTTCAGACGGGGGATACGGAATCGGAACGCCTGCCCCGCCGGGTTCGGACAGAAAAGTCCGGCTTAGACCCAGAACAGGAGACGTACCATGCCAATGGCAGAAGTAACACTCGCCGCATCAACGCGCACCAATCTGCTCTCGCTGCAGGAAACCTCGAGCCTCATTTCCCGGACGCAGAACAGACTGTCCACCCAGAAGAAGGTGAACAGCGCCCTCGATAACGCCCAGGCGTTCTTCCAGGCGTCGAATCTCACGAACCGCGCCAGTGACCTCGCCAACCTGAAGGACGGCGTCGACCAGGCCATCAGCGCCGTCAAGGCTGCGACCCAGGGCATCAGCGCCATCACCGACCTCGTTCAGCAGATGAAGGGTCTCGCCTCTTCGGCCAAGAGCACGAGCGACACGAGCGAACGGTCGAAGCTCGCCCTTCAGTTCGATGCGTTGCGCACGCAGGTCACCAACCTCGCGGCCGATGCGTCCTACAAGGGCACCAATCTCATCAAGTCCGCCGCCGACAGTCTGACGGTGACCTTCGACGAGAACAGCACCAAAAAGCTGACCGTCTCGGGGACGGCGATGGACAGCACCGGGCTGACGCTGACCGCGGCCGCCAGTAGCTGGGGGACGGATGGCAATATCGATACCGCCACCAGCCTTCTTGACACCGCCCTGACGACCTTGCGGTCCACCGCGTCGACGCTGGGTTCCAACTCCTCCGTGCTGAACATCCGTCTGGATTTCACCAAGACGCTGATCAACACGCTGCAGGAAGGTGCGGGCAAGCTGGTCAATGCCGATATGAACGAAGAGTCGGCCAATCTCCTTGCCTTGCAGACCCGGCAGCAGCTCGGCACCATCTCGCTGAGCTTGGCGCAGAAGTCTGAGTCTTCGGTCCTTTCGCTCTTCTAGGGCGGCTGGTCTATTCCGACGTAGGGGTGGTGGGTTTCCCACCACCCTTTTTTTTTTGTGAAGCGTCACCGCCATGGCGGAAAGCCATTCCGGCGCTGAAAAGGCGGACTTTTCAGTCGTGGAGGGCTTGGACCGTCTTGCGGAAAAGTCAACTCATTTGATCCTACCTATCGCAGCGGAGCCACAACAAATAATTTGCATTACTGACCCAAGGAATCTTCGCGCGCAGCGAATATTCCTTGGATCGTACCTGCCCAGGTACCCGGGTTTGCGAGAAAATTCAAGCCCACACAAGACAGCCAAAAAGAGAAGATGTGAGGGCCTGAGGCCCTCACACTCCCCGTTTTTCACCAGAATGAAAAGTCATGGGGAGCGCGAGGGGCCTGTTTCGTCCCGTGGACAAAGCCTGAGGACGACCTGCGCTCCAGCCCCGCACGACCAACCACCATATACCAATAGCAACCTCATGCCTGCGATTTGCCTCTGCGCTGCTCGCTGGACACGATGATTATTGGATGAGCTCAAACAAACACAACAACCAAAGAGGGTGATATCACAACCAAAAGCGTGCGTTTCCTTTGTGATATAGGCGCATATGAGGCTCGATAGAGTCAATGAATTACTATTAGACTGCGATTGACATCGCATACTCGATCAACTAAAATGCAAGCTGTCTGGATTCAGACAATGGGAGCAGTGATGTAACGCCTGTCCCCGTAAAGATCGGATAGAAGAGTCCGGTTCAGCCCCAGAACGGGAGATAAACAATGTCAGTAATTGACGTTTCACTTGGCATTTCGACGCGCACCAACCTGCTTTCGTTGCAGGAAACGTCCAGCCTGATCGCCCGGACACAGAACAGGTTGTCCACCCAAAAGAAGGTCAACAGCGCCCTAGACAACGCCCAGGCGTATTTTCAGGCTTCCAACCTGACGAACCGGGCCGGTGACTTTGCCAAACTGAAGGACGGCATCGATCAGGCCGTCAGCATCGTGAAGAGTTCGATGCAAGGCGTCAGCGGCATAACTGACCTCATTCAGCAGATGCAGGGTCTTACCTCCTCGGCCAAGAACACGAACGACACGAGCGAACGATCGAAGCTTGCTTCTCAGTTCGATATGCTTCGTCTCCATATCACAAACCTCGCGGGGGATGCGTCCTACAACGGGACCAATCTCATCAAGTCCAACGCAGACAACCTGACGGTAACCTTCAACGAGACCGGCACCAGCAAGATGACCGTCACGGGGACGGCAATGGACACCGTCGGTCTGACCCTGACCTGCTCCGCCAATGATTGGGGGAGCGATGCCAATATCGATACCTCCACCAACATCCTTGACAACGCCCTTTCGACCTTGCGGGCCACCGCATCGAGGATGGGAACCAACTCCTCGTTGCTGGGCATCCGTCTGGATTTCACCAAGACTCTGGTCACCACGCTGCAGGAAGGTGCGGGCAAGCTGGTCAATGCCGATATGAACGAAGAGTCGGCCAATCTCCTTGCCTTGCAGACCCGGCAGCAGCTCGGCACCATCTCGCTGAGCCTGGCGCAGAAGTCTGAGTCTTCGGTCCTTTCGCTCTTCTAGCCCGAGTTTCTCATAACGCGGCGGAGCCGCAACCAAAAAGGTTCGTATTACTGATTCGAAAAATCTCCGCGCGCCGTGAAGATTTTTCGGGTCAGTAATACAGGGACGCGGAATGATGGCGCAGAGACTTGATCCGCCCATGATTTTTCCGACCGCCGCCAATACTTGATGTATTGGCAAGGGAGGAAAAGTCATGGGCGGATCAAAGATCAAGCCAGCATCCGTCGGACCCGTGAGAAATTCTGGCTGGAGCGGCTGGTCTGTTCCAACGTAGGGGTGGTGGGTTTCCCACCCCCCCTTTTTTTGTGAGGCGTCACCGCCATGGCGGAAAGCGATTCCGACGCTGAAACAGCAGTTCTAATTAGGACGGGTTTTGGGTGAAATTGGTGGGCTGCCGCCCACACCCGCCCGGGGCGTCGTGCCAGGGGCACGCCTTCGGCGTGACGTGCCAGGGGCACGCCTTCGGCGTGACGTGCCAGGGGCACGCCTTCGGCGTGACGTGCCAGGGGCACGCCTTCGGCGTGACGTGCCAGGGG
>JAMOBE010000080.1:0-23719 GCA_039908285.1 Alphaproteobacteria bacterium
GTGACGTGCCAGGGGCACGCCTTCGGCGTGACGTGCCAGGGGCACGCCTTCGGCGTGACGTGCCAGGGGCACGCCTTCGGCGTGACGTGCCAGGGGCACGCCTTCGGCGTGACGTGCCAAACGGGGATCGGGGCGGTAGCCCCGAAAGTCGTCTGGCGGGTCATAATTAGAACTGCTGGCGCTGAAAAGGCGGACTTTTCAGTCGTGGGGGATGGGAGTATAGTGCCCGGAGGGATGGGGGCGGCTCCGGATCAGGATGCGGAACCGGGGAGGCTCGGCGCAATGCCGTGGGTGGTGCGGCGCTCAGCAGGAAGACTGGGAACATGCCGCTAAAGCTGACGTTGAAGCCCTTCGAGAAAGCCCTGGTCGGCACGGCCGTGATTGCCAACGGCGGGAGCAAGACCGAGATCGTGGTAATGAACACCGTTCCCGTTCTCAGAGAACGAGACATCATCACGGAAGAGGAGGCGACGACGCCGGCGCGTCGAATATATTTCACCATCCTCAACATGTACGCGGACCCGAAAAACGAAGCGGCATATCACGAGATGTACTTCTCGCTCATCCGCGAGTTCATTGATGCGTCGCGAAATGCCAAGGTCCTGGACATGGTGGCCGATATATCACAAAAAATTCTTTGCGGCACTCACTACCAGGCTCTGAAGGAATGCAGAAAACTCATTGATTACGAGGCTGAGGTGCTGGGCCGAGCCGGGCTGGACCGCGCCGATGGGGCCACGTGACACAGGCCTGGCACGGCGCGCGGGTGAGGACTTGATGCAAAACATCCACGGTCACTTTGCTTGTCCTCTGGCCCGTCCACGGTTTTGCTCCAGGGGGTGCGCGCCATCGATACGCGCACCCTGGCGCCGGACGGACGGTTGGGTGTCCCGCGCGATCTGGCGTGGATATTTTGCTTCAAGTCCTGATTCCCAATCTGGAAAATCTGGAACGCGTCGTCCGAACGGCGTATCGTGATGCGGTGAAAAGGGCGAAGCGGGTCACTTGGTTAGGCCGGTCTGGTCTGAAGCGGGTCGAGGCTCTCGATCGGCAGGGGTGCCCCCAATGAGAGAATGTCGTATGCGGGACGGAGGTTCTGAGCCATGTCGAGCGAACGTGTAGGCGCCTACCAAAACATCCAGCGGCAGAGCCTCAACCCGCGCGAGGTCGAGGCGATGGCCCTTACCAAGGCTGCGCTGCTTCTCGAGGAGGCCAAGAAAGATCCCGGGAATTATGAGATCTTCGCACAGGCGTTGCGGTTCAATCATTTGCTGTGGACCATCATCCAGGCCGATATCGTGGACGCGGAGAACACCCTTCCGCCCGAGATCAAGGCCAACGTCATGTCGCTGAGCCTGTTCGTCGACAAACAGACGGCCAAGGCGCTGACGGAGGGGACCCCGGAACTCCTCACCACGTTGATCAACATCAATCGGAACGTGGCCGAGGGCTTGCGCGTAACACCGTCGGCTCCGGCCGAAACGGCCGCCCCGGCCCCGGCCCCGGCCCTGGCGGCAGCGGCGCCCGATGGCGCGCCGAAGGTAAAGATGAACACCAGCGCCTGATCGGACTCCCGGCCTGCGGGGCGGGCCGGGGACCGACCTTAATTGGTCGCTATCGAGACGAGGTACAGGGCGCAGCCGACCAGGGCACCGACGACGGTGCCGTTGATCCGTATGTATTGCAGGTCGCGGCCCACCTCCAGTTCGATCCGCTCCGAGATGGTGCGACCGTCCCAACGACGCACCACGCCGGCGATGAAGCGGCCGATCTCGCCGCGCCAGGGCACGATCGCGGTCAGCACGAACTCCTGGATCCGTCCGTTCAACCGCTCCCGCATGGTCTGATCGGCGAGCAGTGCCTCGCCCATTCCGCGCAGCCCGCCGCTGATGCCCCGGCGCAGGCGCGAGTCGGGCGCCTGTGCATCAGCGACCAGGCCGTGGCGCAATTCGGTCCACACCGCGGCCAGGTACTCGCGGGTGGCCGGACTTTCCAGCAGGCGGGTCTTCACGGTCGCCAAGTGCTGGCGAAAGGTTTCCGACCGGCGCAGGTCATTGATCAGCGTGTCGATGGCGTGATCGAGCTGCCGGCGGGACTCGTGGCGCGGATCGGCCAGATTGCCCAGCACCTCCTGCACGGAGCCGATGATCGCCCGCGCGACGTGGCGATCCACCGCCGGTGGCAGCCACCAGACGCTGCGTTCCTCGACCATGGCGTAGATGCGCTCCTCGTGCTCGGCGAGAACCCCGGTGGCCAGGGCCACGGCCCGGTCGATCATCGCCTGACGGTATTCGCCCCCGGTCAGCGCCGCCACCGCCCGCCCGAGGAAGGGCGCCAGGTCCAGGGAGTGGACCTGCTGGTTGACGGCGCGGTGGAGGAAGTCGCGGATCTCCCGATCCTCCAGCGACCGCACCACGAAGGGCACCGCCGCCGTCACCCGTCTCGCCACCGAGTCGGCATTGCGCTCCCGCGCCAGCCAGGCACCGAAGCGGCTCGCGGCATCCACCTCGTGCAGCTTGCGGGCGACTTCCATGGGATCGAGGAAGTGGCGCTCGACGAAGGAACCCAGGCCCTCGCCGATGCGGTCCTTGTTGCGCGGAATCAACGCCGTGTGGGGAATGGGGATGCCGAAGGGGTGGCGAAACAGCGCCGTCACCGCGAACCAGTCGGCAAGACCACCCACCAGGGCAGCCTCCGCCCCGGCGCGCAGCAGCAGCGTCCAGAAACCGGGCTCGGGAACCAGACGGGTGGCGAGGAACACCAGCGCCATCACCACGAGAAGCCCCGTCGCCACCCGCCGAAAGCGGCGCAGGTCCCGCCACCGGACGTCCTCTCCCCCGGGTGCCGTGGCGGCGGCCGTCATGGCCCGGCGGCGGGTCCGTCCGGAAGGACGAGCACCGCCCGGAAGTCGTTGACGTTGGTGCGGGTGGGACCGGTCACCACCAGATCGCCGAGTGCCGCGAAAAAGCCATGCGAGTCATTCGCGGCCAGGTCGACCACCGCGTCGCGGCCGGCTCGCATGGCGCGGGACAGGCTGTCGGGGCGCAGGATGGCGCCGGCATTGTCCTCGCTGCCGTCGATGCCGTCGGTGTCGGCGGCCAGGGCGTGAATGCCCGGGTGCCCGTTCAGCGCCACCGCCAGGGCGAGCAGGAACTCGGTGTTGCGACCACCCAGGCCGCTGCCGCGCACCGTCACCGTGGTCTCACCGCCGGAAATCAGCACGCACGGCGGCGCCGCCGGCTGGCCATGGCGGAAGGCCTGACGGGCGATGGCGGCATGGACCAGGGCCACCTGGCTGGCCTCTCCCTCCATGAAACCGCCGAGAACGACCGGCGTGACACCGGCGGCGCGGGCCACGGCGGCGGCGGCGTCCAGGGATCGCTGCGCCGTCGCCGCGACGAAGGCCTCGGCCTGGGCGAAACAGGGATCACCGGGCTTCGGCGTCTCGGCGGCGGGGGTCTCGAGGTGGGCACGGACCGAGGGCGGCACCTCGATGCCATGACGCACCAGCACGGCCAGCGCGTCGGCGCGGGTGGTGGGATCGGCAACCGTCGGGCCGGAAGCGATCACCGAAGGATCGTCGCCCGGCACATCGGACAGCAGCAGGGCGACCACCCGGGCCGGTGCCGCCGCCGCCGCGAGGCGACCGCCCTTGATGGCCGACAGGTGCTTGCGGGCGCAGTTGATCTCGGCGATGGTGGCGCCCGAACGCAGCAGCGCCCGGTTGAGGTGCTGCTTGTCGGCAAGGCTGAGGCCCGGCGCCGGCAGCGTCAGCAGGGCCGATCCTCCGCCCGAAATCAGGCACAGCAGCAGATCCTCCGGCCCGAGGCCGCGGGCCAGGTCAAGGACGTCCCGGGCGGCCTTGCGTCCGGCGGCGTCGGGCACCGGATGCCCGGCCTCGACCACGGTGATGCGTGCGGTGGGGACGGCATGGCCATAGCGGGTGACCACCAGTCCCGAGAGCGGTCCCGGCCAATGCTCCTCCACCACCGCGGCCATGGCGGCGGCGGCCTTGCCGGCGCCCACCACCACGGTGCGGCCGCGGGGCGGCTCGGGCAGGTGGCCGGGGAGAAAGGAGCTGGGCATCGCCGCCGCCACCGCCGCGTCGAACATGGCCCGGAGCAGGAGATCGGGGGCCGGGATGGGTGCGGAGCCACTCATCCGCCGTCCGCCTCGCAGATGGCGCCGGCGGTGCAGGTCTCGTGCACGACGATCCGGGACAGGGTGGGCAGGGCGGGCTTCAGCCGATCCCAGATCCAGCGGGCCAGGATCTCGCTGGTCGGGTTCTCGAGCCCCTCGATTTCGTTGAGGTAATGGTGGTCGAGACGGGCCAGCAGGGGCTTGAACGCCGTCTTGATGTCGGCGAAGTCCATGACCCAGCCGGCATGGGGATCCACCGCGCCCCGGACGTGAATCGCCACGCGGAACGAGTGGCCGTGCAGGCGGGCGCACTTGTGGCCGACCGGGGTATTGGGAAGACGATGAGCCGCCTCGAAGGTGAATTCCTTGAAGATTTCCATGACCGATCCGCACCCTCAGGGCAGCCCCAGACTCTTGTGCACCTGGACGCCGAGCCGCCAGCGCGGATGCAGAAGACAGTATGTGATGGCCTGCGACGTCGCGCGTTTCAAGTCTTCTCCGTCCATGGGCTGCAGGAAAAAGTGCTTGAAGTCCAGAGCCTCGTAGTCGGCGGGATCGAGTCCCTCCTGGGGAAACACCAGCTTGAGTTCGTCGCCGCTGTGGATCGAGAGGGATGTGCCGGCCTTCGGGCTGACGCAGACCCAGTCGAGTCCCGGCGGCGCGGCCAGGGTGCCGTTGGTCTCGACGGCCACGGCAAAGCCCAGTCCGTGGAGGGCGGCGATGAGTGGCGCGTCAAGCTGCAGCAGCGGCTCGCCCCCCGTGACGACGACGAAGCGGTGATGTGTCTCCGGTCCCCAGACCGCGGCGATGGCCGCCGCCAGGTCGACCGCCGTCACGAAACGGCCACCGCCCGGACCATCGGTGCCGACGAAATCGGTGTCACAGAAGCGACACGCCGCGTCCGCCCGGTCGCTCTCCCGGCCGCTCCACAGGTTGCAGCCGGCGAAGCGGCAGAACACGGCCACTCTTCCGACGTTCGCTCCCTCTCCCTGCACGGAGCGAAATATTTCCCGGACGGCATAGGTCATGGAATAATTGCCATTCGTCGGCAGTTCTCGAAATTATTACAGAAACAGCGTCAGCACACCGGTATAGCCGTGGAGTCGGCCATGGCTGATTTCCCCGTTGGCGTAGAAGCCGGTGATGGGGAGATCGCCCAGTTCCTCGCGGATCATCCCAAGCTCGCCGCCGCCGCTTCCGAACATGTTGGGGCCACGGCCGATGCAGGTGACATAGTGCCCGCCGCGGGCCGAGCCCCTGGCCCTGGCCTTCACATCCCGGACCATGCGTCGCAGGTCGGCCTGGGCGGTGTTGGGGTCGCGGCGCACGAACAGCAGGCGATCGTGGATTCTCACCTCGGCGCCGACCGACAGCCAGCCGCGGGTGGTGTCGATACCGATAAGATTGCGCACGATATAGTCGCCCCGGTCGGAGCCATCCACCGGAAAGCCGGCATGGACATAGCCGGCGACGCGGTGCAGCTGGCGGGCCAGCACCTCGCCCACGTCCTCCTTCAACACCTCGAGGGCCGGCCGGCCATCGAGGGCGACCACGGTGTTGTCCATGCCTTCGGTGATGGTGTGCACCGGGCCGATGGGCGTGCAGCCCTGGGTCAGGCCGACGACGACCGGCACGGTGCCATGCAGCAGCACGCCCGAAAGCCCGCCGCCGGTCGGGGTATCGGCCACCTGGGTATCCTCGAACTCGGTTCCGGTCAGTCCGCCCACCAGGAAACAGCCGGTATCCTCGGTCAGACGGCCGATGATCGCCGGCAGGCGGCCGTTGCGCGGGTCGCCGTGCACCACGCCCAGCACCGTTGGACCGGAGTCGATCCACTGCCGGGTGCCGGCGCCCATGTCCAGGGACTCATCGCGGAGGGTGGGGATGACCTGGAACGAGTCCGGCGGCAGGGCTCCCACCATCACCGACAGGCCCGCACCCTCGTGGTATTCGACGCCGCACGCGCACACGCCGGGAGCGATCGCTCCCACCCAGTGCTGGACCCGGGTGGTCTGGCGCAGGAAGGCGAGAATGCTGGAGATATGGTCCCCGAGGGCCTCGGTGGCATAGACGAAACCCAGCGTGTCGCTGGGCTCGATGGTCCCAAGCCCCACCACGCAGGCCTTGACCGCCTGCGCCCACGAGTCACCGCTGGCATGGGCGGCCTTGAATGGCTTCGGCCTTGTCATGGCGCCTCCACCATTACCACCCGGTCCAGGAGTCGCCGCACGTCGGGAAGGATGCGCTCGACGATCACGTCAACACCACGGGCATTGGGATGGATGCCGTCCCCCTGGTGCAGGGCCGGGTCGGTCGTCACGCCGTCGAGGAAGAAGGGGTAGAACACCACGTCGTGCTTCCGGGTCAAACGAACATAGGCGTCGTTGAAGGCCTCTTCGTATCGGTCGCCGAAATCAGGCGGAGCCAGCATCCCGGCCAGCAGAATCGGCACCCCCCGGGTCTCGAGCCTGTCAAGGATGGCGTCCAGATTGGCGAAGACCCGCTCCGGCGGAACCCCCATCAGGGCGTCATTGGCGCCAAGCTCGACCATGGCGGCGTCGAAGGGCTCACGCATCAGCCAGTCCAGGCGCTGGCGGCCTCCGGCGGTGGTCTCGCCGGGAACCCCGGCGTTGATGATCTCGACCGGACGCCCCTCCGCCCGCAACGCCCGCTCCAGCCGCACCGTGAAGCCGGCGGCATCGGGCACTCCCCAGCCGGCGGTCAGGCTGTCGCCGATGGCCAGAACGCGCATGCCCGGCATCTCCTGTTCCCCCCACCGACACACTGGATATACCGGGTTTAGTCGGTATGTCGGGGTGAGGCAAGCCCACCGTAAGGACGAGTCCTAGAACTGCCGCAGCAATCGGTTCAGGTAGTCCAGTTCGGCCGGCGGGCGCCCTGGCTCGGCGGCGCGGCGGCGCAGTTCGTCCAGGATTTCCCGGGCACTGCGGGTTTCGGGCTGGGTCGGGATGACGACGGAGCCGTCGTCCGCCGCACTGCCGCGGCCCAGGGGATCGGTGCCCGGGTCGGCGCCGGGGAACAGTGCCGGCCCGCCGCCTCCGGCCATCAGCCGTTCCATCATCTGGCGCAGCGCCGCCCGGCTGCCCTCCTTCAGGTCGCCGAGGGCCCGGCTCTGGGCCTCGGCGGCCTTGGCCGCGTCCCCCGCCGTCAGCTTTTCCGCCGCCTCGCGCATGGCGATTTCCGCCCGGCCCAGGTTGTCGGGAAGGGCACCGCCGCTCGTTTCGGCCAGCTTCTCCATCATGGCGGCCAGGTCCCGCCGCAGGGCGTCCTGGTCCCTGGCGCTGGCTCTCAGCCGCTCGCGGTCCACGGTGCGGCGGGTCTCCCGGCTCTGGCGAAAGGTCTGGTCGAGGAGCCCCTGCTGGCGGTCGATCAGCTCCTTCAGGCCATCCATGAGCGCGCGCACCTCCCGCATCGCCTCCTGCATCTGGTCGGGCAGACGGGCACTGCGCAGAACCTGCATCATCTGCTGCATCTCGCCCAGCATCCGGCGCGCGGCCTCGCGTGATCCCGCCCGCGCCAGGTCACGCATCCGCTCCAGCATCGCCGTGAGGGCGTCGGCGCGCAGCATCTGTCCGGGGGGGATCGGCAGCCGCCCCTCCATCTTGCCGAGGCGGCGGGCCATGGCGGCGAGGTACTGCTCCATGGCCTCGCGATAGCCCTCGATCAGCCGCTCCAGCTCCGCCGCTCCGGTGTCGCCGCGCGAAAGAGCCTCGGACAGGGCTTTCCCGGCGTCGTCCAGCAGGCGCTCGGCGATGGCCGTCTCCCCGTCCTCGAGCCGCAGCGCCGTCTGCCAGAGGATGTCCCGCACCGACCCGATCCCGGTCCCATCGCGCCCATTTGCCTCGAGATCGCCGCCGATGCGGTTGCGCGCCGTCCGTAGCGCCAGATGAACGACGATGTCGTGGTTGAAGGCGGCCCGATCCAGGGCGATGGCATCGAGGGCGGCGATCACCTGGCCCAGCTTTTCCGGCTCGTTCAGCAGGATCCTGCGTTGCTGGACGATGGCCTGGGCGACGGGGTGGGTGAAGACCCGCTCGGGCAGGGTCACTTCGGCCGGGGCGCCGACGCCGGTCTGCCCCCTGTCGTCGCGGGCGAACGGCCGCAGGACCACCGGCAGCCCGGCCCACGGGTGGGCGGTCAGGTCCAGCAGGCCGATGGCGTGGGCCACCTTCGGCCGGCTGCCCGGCAGGGGCAAAGGCAGCTCGGACACGGTCCCACCCGACTGCCCCCCTTCCCGCTCCATCAGCGCGCCGACCGCGGCCAGACCATGGTCGTCCGCCGCCTGGTACTCGAGCCGCAGCCGCCAGCGGCCCATGTCCGCCGGCGGGGTGGCGAAGGCGATGGTGGGCGACGCATCTCCCACCACCGTGATGCCCCAGCGCGCCAGGGTGTTCCCATCCCGCTCCACGGCAAGGCTGCCGTCTCCGCCGCCGTCGATGGCCGTCTCCAGGCGATAACTGCCGTCTCCCAGCACGCCGAAGGGCGTGACCCGGCCGTCCACCACCAGCGTCGGCACCCCACCGTGCCGGCCATGGACCAGGGCCAGCACGGCACTGCCCACCGGGATGGAGACGGCCGCGTCGGTGGGATGGATGCCGGACCGCGCGACGTCCGCCTCCAGCACGATGGGACGCAGCCCCGTGTAATCGGGAGGCGTGATCCACAGCCGCACCGACGACGCCGTCGCGACCGACGCCGCCCAGGCAGGGTGGAGGGCGCGGGACAGCCGCTCGGGCACATGGCCCCAGGCGGCGGCGAGGCCGATCACCAGCAGCAGCACCGGCACCGCCCGCAGGCCAAGGGGATCCAGCGCCGCTACCCCGGGAGCGGGCGGATCCACCCGCAGCCGACGGGCCTCGTCCTCCATGCGGATCAGGTGAGCCCGCCACAGCGCGCGGGACTCGGCCGAGTCTCCGCCGGCGGCCAGCCGGTCGTCGAGGGCGCTCACCGGCCGATGGAGCTGCCCTCCCCCCTGCTCCAGCCGCCGGACGGCATCGGCGCGGGTGGGCAGCCTCATTCCCCACCAGCCCCATCCCAACAGGCCGAGGAACACGAGGGCGAACCCCGCCAGCACCGCCGCATGGGCCTCCCCCGACAGCCGGGGCAAACCATCCAGCAGGGCGACGGCGCCGAAGACGCCCCCCAGACTGACGGCCGCCCACGAGGCCCGCCAGACACGCTCCCACGCCAGCACCGCCCACGCCCGGCGCAACCCGGTCTGCAGCCAGGGACGAGGGTCGTCGAAGGGAGGGATGAAGGTCACGGTCGTGGCAACTCTCCGGGCGCGGACGGCTTCTTCTTGTCCTATATGGCGTCCGTTCCGCCCCCCAGCCAGTCGGGCAGACTTTCGAACGCCAGCATGTCCCGATAGGTCTGCCGGCGGCGGACCACGGCGAAGGCATCGCCCTTCACCAGCACCTCGGGCACCAGCGGCCGGGCATTGTAGGTGGAGGCCATCGCCGCTCCATAGGCGCCGGCGGTGGCCACCACCAGCAGGTCGCCGGGCTCGACCGGCGGCAACAGTCGGTCCCGGCCGAAGGTATCACTCGACTCGCATACCGGTCCCACCACGTCCACCCGCCGCGGCCGGGTCCGCGGCGGCGGCTCGGTCACCGGCAGAATGTCGTGCCAGGCGTCATACATGGCCGGGCGGACCAGATCGTTCATCGCCGCATCGACGATGATGAACGTGCGGGTCGCCGCCTCCTTGACGTAGGTGACGCCGGTCACCAGCACGCCGGCGTTGGCGACGAGGAGCCGCCCGGGCTCCAGCAGGATCCGGCAGCCGAGATTGCCCAGGGTCTCGTTGATCACCGCGGCGTAGCGGGCGGGAGTCGGCGGCAGCGCCTCGTCCCGGTCGTAGGGCACGCCGAGGCCACCGCCCACATCCACCCGGTCGATGAAAATTCCGTCGGCCCTCAGCATCACCACCAGGTCGCGAACCCGCAGGAAGGCGTCACGGAAGGGGGCGAGGTCGGTGAGCTGGCTGCCGATGTGGACCGCGACCCCCGCGACCGCGATGTTGGGCAGCGCCGCCGCCCGGTGGAATACATGGTGAGCACGGGTCCACTCGATGCCGAACTTGTTCTCCTTGAGGCCGGTGGTGATCTTGCCGTGGGTGCCGGCGTCGATGTCGGGATTGACGCGGATGGCCACGGGCGCCACCACGCCAAGCTCGCCGGCGATGGCGTTCAACTGCTCCAGTTCCGGCTCGGACTCCACGTTGACCTGGAGGATACCCACCTCCAGGGCCAGCCGATGCTCGGCCCGGGTCTTGCCGACGCCGGAAAAGACGATGCGGTCGGCCGGCACGCCCGCCATCATGGCCAGACGCAACTCACCCTCCGACACCACGTCCGCACCGGCCCCAAGGCCGGCCAGCGTGCGCACCACGGCGACGTTGGCGTTGGCCTTCATGGCGTAGTGGATGCTGGCGTTCATCCCCTCCAGGGCACAGGCGAAGACCGAGTAGTGGCGCTCCAGAGTCGCCGTCGAGTAGCAGTAGAACGGCGTCCCCACCGCCCGGGCGATGCGATCGAGCGGCACGTCCTCGGCATGCAGGACGCCATTCCGGTAGTGAAAGTGGTTCATGGACTCACCCCCACTCCCACTCCCACTCCCTCTCCCCCTCGAGGGGGAGAGGGCCGGGGTGAGGGGGTGGGGCAGCCGGCATCATTCCGGGGGCTTCTCTCCCCCCTCACCCAACCCTCTCCCCCCGAAGGGGGGGGAGAGGGCTCATGCCGTTCATGGTGCATTTTTCAGCCTCTCACTGCCTCGGATACTTGCCGGGATAGGGACTGTCGGGCGGCGCCTCAGGCGAGCCCCGCTTGCCACAGGCGGCGATGGACAGGGACAGGGACAGCGTCAGCCCCAGCAGCAATACCAGCAGTCTCCGCGCCATCGCCGTCCTCCCTCACGTCTTTTCGTCGTCTACGACCAGCGTCGGCGCGCCTCGGCCACGGCCGCGGCGACGAGGTCCGGAGCCGTCCCTCCGTAACTGGTGCGGCTGCGCACCGACTGGTCCAGCCCCAGCACGTCGAACACCTCGGGCGTGATGCCGGGCTCGACGGTCCGCATGTCGGCCAGAGTCAGGGCTTCGAGGCCGGCTCCCCGCTCCTCGGCCAGCTTCACCAGGCGACCGGTGACATGGTGAGCCTGGCGGAACGGCATACCCAGCACCCGCACCAGCCAGTCGGCCAGGTCGGTGGCGGTGATGAAGCCCGCCCCCGCCGCCTGACGCAGGACCGGCACGTTGACGGTCATGTCGGTCACCATCCCGGTCATGGCGGCAAGGCACAGGCCCAGCGTGTCGGCGGCCTCGAACACCGGCTCCTTGTCCTCCTGCATGTCCTTGGAATAGGCGAGCGGCAGTCCCTTCATCGCCACCAGCAGGGCGGTGAGATCGCCGATCACCCGGCCGGTCTTGGCGCGGGTCAGTTCGGCGGCGTCGGGATTGCGCTTCTGCGGCATGATGGAGCTGCCGGTGGTGAAGGCATCCGACAGGGTGATGAAGCGGAACTGGGCCGACGTCCACACCACCATCTCCTCGGCCAGCCGCGACAGGTGCACGGCGCAGATGGCGGCCGTCGCCAGGAACTCCAGCGCGAAGTCGCGATCGGACACCGCGTCCAGCGAGTTGGCGCACGGCCGGTCGAAGCCGAGGGCCGCCGCGGTCATGTGACGGTCGATGGGAAAGGAGGTCCCGGCCAGGGCCGCCGCTCCCAGCGGACACTCGTTCAGCCGGCGGCGGCAGTCGGCGACCCGACCGCGGTCACGGCCGGCCATCTCCACATAGGCCAGCAGGTGATGGCCGAAGGTCACCGGCTGGGCCGACTGCAGATGGGTGAAGCCCGGCATCACCGAGCCGGCATGGCGCCCGGCCTGATCGAGGAGCGCCTGCTGGAACCCCGACAGGGCCCGGTCCAGGTCGTCCAGGGCGTCGCGCACCCACAGGCGGAAGTCGGTCGCCACCTGGTCGTTGCGGGATCGCGCAGTGTGCAGCCGGCCGGCGGCGGGTCCGACGATCTCGGCCAGTCGCGCCTCCACGTTCATGTGGATGTCTTCGAGGTCGGTGCGGAAGACGAAGCGTCCCTCCTCGATTTCCCGGCGGATTTGGTCTAGACCTGCGGCGATGGCCACGCCATCCTCGGGCGACAGCACGCCGCAACGGACCAGCATGGCCGCATGGGCCTCCGATCCGCGGATGTCCTGGGCGTAGAGACGCCGATCGAAGACGATGGAGGCGTTGATGCGCTCCATGATCTCCGCCGGTCCGGTGGCGAAACGGCCTCCCCACATGGCGCTGGCCCGGAGGCTTGCGGAGGGCTTATCCGGGGAGTTGGGCTGAGTGGTGCTGCTGGGGGGAACGGTCATGACGGGGCTGCGGAGTCCAGTGTTGGCAAGCGGAACGGGGTATGGCGGAACAGGGTATGGCGGAACGGGGTATGGCAATGCGTAGCCGCCTGACACTGGCCGTTCTTGCGGTCGTCACCGGTGCGGCGATTGCCGGAATAGCATCGTGGCGGGGGGAGAGGCAAGAGCCGCTCGCGCCAAAGCCGCCGGCCGTCGGCATCGGTAGTGGGAGTGGGAGTGGGCGGGTCGCCGGTCCGGGCCGCCTCGACGCGCTTCAGGTCCTGGAGCGGCGGGTGACTGCTCCCGACGTTCCCTTCCTCGACGGCAGCGGCGCCGAGGTCCGTCTCTCGGACTTCAAGGGCCGGGGCGTGGTGCTGAACCTCTGGGCCACCTGGTGCCCACCGTGTATCCGGGAGTTGCCCTCCCTCGACCGCCTGAGCGCCGCCCTGGCCGGCTCCGGCATCGAGGTGGTCACGGTCTCGGAGGATCGCTCCGCCGAGACCGTCCGCCGCTTTCTCGATGGCCGGGGCTTCACCCACCTTTCGGCCCACCTGGACGAGCGCGGCCGGCTCAGCCGGGCGCTGAACGCCGACGGCATCCCCACCACCTTCCTCATCGACGCCAGGGGCCGCATCGCCGCCCGGCTCGAAGGCCCGGCGGAGTGGGACTCGCCGGCCATGATGGAGAGGCTGCGCGCCCTGGTGGGACCTTCGGGACGGGAGCCGGGATCGAGTCTCTGAACAGGGCAATCGCTTAATGCGGTTTCCGCCAATAGCTCGACGAGCGTCGCTTCCAGTGCGGCGATGTCGACGTTGAAAGGGGCGTCAAACCTCTCCAGCACGTCTTCGATCAGGCTTGAGCGGGGGTCAACGTAGGGGCCCGAGACAATTCTCCAGCGGCCGGTCAATGGTACGGTCTGGGGGATGAGGCGGCTGCTTACCCAGTTCGTTTCATGAATGATGGGATTGATGAGATCGATCCAGGCCGCATCTTCCCTCAGGAAAATGTTGTTGGTGATCGTGCCTCCGTAGGGACAGACGACGATGTCGCAGTTGGCCACAAGGTCCATGGTCTGGGCGACCGACAACGTGTCCGCCGGCAACGTCACGAAACCAAATCGGTCGAGACAGGCCACCACCTCGGCCTCGTTGTCGACCCGGTGGGAACGGGGATGATAGTTCCGCCGCGTGAAATAGATCCGTCGCGGTCGACTCGTGGCCGCCCCGCGAAACCGGGGTGTCAGGGTCTCCCGCAGCCAGGCATGGACAACCGGGAACGGCACGAACGATGGCAGGCTGGCATGGCTCAGGCGTATCAGATGGGGAATGTCGTCCGTGAGACGTGGGCGGAGCATGACCATCCGGTCCCGTGGAATGCCGAGAAGGTCCAAAGTCTCGTACTGATACGGCCGGAGGTCGTAGCAGACGATGGGCAGTCCGGCCGTCTCGGGGCAATGCTCCAGCAGCATCAGCTTCGCGTAGACATCACTGAGCCAGTGACCGTAGTTGGTGCGGGAATTCAGGAAAATGCAGGGCTCGAGCACGTCGATGGTCTCGAGTCGTGGACGAGGCAGACTGACTATGGCCACCTTCAGATCATCGGACCGATAGAGAAACGGCCATGTCTCGGCGTGACGGACAAAGGCGTTGTCATTGAGAATCCGCCGGCGGCCTGAAAAGTAATGATACGAGTCGTCATCGTTGAGATAACGAAAATGCAGCACCTCCACGTCCGCATCGTGGGCGATGGATACGGGCAGGCGCGCCGTTTTCATGAGACGATACAGCGTGTCGTGCATGTGCGGGGGCGCGACATCGATCAATGTCGGAGAAACCGGCGTAAAGGGCATGCACCAGCTCTGCCAGTCCGGTGAAGCGGACTGGTACCAGTCGCTGAGGTCCTGGATTTCAACCTCGAAGGTGTCGAAGGCCTCGGGAGGTAGATCGGGAAAACGCGCCTGATTGGCTTCGTTGACGAAATTTTCGAACTGGGGCGATCCCTTCGACTGTCTCAGGCGCTCCTTCGTGGCCCAGGATAGCCACTCCGAGGGACGGACATCGTTGGGCAACAACCGCCTGGCCCGTTCCAGCGGTCCCCTGGCATCGTCGGGGCGCCATTGCATCATCAGGCAAAAGCCAAGCCAAAGATGGCTCTCGCCATGGCCGGGCAGGATGACCAGTGTCCGACGATAGGCCTCCTCGGCCAGTTCCCAGCGTTTCAGGTGACACAGGACCGTGGCATGATTGAACATGGCTGCCGCGTTGTCGGGCTGGAACAGCGTCGCCCGCAGAAAGCAGGCGGCTGCTTTTTCAAGCTGTTCATCCGCAAACGCGACGACACCCTCCCTGAAGTGGTTCAGGAACAGGGAACGGCGCACGCCATCCACCCCCGTCCCAGACTCACCCCCGACCGGAACCAGGTCCGGCGCCGAATGCCCGTCGCCTACCATATCCACGCCACCAAGCAACCGCCCGCGTGGGACCCTAACAGCGGAACACCAGGATGTGAAGCCGCGAACTCCGTTGATGGAAGCAAGGCAATCGGTTCACCCGATTGCCCTGACCACCGGGACGACCACATCATCGAGTTCCGCCATGTCCTCCAGGATCACCTCGACCCAGCGGGCGAGATCCGGGCACAGCGCGTTCCGCGCCTTCAGGTGCACCCGAAGACGGACACCCGCCGAAAGGGCCTGGGCGCCGATGCGAACCAGATCCACCAGAGCATGACGGAACGTCAGCAGGAAAGGATGCTGTGCCTCCGGCACGGGACCGCTGGCACGTCTTCGACGCAAACGGAACTCGGCTTCCAGAAAGCACGCGGATTTTCTGGAAGCCGGATCACTCACTAACTCATTCAGAGGCCAGGCACGGAAATCTGGTAATCCCAGCGAGGATCTTTCTCAAGATCGATGACCCTTGGAAGAGTTGGCTTCAACCTCGCCCCAGTGGATGAACTTCCGTCGTAACAACGAGGGATTCCCCAGGTTCCGTTCCAAACACCACCATCGTGGTTATGGCCATACAGCAAGGCACTAACTTTAGCATCTTTCAGCACGTTCTCAAGTGCCGCAGAATCCTTCAGGCCGTGGAACGGCCTTGGGTCGAATGGATGATGATGCAAATAAACGACCCGTTTCGCGCAATCCTGCACATCTTTCCTCTTCAGAATTTCGTCAAGCTTACCGAGCTGCTTACTTGTGATCTCCCCCTCAGCACCAATTCTGTCGATGAATCCGAGTTCACCTTTCATTGAGTCTATCCCGACAAAAGCAACTCCGTCAATAATGTCGAGCTTCGGAAATTCCTGTTTCGGATCTCCAAAAAACGCCTTCTTGAACGGCGCGACGAGATCCTTGTCTGCCAAGGCGCCTGATCCGTAATCGTGGTTCCCTGGCGCAATCAAAACATCATATCCAGAATCCTTGAGTTTTTTTATGAACGACAAAGCTTCGGGAATGAGGCTGCTGTCGAAAGCATTATTCACAATATCACCGGTGATTACGATCACATAGTTTGAAGCAGGCTTTTTGGCAAACGCGATGGCCTGGACAAGCAGGCCCATGCGGCGCGCGCAATCGTCAAGTCCGATGTGCAGGTCGCTCAGATGAATGATCTTTTTCATGACGTCCCCCAAAACCTGTGGCTGTTCACAGGAACCTCGCGTCAGCCTATCTCTATCATCTGAAAACGTCAACCAAAATATCATTGACTATCATTTATGACCGTCTTGAGTGAGTTATCCCCTGACTCCGCTGAGTCCTGGAGAAAAGCCGAAATTGGTTGCGTGATGAAGCGAGATTGGTTCGAATCGGGGCATGATCAAAGCTGGTCTCCTGACAGAAGGATAGCGTAAGGGGATGCTGGCGCAGGTGCGGCGGCCTTCGGGGACGCGCTGTCCGGCGCGGCGGGCGTATGCGATATGGCTGGCGGAGATAGGGGTATGTGAGGAGGGGGGGGGGAGGAGCGCATCCGATTGCCCCGCAAGGCCATCATTACGATCTTGACCAAGGAACGTCCGAAGTCTATAAGATCCGCCTTGTCACCGCGGTACGCCCGTGCGGTGGCGCGTTCGGGGCCGGGTGGCAGAGTGGTCATGCAGGGGACTGCAAATCCCCGTACGTCGGTTCGATTCCGGTCCCGGCCTCCAGATATTCCGGCGTAGCTCAGTTGGTAGAGCGACGGACTGTTAACGGAGCCATCTTCCCAGACCGCCTGCGGTCCTCTCCGAAACCGCAAGACGGGCTGTCCTGCGATAATACGCGATGAAACGCGGTCGAGGTTCAGGTTCGAAGGGTGACACAGTGAGGGATACTGCTTTCACGTCGACGTCCGATCGGCCAGCCGTCATTCCTCCCGCGATCGCCCTGTTTCGCATCGGCCAGGTCGTCCATCACCGGCTGTACGATTACCGGGGAGTGATCGTAGACGCGGATCCCTCGTTCCGCCTCACCGAGGCCTGGTACGAAGCCAACGCCAAGTCCAGCCCTCCGAAGGACAAGCCCTGGTACTATGTTCTGGTTCACGGGACCGTGCACCGGACCTACGTGCCGGAGGTCAACCTTGAACCGGACATGGCGGGCGACCCCATCAACCACCCCGACCTCAATCAGTTCTTCGACGAGCAGTGCGACGACGGCTATGTCTCGCGGCGCCGGGGGAACTGAGCGACGGATTCTGTTGCGCTGCAACATGATGTCCCATAAACTCCCTCAGCTCGTTGGGTGAAACCGCCGTTCCGAACTGGTCTGATTTTCGCGGAGCGGTTTCATCCGGGGCTCCCTCCGATCCTGTATCGAGAAGGCAGATGAGCACCCGAAATCTCAGGCATTTGTTCCGTCCGGACTCGGTCGCCGTGATCGGCGCCTCGGTTCGGGAAAAGGCCGTCGGTACCCTGGTGATGCGCAACCTCCTCCAGGGGGGGTTCTGCGGGCCGATCATGCCGGTCAATCCGCGCTATCAGGCGGTGGCCGGCGTGCTGGCCTATCCGGACATTCCGTCCCTGCCGCTGACGCCGGACATGGCGGTCATCTGCACGCCGCCCGAGGTGGTGATCCCGGCCATCGAGGCGCTGGCCAGGCGGGGGACCAAGGCGGCCGTGGTCCTGACCGCCGGTCTCACCCGGGCCAAGGCGCCCGATGGCCGCACGGTGCAGGAGGTCATGCTCGACATCGCCCGGCACAATCAGATGCGCCTCCTGGGACCGAACTGTCTTGGCCTGCTGGTGCCGGGGATCGGCCTCAACGCCAGCTTCTCCCACAAGCCGGCCCGGCCCGGCAAGATCGCCTTCGTCTCGCAGTCGGGGGCGCTGTGCACGGTGGTGCTGGACTGGGCGCGGCCGCGGGGCATCGGCTTCTCCCATTTCATTTCCCTTGGCGATTCGGCCGACGTCGATTTCGGCGACGTCCTGGACTATCTCGGCAGTGACCCGGAGACCCGGGCCATCCTGCTCTACATCGAGTCCATCCACCAGCGCCGCAACTTCATGTCGGCGGCGCGGGCGGCGGCCCGCAACAAGCCGGTGCTGGCCATCAAGGCCGGGCGCATGGCCGAGGGGGCCAAGGCCGCGGCCTCGCACACCGGCGCCCTGGCCGGGGCCGACTCCGTCTATGACGCGGCCATCCGCCGCGCCGGCATGCTGCGGGTGAACACCTTCGAGGAGCTGTTCGCCGCCGTCGAAACCCTGGCCCATGCCCGGCCGATGCGGGGCGAGCGCCTCGCCCTGGTCACCAACGGGGGCGGTCTCGGGGTGATGGGGGTCGATCATCTGGTGCAGCACGGCGGCCGGCCGGCGCGGCTGACCGACGAGACCATCGCCAAACTGGATCAGGTGCTGCCGTCCACCTGGTCGCGCTCCAATCCGGTGGACATCATCGGCGATGCCCCCGGCGACCGCTATGTCGCCGCCCTGAAGATCATGTTCGAGGCCGGGGAGGTGGACGCGACGGTGTGCATGCACGCGCCGACGGCGATCTCGTCCAGCACCGAGGTGGCCGAGGCGGTAATCGCCCTGGCCCACCAGTATCCGAAAACCAACCTCATGACCTGCTGGGTCGGCGAGGAGGCGGTGAAGCCGGCGCGTCAGCTCTTCTCCGAGGCCGGCCTGCCCACCTACGACACGCCGGAACTGGCGATGCGGGCGTTCATGCACATGGTGGACTATCGGCGCAACCAGGTGCTGCTGATGGAGACGCCGCCGTCGGCGCCGTCCGAGTTCACCCCGGCGACGGCGACGGCCCGGCTGGTGGTGGAGAACGCCCAGGCCTCCGGCCGCGACATGATGAGCGAGCCCGAGGCCAAGGCGGTGCTGGCCGCCTATGGCATCCCCACGGTCGAGACCCACATCGCCCGCACGCCGGCCGATGCCGCCCGCGTCGCCCACGACATGGGCGGTCGGGTGGCTCTCAAGATCCTGTCGCCGGACATCTCCCACAAGTCCGACGTCGGCGGGGTGATGCTCGACCTCGATGGGCCGCTGGAGGTGGAAAAGGCCGCCCACGTGATGCTGCAGCGGCTGACCGCCGCCAACCCCGGGGCCCACGTCAGCGGCTTCACCGTGCAGCAGATGGCGCGGCGCACGGCGGCGCACGAGCTGATCATCGGCGTGGTCTCCGATCCCATCTTCGGACCGGTGATCCTGTTCGGACAGGGTGGCGTCGCCGTCGAGGTGATCGCCGACAGCGCCATGGCCCTGCCGCCGCTCAACATGGCGCTGGCCCGCGAGCTGATCGGCCGCACGCGGGTGTACAGGCAGCTCAGGGGCTACCGTAATCGGCCATCGATCAACATGGACGCCCTGTGCCTGGTGCTGATGCAGGTGTCCCAGATGATCGTGGACATCCCCGAGATCATGGAACTCGACATCAACCCGCTGTTCGCCGATGCCCAGGGCGTGCTGGCGCTCGATGCCCGCATCAAGGTGGGTTCGCCCGGCGGCATGTCGGGATCGGATCGCCTGGCCATCCGGCCCTACCCCAAGGAACTGGAGGAGCAGATCGTCCTCACCGACCAGCGGCGGGTGCTGCTGCGGCCGATCCGGCCGGAGGACGAGCCCAGCCATCACGACTTCATCTCCAGACTGTCGCCCGAGGACGTGCGATTCCGCTTTTTCGGCCAGCTGTTGGAGTTGCCGCATTCGGAAATGGCCCGCTACACCCAGATCGACTACGACCGGGAAATGGCGTTCATCGCCACCGTGCCCGACGGCACCGGCAAGCCGGAGACGCTGGGGGTGGTGCGAACCGTCACGGACTCCGAAAATACGAGTGCCGAGTTCGCGATCGTCGTCCGCTCCGATATGAAGGGAGCGGGGCTCGGTCGCGCGCTTCTTGAAAAGATGATCCGCTACTGCCGATCGCGCGGCACCCAGTCCATGATTGGTCAGGTTCTTCAGGAAAACTCGCGAATGCTGACATTCGTCGGGAAACTTGGGTTCGAGCGCCATGGACTGGCCGATGGTGGTGCGGTCGAGGTTATCCTCAAGCTGGTGTGACGAGACGAGACGAGACGAGACGAGACGGGCTGTGTCGGAGTTCCTGGGAAAGCGGTCGATCCTCGTTGCGGCGGCTGTCGCCGGGCTGATGCTGGCGTGGCTGGTCGGCAGCCTGATTTCGACCCTTGGCGCGGTGGCGCAGGCGGTGACGCGCGTTGGCGACGAGGTGCACGCGGCCACCGCCTCCCTGGTCGCCATCCGTCAGGACTCGGCGCAGATGGTGGCGACCATGGCGGCGGTGAACCGGACCCTTGGCGAGATGAATCGCGACCTCGTCGGCGGCAATCGGGATCTGGCCACCATCCAGCATGGCATGGCCGAGGACATGCGGCTGATGCGCAAGACCATGGACGGCATGGGCCGCGACGTCACGGCGCTGAACATGTCGGTCGGCAAGATGACCGTCCTCATGGGCCGGGTCAGCTACGACATGAACCGGGTGGCCAGCGCGACCTTTCCGCTGGGGTATCCGCAGACCACTCCGTAGCCCAGAACACTCCAGGGACGGAGTTGCCTTCGACTATTCGACCTTTTCGCGGAAATGGGCCCAGCGGGTCTTGCCATCGCGGTTTTCGAGCACGTTCATCAGCGCCAGCACGGCCCGGCGATCGTACTTGCGGTCGGTCTGGGAGAACAGGATCTCCGAGCACTTGTCGAAGGTCAGCGGCTCGCGCCAGGCGCGGGGGCTCACCATGCCGACGAAGGTGTTGGCGACGGCGACGATTCGCGCCGTGATGTGGATGTCCTCCCCTCTTCGCCCCAGCGGACCGCTGCCGTCCCAGAACTCGCCGATCTCGCGGATCGTCCGGACCACCGGCCCGTCGAAATCCACCCCCTCCAGCAATTCGGCGCTGACGACGAAGCTGTTGGCCAGGAGTTCCCGTTCTTCCGGGGTCAACTGGCCGGCCTTGGTCAAGAGGTCGGCGGGAATGAAGATCTTGCCGACGTTCATCAGGCGCCCGGCGAGACCGACCGTGTTGATTTCCACCTCCGACAGGCCCAGTTCCTCGGCGATGCCGGACGCCACCTCGGCCACGCGCTCCGAGTGGTGGGCGGAATAGGGGTCGCGGCGGTCGACGACGCTGACCAGGGTGTTGGTCAGCTGCTTCATCACGTTCTCGCGCCGCTCGCGTTCGCGCACCACGGTGGTGATGTCCTCGATCACCATCAGCACCCCGGGCGGGTGATCGCGATCACCGCGCAGCGGAATGTGGTCGCTCTTCAGCACGCGGGCGCCGCCGTCGGCGGCTTCGTCGGCGAAGGTGTGGATGGCGGAGCGGCGCTCCATCTTCGCCACCACGTCCTTGTTGACGTCGAGGAACGGGCGGGCCCTGACCGGCCCCATGACGCCGGCGAGCGTCTTGCCCATGAGGTCCTCGGCCGGAATCCCGGCCTCGGCCAGGGCGCTGCGGTTGGCGAAGGTATAGTGCCCCTCGGAATCGAGGGCGATGATGGAGGTGGGCTGGCTGTCCGTCACCACCTTCATGAACTTCATCAGGTTCTCGAATCGCTCGGCGGCGAGCTTGAACCGGCTGGCGGCCTCGGCGGCGCGCAGCGAGGTGCCGTGACGCCACACGGCGACCATGGCGATGCTGACGCCGACGATGATCAGCACCAGCACCACCAGGATGGTGCGGGTGCGGGTCTCGGTCTCGGCCAGGGTCTCCGCCGTGGTGACGGTGCGCATCAGGAGCCAGGGCGTGCCGGACACCGCCCGGCTGGTGACCAGCACGTCCTCACCGCCGTATCCCTTCCGGACGGCAAAACCGCCCGGCGTGGTCAGGGCGAAGGAGGCGGCCAGCTCGGGCGTATCCAGAGCCATGGTCCGGCGCAGCGGCGGCGTGCCGTCCCGCAGCGGCGAGATGTGCTCGACCGTGGCCCCGGCCTTGCGCAGAAGGACGGTCTCGGCGGTCTTTTCCACCTCGCCCGGCTGGGCGAGTCGCCCATAGAGGTCGTCGCCCACCACCCGCAGCCCGACCACGGCCCCCACCGCGTCGGTCGGGCTCATGGACTGCACCGCCAGCACCGGCAGCACGAAGCCGACGGTGGGGAGGTTGGTGGCCCCGAGGTAGACGTCGATGAAGGAGGCCTCGCCCGACAGTGCCTTGGCGATGGCGGAGCGGACCTGAGGCGACAGCGGCGGCATTCCCTGGGTGGCGACGATGACGGCACCCTGGCCGTTGGTCAGGGCCAGCCCGGCCTCGCCGGCATGCTCGACGTTGGCCGACACCTCCGGACCGCGACTCGGGGCGACGAACCCGGAGCGCTGGGCCGTCGCCGCCAGCAGATTGCGCAGGTAGCCGGCCTGGGCGGGATCATCGTCGCCCGCTCCGCCGGCCCCCGCGGCCTGGCCGGCGACCAGCTCGCTCATGTAAAGCTGCACCGACGCGTTTTCGGTCAGCTCGCGCAGGGTGGCGAACTTGTGCTCGACCCACTCGGCCAGCGCGGCGGCGCGGCTGTCGGCGACGATGCCCATGCGCACCTGCCACGCCTGCAGGTCACGCTGCCGCTCCTGGTCGGCGAAGCGGAAGGCGAAGTAGACGCCAAGCACCGCCACGACCACCAGCCCGATCGCACCGATGAGGATCGAGCGGCTGATTCTGCCGCTGATCGCCCCGTCGTCGTCGCTTCCCGGCGCCGCCGCCCCCTGTGCCTTGCCAGCCTCCGCCCCAGCCTCCACCATCTCACCGCTTCCTTGCCTTGCCCGAAAGGCCTACGCGCGTTATATGGGTGTATTGGCATCCCGGGCAGATTTCAATCAAAATGGTCTCCATGACCGTAATAGGCACTTCGGCCGGGACCGCAGACCTGCGACGTGGAGTCGTGGGCCGACGGCGCCACTCCAGATGATGCGCGGCCCGCTTCGCCATTTTCTGGGACTCCTCGTGGTGGTCGCCCTGATGGCTGGACCGGCCTTTGCCGGCGCCCCTCTCCTGTTCGGCAGCCAGGAAAAGGAGTCGTCCAACCTGGCCCTGTTCACCCAGTGGGCCAACGCGGCCCAGCGCGCCATCTCGGAAAAAGCCAAGCAGATGGCCGCATGCACCGACGGCAAGGGGCCGACCTGCCGCTACGCCAACTGGATCAAGTTCCTGGACGGTCTCAAGGGCACGGACGAGATGGAGCAGATCAAGGCCGTCAACGACTTCCTGAACAGGGCGAAATACATCACGGACCCTGACAATTACCACGTTCCGGATGTGTGGAACTCACCGTCCGAGTTCATGGACAACATGGGTGACTGCGAGGACTATGCCATCGCCAAGTATTTCTCCTTGAAGCACCTTGGGATACCGGTCGAGAGGCTGCGCGTCGTCGCCGTTCAGGATCTCAACCTGAAGACGGGGCATGCGATCCTTGCGGTTTACGTGGGGGACCACATCCTGATCCTCGACAACCAGATCAAGCAGGTGGTCGACGCCGAGACCATCCGTCACTACCAGCCGGTGTTCTCCATCAACGAGAAGTCCTGGTGGCGACACACGAAGTGAGCCGGACCGCCGCCGCGCAGAGGGCGAGGGCAAGGGTGCGGCCGCAGCCGGTGACCATGGGAGACTCGTCCCCCGATCCGCGAATCAGCACGATCCAGCGGCCACCCCGGTCCTCCGCCTCGACGACGAAGGGCGGCGGAATCAGGGAGCGGGCGGCCTCGTTCCGCGTGGTGACCTCCGGAAGGGGGCCGAAGTGATAGGCGCCATCGGTGCGGCGCCACAGCCCG
>JAMOBE010000081.1:0-16663 GCA_039908285.1 Alphaproteobacteria bacterium
CTGGCGGCGGGGCCCATGGCCACCAAGCGCGTACAGGCGCGCCATGCCATCACGACGGCCGCGCTGGAGGGCTTGAACGAACAGGACCCGGAGCGGGCGCGTCAGTTGCTGGAAGCTGGGGCGTTCGATGGGCACCTGTCGCCCGAGGCGAAGAACCACCTGGTCAACAATAACTTCGTCGAACTGCGGCGGCGCGAGGCCCTGGCCGAACAGCAGCGGCGCCTGGCCGAGGCGGATGACGTCTACCGGCGCATCCTGGAGGTGGTCCCCGATCACGCCGCGGTCCTGCACCTGCGCGGGGTTCTCCGGTTCCAGGACGGAAAATACGAGGAGGCACTGGTCCTCATCGGCCAGGCGATCGCCCTTGAGGAGGACCAGGCAGCCTATCATGCCAACCTGGGGGAGGCGCTGAAGTCCCTGGGACGAACCGACGAGGCGGAGGCCAGTCTGCGCCACGCCATCGCCCTCGATCCCGGTCTCGCCGCGGCGCACCACAACCTGGGGCTTCTCCTTGCCGCCACGGATCGCTTCGAGGACGCCGTCGCCAGTCATCGCCGGGCCGTGGACCTCAACCCGAGCTACGCCAAGGCCCTCTACGGTCTTGGTCTGGCTCTGGGCAAGCTTGGCCGTGTCGCCGAGGCCGAGGCGAGCCTCACGTCCGCCGCCACCGTCCAGCCCGACCATGCCGACGCCTGGAATACGATCGGCAATCTGCAGGCTGCCCAGGGACGGCTTGGCGAGGCCATCGCCTCCTATGGCCAGGCGCTGAAGATCAATCCCGACATGGTGCAGGCCCACAACAACCTGGGGACCGTGATGCAGGCGATGGGGCGGCCCGAGGCGGCGATCGAGTGCTTCACCCGGGCGCTCGCCATCAGGCCGGGGTTCGCCGATGCCGAGGCCAACCTGGCCGGGACACGCCTTGCGCTCGGCGAGGTGGACGAGGCCATCGCCGGCTATCGGCGGGCGCTTGCCGCCGCGCCGGACATCGCGATCGCCCACAGCTCCCTGATCTTCGCCATGCCCTACGATCCGGCGGTGACCGGGCGGGCGCTGCTGGACGAGTGCCGCCGCTGGGACGAGCGCCACGGCCGGCCCCGGCAGCCTATTCCCGTCCATGCCAACGACCCGGATCCGGAGCGTCGGCTGCGTATCGGCTACGTGTCCCCCGATTTCCGCGAGCACCCCGTCGCCTACTTCATGGAGCCGTGGCTCGCCGCCCACGACAAGGGGGTCGTCGAGGTCTTCTGCTACTCGGAATCCGCCGTCGAGGACAAGGCCACGACCGCCATCCGGGCCCACGCCGATCACTGGCGGAGCACGACCCGCATGGCCGATGCGGTGGTGGCCGACATGGTGCGGGCCGATGGCATCGACATCCTCATGGACTGCGCCGGCCATACCAGCGGCAACCGTCTCACCATGTTCGCCCGCCGGCCGGCGCCCGTGCAGGTGGGGACCATTCTCGGCAACGCCTGCACGACCGGTCTTTCGTCCATCGACTGGATCATCGGCGACCCCTACTCGACGCCGCCGGGGTTCGAGGACCAGTTCGCCGAGCGGCTGGTGCGGCTGCCGCGCATCGCCGCCCCATTCCGTCCACGGGCGTCCTGGCCCGAGCCGGCACCGCCGCGGGAGGGGCCGCCGGTCTTCGCCTGCGTCGCCGATCCGTCCCGCGTCTCGCCGTCCGTGCTGCCCCTGTGGCGGCGGGTGCTGGAGCGGGTGGAGGGGGCTTCCCTGATCTTCAAGCACGCGGCGTTCAACGAGCCGGAGGGCCGGGAGCGCTGGAGCCGGGTGTTCGCCCCCCTGGGCGAGGGAATGGTGCTGGAAGGCGTGCCCGCCGGCTGGGCCAACGACATGGGCTTTTATGGCCGGGTGGACGTCGTGCTGGACTCGTTTCCGGTGGTGGGGGTGACCAGCCTGCTGATACCCCTGTGGATGGGCGTGCCGGTGGTGACCCAGGCCGGTGTCCATGCCGCCCAGCGCTGGGCCGGGGCGGCTGCGCTTCATCACCTTGGCCTCGACGACCTGGTGGCGACGGAGCCCGAGGGATTCGTCTCGACGGTGGTGGCTCTGGCAGGGGACCGGCGGCGGCTCGCCGAGTTGCGCGCCTCGCTGCGACCGGCGATGGCCGCATCGGCCATCTGCGACGGTCCGGGCTTCGCGCGGGAGATCGAAACGGCCTTCCGCGCCATGTGGCGGACCTGGAGTGAGGGACGGCAGCCATGACCGAGGGGGAACAGACCGGCGAGATGACCGTCGAGGCTGCCTTCACCCTGGCCGAAGAGCACCATCAGGCCGGCCGCCTGCCGCAGGCGGAGGCCATCTACCGCGCCATTCTCGCCGCGGCGCCCGAGCAGGCGGAGACGCTGCACATGCTGGGTCTCCTGGCACACCAGACGGGGAACCAGCCGGCGGCCATCGATCTGATCCGGCGGGCGCTCGCCCAGGACGACGGGAACGGGGTGTGGTGGAGCAATCTCAGTGCCGTGTGTCTGGGGGAGGGGCAACTGGCCGAGGCGGAGGAAGCGGCCCGGCGGGCCGTCGCCATCGACCCCGACTTCCGCCCCGCCGTCAAGAACCTGAGCTTCGCCGTCAAGCGCCAGGGGCGGGTGAGCGAGGCCATCGACCTGTTCCACCGGGTCGTCGCCCTCGGTCCCGGCCCTGGAGAGGTGGACGTGCTGGTCGAGCTTGGCGCCAGCCTGCACCTGAGTGACCGCACCGAGGAGGCGGTGGCCTGCTATGAACAGGTCCTGGCGCTCCGGCCCGATCACGTGGTGTCGCTCTACAATCTGGGCCACGCGCGTCAGCACCAGGGGCGGACGGCGGAGGCGGTGGCCCTTTACGACAGGGTCCTCGCGCTCTGTCCCGACCACGCGCAGGCCCTGCTGAATCTCGCCATCATCCATCACGAGACCGGACGCTACGACCTGGCCGTCTCGCTGTACGAGAGGGCGCTCGTCGTCGAGCCCGACAACTACGTGCTGTACTACAACTACGCCAACACCTGCATCAAGCTGGGTCTTCTTCAGCGGGCCCATGAACTGCTGGACCGCACCCTGGCCCTCGAGCCCGGCTTCGCCTACGCCCACATGACGATGGGCAACGCCCACCACGCCGGCGGCCGGCTGGACCTGGCCCTGCCGTGGTTCGAGAAGGCCCTGGTCCTGAAGCCCGATTTTGCCGACGCCCACAACAACGTGCTGGCCACCCTGCGGGTCAATCCCGACACCACCGGGGCCGATCTGGTCGCCGAGTGCCGCCGGTGGGATGCCCAGCAGGCGGTGGTGAAGGTCGCCGCAGCCCCCCATGACAACGACCCCGATCCCGAGCGGCGGCTGCGCATCGGCTACGTCTCCCCCGACTTCCGCGAGCACGCCCTGTCGTATTTCCTCCGGCCGCTGTTCGGGTCCCACGATCCCGCCGCCGTCGAGGTGCATGGCTACGCCAGCGTGGCCAGGCCCGATGCGATCACCGACCGGTTCAGGTCCCTGGTTCCCCACTGGCGCAACATCCACGGCATGGACGACGACGCGGCGGCGGCGCTGATCCGCTCCGATGGCATCGACATCCTGATCGACTGCGCCGGCCACACCATCGGCCACCGGCTGATGGTGTTCGCCCGCCGGCCGGCTCCGGTCCAGCTCTCGAGCCTGATCGGCCATGAGTCGACGGTCGGCCTGCGGACTCTCGACTACATGCTGGCCGATCCCATTCTCACCCCGCCGGGATACGAGGACCACTTCGTCGAGACCCTGGTGCGGCTGCCCCGGGTGGTGGCGCCCTTTGCGCCCAATCCCGACTGGGCCGAGGCGGTGCCCGAGCCTCCCGCCGGCCCGGTCGTCATCGGCTGCTTCACCGAGCCGGTGCGCATCGGCCGGCCGGTGCTCGCCCTGTGGCGGCGCATTCTCGACCGCCTGCCCGGAGCCCGGTTCCTGTTCAAGCACGGGACCTACGGCATGCCCGGCCTGCGGGCGGTGTGGCAGGACATCTTCGCCGAAAGCCTGGACGGGCGCGTCGATCTCGAGGACATCAGGGGCGGCTGGAAGCAGCACATGGACGTCTATGGCCGGGTGACGCTGATGATGGACTCCTTTCCCGTCAGCGGCGCCACCACCTGCCTGATCCCCATGTGGATGGGGGTGCCGGTGATCACCCTGGCGGGAGTCCATTCCGGCCAGCGCTTCGGCGCCTCGATGATCACCAATGCCGGTTTTCCCGAGCTGGTGGCCGCCTCGGCCGACGCCTATGTGGACCTGGCGGTCACCCTGGCCCAGGATCGGCGGTTTCTGGTGGATTTCCGCCGCCGATCGCGGGATACCATGCGGGCCTCGGCCCTGTTCGACGCCGTCGGCGTCACCCGGGAGATCGAGGCCGCCTATCGTGACATGTGGCGGACGTGGTGCCGCGGCAGGACGGGCTCCCACTCATGACCGAGATCACCACCTCTTCCCCTCCTCCCCCCTCTTCCCCTCCCCCCCCCTCTTCCCCTCCTCCCCCCTCCCCTCCCCCACCCATCACCGTGGCGGAGGCCTTCGACATGGCCCTGGACCATCATCGCCAGGGGCGCCTGCCGGAGGCCGAGGAGATCTACCGCCGCATTCTGGCTGCCGTTCCCGAGCATGCCGACGCCCTGCACATGCTGGGCGTCCTGGCGCAGCAGACCGGCCATGGCGAAGCGGCCCTGGATCTGATCGACCGGGCCATCGCCCTGGACGACGGCATCGCCGCCTATCACAGCAATCGGGCCCTGGCCCTGGCCAGTCTCGGGCGGCGGGAGGAGGCCCTGGCCGCCTGCGAGTGGGCTCTGCGCCTCGATCCCGACCTGACGGCGGCGCGCTCCCAGCGCGCCCGGCACCTGCGCCGGCTCGGCCGTTTCGACGAGGCCATCGTCGCCTATCGGGCACTGGTGGCCGATCATCCCAGCGAGGAGGCCTACCTCCTGAATCTCGGCGGCTCGCTGCACGAGGGGAAACGGGAGGAGGAGGCCGCCGTCTGCTACCGCCTGGTACTGGCCGACAATCCGACCAACGTGGAGGCCAACTACAATCTCGGCCATGTCCTCCAGCACGGTGGGCAGGAGGATGCCGCCGTCGAGCACTATCGCCGGGCGCTGGCCGTGCAGCCAGACCACGCCGACACCCTGCTCAATCTCGCCATCATCCACACCGAGCGGACCGAATTCGCCGAGGCGGAGCGCCTGCTGCGCCTGGCCATCGAGGCCAGACCGGACTTTCATCTCGCCCACTACGGCCTGGGGACGCTCTTCTACCGGAGCAGGAGGCTGGACGAGGCCATCGTCCAGTATCGGCGGACGCTGGAGATCAAGCCCGACTTCTCCGAGGCCAGCGTCAACATCGCCCACGCCCTTCTGCGTCGCGGCGAGCTTGGCGAGGGTTTCCGGCAGTACGAGTGCCGCTGGCAGTGCGAGGACGCCAAGCCCCACCACCGCACGTTCCCCGAGCCCCAGTGGGACGGCGGCGACCTTGCCGGCCGGACCATCTTCATCCATGCCGAGCAGGGCTATGGCGACACCATCCAGTTCGTGCGCTATGTCCCGATGCTGCGGGAGCGCGGGGCGGGGCGGGTGGTGATGGAGGTGCAGCGCCACCTCGCGCGGCTCGCCGCGGGCTTCGAGGGACTGGACGAGGTGATCATCGATGGAGCCCCGCTGCCGCCCTTCGATGTCCATTCCTCGGTGCTGGACCTGGCCCGCCTGTTCGGCACCGAGCTTGACACCGTTCCGAACACCGTACCCTACCTCCATGCCGAGCCGGACCTGGTGCGGCAGTGGGCGCCGCGGCTCGAGTGCGGGGAGCGGCTCAAGGTGGGCATCGTCTGGGCCGGGAACATCGTCTTCCCGGGCGACCGGCTGCGCTCGCCCCGGCTTGGGCCACTGATGCCGCTGTTCGAGGTGCCCGACGTCCGGTTCTTCGGCTTGCAGTTTGGCGAAGGCCGCCGCGACCTTCTGGAGCGGACCATGCCGCCCAACTTCACCGACCTTGGCGAGTCCATCCGCGACTTCGTCGACACGGCGGCGATCATGACCGGGCTCGACCTGGTGATCTCCTCGTGCACCGCGCCGGTGCACCTGGCCGGAGCCCTGGGCCGGCCGCTCTGGGTGCTCCTGTCCTACGGCGCCGACTGGCGGTGGATGCTCGACCGCGACGACTCCCCCTGGTATCCCACCGCCCGCCTGTTTCGTCAGAAGACGCCCGGGGACTGGGCAGGCGTCGCGGCGGCGGCGGCGGCAGCCTTGAACACTCTGGTCGGCGAACGCCGTGAGCGCTGACGACGTCGCCACCCTGTTCCGCGAGGCGCACGGCCGCCACGTGGACGGCGACCTCGCGGCGGCGGAGCGGGGCTATCGCCGCATCCTGGACATGGCACCCCGGCATGCCCCGGCCCTGCACTATCTCGGTGTCGTCGCCCACCAGAGCGGCCACCATCAGGCCTCGGCCGCGCTGATCGAGGAGTCCCTCGCCATCGAACCGGCCAGCGCCCGGGCCTGGGTCAATCTCGGCATCGCCCTGGATGCCCTCGGCCGCTGGGACGAGGCGCTGGCGAGCCATCGCCGCGCCACCGACGTCGACCCCGGATATGCCGGCGCCTGGCTGGCGGCGGGGCGGATCCATGTCAGGCTCAAGCGGCTGGACGAGGCCATGGACTGCTTCCAGAGGGCCGTCGCCCATGATCCGGAGATGGCCGACGCCCACGTGGACATCGCCCAGATCCTTCTGCAGCGCGGCGAATTTCGCGAGGGGTGGGAGCGCTACGCGTGGCGCTGGCGCCTGCCGAGCCATCGCATGCACGCCCGCCGCTTCGCAGAGCCGGAGTGGGACGGCGGCGACATCGCCGGCCGGACCATCCTGGTGCATGCCGAACAGGGCTTCGGCGACACCCTCATGTTCCTGCGCTATGTGCCCATGGTGGCGGCTCTCGGCGGACGGGTGGTGGTGGAGGTGCAGCGGTCCCTGGCGCCGCTGGTGGAGGAACTGCCGGGTGTCGCGGCCATCATCGCCGACGGTGAGCCCTGTCCGGGGGAGCCCTGTTCCCGGGTGGACGTTCAGGCCTCGGTGGTGGCGCTCGCCCGCATCTTCGGCACCGACCTGTCCACCATTCCCTCCGAGCCCCAGTACCTGTGGGCCGATCCCTGGCGGGTGCGGGAATGGGCCGTTCGCCTGGAGAGCCTCTCCGGCAAGCCCTCTCCCCCACCCCCTCACCCCGACCCTCTCCCCCTCGAGGGGGAGAGGGAGTGGTTGCGGGTGGGCATCGTGTGGGCCGGCAATCCGGAGTTCGCCGGTGACCGCGAGCGCTCGCCGCGCCTCCCGCCGCTCTTGCCGCTGTTCGACGTGCCGGGGGTGCGGTTCTTCATCCTGCAGATGGACGATGGGCGCCGCGACCTGGAGGGGGTGGACCTGCCGGCCTCGGTCACCGACCTCGGGCCGCTCATCGAGGGGTTTGCCGATACCGCCGCCATCATGGCCAATCTCGACCTGGTGATCTCCTCCTGCACCGGCCCGGCCCACCTGGCGGGGGCGCTCGGACGGCCGACGTGGGTTCTCCTGTCCTACAGTCCCGACTGGCGCTGGATGCTGGACCGCGAGGACAGCCCCTGGTACCCGAGCCTGCGCCTGTTCCGCCAGCCGGCACCGGGGGACTGGGGGGCTGTGGTCGCAGACGTCACCCAGGCACTCGCCGGATACCGGCCGCCGCCGCCCGAGGACATGGACACGGCCGATGACCTGCAGCGGGAGGGTCAGAGTCACCTGGAGGCGCACCGGCTGCTGGAGAGCGAACTCTGTTTCCGCCGGTCCCTGGTGGTGGCGCCAGGGCATGCGGCGGCGCTGCACGGTCTCGGACTGGTGCTTGAGCAGCGGGGGCGGAAGCGGCGGGCGCTCGACTGGATCGACCGCGCCGTAATGATCCGCGCCGACGCGGACCTGTACTGGCACAACCGGGGAGCCGTGATGGCGGCCCTCGGGCGGCTCGATGAGTCCCTCGCCTGCTATGCCAAGGCGGCGCTGCTGGCGCCGGCGACGGCCGAACTCCACTACTGCGTCGGGCGCGTCCTGATGGCCCTCGGTCGCTCCCATGAGGCCATCGCCGTCTTCGAGCAGGCCCTGGCCCTCAGGCCCGATCATGCCGAGACCTACCTTGAAATCGCCCATGCGCTGCTGCGGGAGGGGGACTTCGGCAACGGGTTCACCGCCTACCTGTGGCGCTGGCGCTGCCGGTCGGTCAGCGTCCACCGGCGCACCTTCGCCGAGCCGGCCTGGGATGGCGCCGATCCCGCCGGCCGGACCCTCCTGGTTCTGGCCGAGCAGGGATTTGGCGATACCATCCAGTTCGCCCGCTACATCCCCCTGCTGGCGGCACGGGGTGCGCGGGTGGCGTTCGAGGTGCAGGCGGCGCTGGTGCTGCTGATGGAGGGACTGGAGGGTGTCGCGGCCATCATCCCCGACGGCGAGCCCCTGCCGCCCTTCGACGCCCATGTTTCGGTGGTGGATCTGCCCCGGCTGTTCGGCACCGAGGTGGCGACCATCCCGGCCGGGGTTCCCTACCTTCATCCCGATCCGGCGGCGGTCGCCCGCTGGGCCGGGCGGCTTGCCTGCGACGAGAGTCTGAAGGTGGGTCTGGTGTGGGCCGGCAACCCGGAGTTCGCCGACGATGACGAGCGCTCGCCCCGGCTCGCCCCGCTGCTGCCGTTGCTGGAGGTGGCGGACGTGCGCTTCTTCGGGCTCCAGATCGGGGATGGGCGCCGCGACCTGGAGTGGCGGGACATGCCGCCCTCCTTCACCGATCTCGGGCCGGACATCGATGACTTCGTCGATACCGCGGCCATCATGGCCGGTCTCGACCTGGTGATCTCCTCGTGCACCGCGCCGGCGCACCTGGCTGGAGCCCTGGGGCGGCCGGTCTGGCTGCTCCTGTCCAGCAATCCCGACTGGCGGTGGATGCTGGGACGCCAGGACTCTCCCTGGTATCCGAGTATGCGGCTGTTCCGCCAGCCGGCACCGCTCGCCTGGGGGCCGGTGGTCGCGGCCGTGGCCGCCGAGTTGGAAACCCTCGCCGGCGAGCGTCGCCGGGATCTGGCCGCCGCGACCTATGCAACGGCCTCCGCCCACCACCGCGAGGGCCGACTGGCCGAGGCCGAGCCCCTCTACCGCGCCATTCTCGAGCGGACGCCCGGGCATGCCGACTCCCTGCACATGCTGGGGGTGCTCGCCTGCCAGACCGGGCATCACGCCGACGCGGCGGACCTGATCGCCGCCGCCGTCGCCGCCGCCGCCCCCCCCGGCGTCGCCGCCTACCACTCCAACCTGGGCGAGGCGCTGCGGGAACTGGGCCGGATCGGAGAGGCGGAGGCGTGCTACCGCCAGGCGCTGGCCCTGGCGCCCGACTATGCCATCGCTCACTACAACCTCGCCAACGTGCTGGCGAAGACCGGGTGGGTGGCGACTGGGCGGGCGAAGACTGGGCGGGCGGCGGAGGCCGAGCGGCACTATCGCCGCGCCATCGAGCTGCGGCCCGACGATGCCGACGCCCACAACAACCTGGGCATCCTGCTCTACGACCTGGACGACCCGGCCGGCGCCGTGGCCTGCTATCGCCGCGCCCTGGAGCTGCGGCCCGACTTCGCCCTGGCCGCCACCAATCTGGCCGGAGCGCTGGCCGACCTCGGCGCCCTGTCCGATGCCCTGGCCTACTGCCGCCACGCCATCGCCCTGGATCCGGCCCTGGCCGAGGCCCGCAATGCCCTGGCCAACGTGCTGCGGGACACCGGGCACATCGACGAGGCGATCACCGCCTACCGCGAGGCCCTGGCGCTGAAGCCCGATGACGCGACGATCCACTCGAACCTGATCCACGTCCTGTCCTTCGATCCCGCCGTCACCGGTCCCGACCTGCTGGCCGAGTGCCGCCGCTGGAACGAGCGCCAGGCCGCCGGCCTGCCGGCGCCATCTCCCCATGAGAACCGGCCCGATCCCGATCGGCGGCTGCGGGTGGGCTACGTGTCGGCGGACCTGCGCGATCACGCCGTCGCCTATTTCCTGGAGCCCCTGATCGCCGCCCACGACCGGGCGGCGGTGGAGGTGGTCTGCTATTCCGGCTCACCGGTCGAGGACGATGTCTCGCGGCGCATCCGGGTCGTCGCCGATGGCTGGTGTCGGATTCGGGGGGAGGGCGACGACGCCGTGGCCGAGCGGATTCGCGCCGACGGCATCGACATCCTGGTGGACGTCTCCGGCCACACCCGCGGCAACCGCCTGCCGGTGTTCGCGCGGCGGCCGGCGCCGGTGCAGGTGAGCACCATCCTGGGTCAGGGCGGGACCACCGGTCTCGACGCCATCGGCCATATCCTGACCCACGCGGCATTGACACCTTTCGGGGCCGGGGCCGGGACCGGGGCCGAGGCCCACCTGGCCGAGACGGCGATAAGGCTGCCCCGCACACTTGCCGCCTTCCGTCCCCGTGCCGACTGGCCGGCGGTGGCGCCGCTGCCGGAGGGGCCGCCGGTGCTGGCCTGCTTCGGCGATCCCGCCCGCATCGCTCCGGCCCACGTGGAGACCTGGCGGCGGGTGCTGGAGCGGCTCCCGGGAGCCCGTCTGCTGCTGCGCCACCGGGCCTATGACGATGCGGACGCGGCCCTCCACTGGCGCCGCCGCTTCGCCCCCCTGGTGGACTGGGTGGACGTGGAGGGGCTGCCCGCCGGCGGCTGGGGGAGCGCCATGGATGTCTATGGCCGCGTGATGCTGGTGCTGGACACGTATCCGGTCACCGGTGGCACCTCGACGGCGATCCCCTTGTGGATGGGCGTGCCGGTGGTCACCCTGGCCGGCGGACACGCCGGTCAACGCTTCGGCGCCTGGCTGCTGGAGGCGGTCGGGCTGCCGGAGCTGATCGCCCCCGACGCCGAGGCCTTCGTCCGCCTGGCCGTGGACCTGCTGGCCGATCGCGAGCGGCTTCTGCGGCTGCGGACCGGCCTGCGGGAGACCATGCGTTACTCGCCCCTGTGCGACGAGGCCGGTGCCGCCCGGGACGTGGAGGACGCCTACCGCCGCCTGTGGCGGGAGTGGTGCGCACGACGTGGGGGAGGGGAAGGATGATGGAGACGCCGGAAATGAATTGCCCCCACGATCATCAAAAGCCCTCTCCCCCCCCTTCGGGGGGAGAGGGTTGGGTGAGGGGGGCGCGAAGCTCCCAGGATGGTGCCGGTTGCCCCACCCCCTCACCCCGGCCCTCTCCCCCTCGAGGGGGAGAGGGAGTGGAAGAGGACGACACCGCGTTCGCCGAGGCGTTCGGCCATCACCGGGTCGGCCGCTTCGACCTGGCCGAGGCCGGGTATCGCCGCCTGCTCGCCGTTCAGCCCGACCATGTCGGAGCCCTGCACTATCTGGGGGCGCTGGCGCACCAGCATGGGCATCACCAGGCGGGGATCGACCTCATGACCCGGGCGCTGGCGGTTGGCCCGGACGATGCGGACATCCGCACCAACCTGGGGGCGGCCCTGGCGAGCCTGGAACGGTTCGACGAGGCCCTCGCCATGTACGCGCGGGCCGAGGCCCTGGCGCCCGGCAATCCGTCGATTCCCTACAATGCCGGCTGCGTCCACTTCGCCCGCGACCGCTTCGGGGACGCCGCCGCCGCCTTCGCCCGCGCCGTCGCTCTCAAGCCCACCTATGCCGAGGCCCACAACAACCTGGGCAATGCCCTGGAGAAACTCCTGCGGCTCGAGGAGGCGCTCGGGCACTATCGCCGGGCCGTGGACCTCCGGCCCGACTACGTGGAGGCCCATGACAACCTGATCCACGGTCTGCAGTATGATCCAGCGGCCGACGGCGCGGCGCTCCTGGCCGAGGCCCGCCGCTGGCATCGTCACCATGCCGCCCGCTTCCTGCCGGCTCCCCTCCACGCCAACCACCGGGACCCGGAGCGGCGGCTCAAGGTGGGGTACGTCTCGGCCGATTTCCGCACCCACGCCGCCGGGTTCTTCCTGGAGCCGCTGCTGACCAACCATGATAAGCGTGTGGTCGAGGTGTTCTGCTATTCCCAGGGGAAGGTGCGGGATGCGGTGACCGAGCGCATCGCCGCCCATGCCGACCACTGGCGTGACACGGCGGAGATGGACGACAAGGCGCTGGCGACCCTGATTCGCGCCGACGCCATCGACATCCTGGTGGACTGCTCGGGCTTCACTCGCGGCAACCGGCGGCTGGTGTTCGCGCGGCGGCCGGCACCGGTGCAGCTCGAGGGCTACTTTGGCAGCGCCCTGTCCACCGGCATGGTGGCCATGGACGGGTTCCTCGGCGATCCCCACCTGATGCCGCCCGGGTGCGAGGACCAGTTCGCCGAGGCGCCGGTGCGGCTGCCCCGGGTGTTCGCGCCCTTCCGCCCGACTCCGGAGTGGCCCGACGTGGCGCCGCCGCCCGAGGGGCCGCCGGTGTTCGGCTGCTTCGGCGATCCGGCCCGGGTGGCTCCGGCGACGGTGCTGCTGTGGAAGGAGATCCTGGACCGGGTGCCGGGCTCCCGTCTCGTGGTCAAGAGCGGCCTGTTCGACAACACGGAGACCGCCGCCGCCGGCCGGGCCAGGTTCGCTCCCCTCGGCGATCGGGTGATGTGCGAGGGCGTGTCCGGAGGCTGGGCGGCCAACATGGAGGTCTATGGGCGGGTCGCCATCGGTCTCGACACCCTGCCGGTGACCGGGGCGACGTCGGTTCTCATTCCCCTGTGGATGGGAGTGCCGTCGATCACCCTCGCCGGCGATCACATTTCAAGGCGCGCCGGCGCGTCGATGCTGATTAACGCCGGTTTCGCCGACCTGGTCGCCGAGACGCCGGCCGGGTACGTGGACAAGGCGGTGGCGCTGGCCCTCGATGGAGACCGCCTGCGCGCCCTGCGCGGTCGGGCGCGGGAGACCATGCGAGCCTCCCCGGTGTGCGATATCGCGGGGGTGACGCGGGAGCTTGAGTCCGCGTATCGCCGGCTGTGGCGGGCGTGGTGCGGCCGGGCGCCGGACAGGCCCGCCTTCCTCGAGGAGTTCATGCAAGCCTTCGCGGCCCACCAGGCCGGGCGGCTCATGGATGCCGAGCGGGTCTACCGGCGCATCCTGGCGGCTGATCCGGAGCACTTCGGCGCCCTGCACTACCTGGGGGTGCTCGCGCGGCAGGCCGGCCAGCCATCGGGCGCGGTGGATCTCCTGGACCGGGCCGCCACCCTGCGGCCCACCGATCACGACACCCTGCTCAACCTGGCGGGAGCCCTGACCGACAGCGGACGGGCCGGCCTCGCGCTGGATCACCTGCGGCAGGTCCTGGCCATGGACCCGGTCAATGTGGAGGCTCATTTCGCCGCGGGCTGCGCCCTGATCGAGGAGGAGCGCTTCCTCGAGGCCATCCCCCATTGCGAGCGGGTGATCGCTCTGAAGCCGGACTACGCCGAAGCCTACAACAACCTGGGTGTGGCGCTGATCGGTCTCGACCGGCTGGAGGAGGGCATCGCCCTGTGCCGGCGAGCCCTGGCGCTGAAGCCCGACTATGCCGACGCCCACGCCAACATCATCCACACCATGCCCTACGATCCGGCCCTGACCGGCGCCGAACTGCTGGCCGAGTGCCGCCGCTGGGCCGAGATGCACGCGCCGCCCCCGTCCGGCGAGCCCTTCGCCAACCGTCCCGATCCGGAGCGGCGGCTCAAGGTGGGCTATGTCTCGGCCGACTTCCGCAACCACGCCGCGGCCTATTTCCTCGAGCCGCTGGTGGCCGGTCATGACCGCTCGCGGGTCGAGGTGGTGTGCTACTCGCAGGGGGAACCCGACGCGGTGGGCGAACGCATCCGGGCCGCCGCCGACCACTGGCGCACCATCCACCGCCTGGACGACGACGCCCTCTGCGCCATGATCCGCGCCGACGGCGTCGACATCCTGGTGGACTGCTCGGGCCACACCCGCGGCAGCCGCCTCAAGGCCCTGGCGCGCAAGCCGGCGCCGGTGCAGGTGGCCACCTTCCTCGGCGCCGTCACCAGCACCGGCCTGCCGGCCTTCGACTACATGCTGGCCGATCCCTATTTCGCGCCACCGTGGTGCGATGCGGACTATTCGGAGGAGGTGGTGCGACTGCCCGAGTTCTTCGGGCCGTTCCGCCCCGATCCGGCCTGGCCCGAGGTGCGGCCCCTGCCCGATGGGCCGCCGCTCCTGGGCTTCGTCGGCGATCCGAGCCGGGTGGGTGCCGAGACTATCCTGCTGTGGACGCGGATTCTCGACCGCCTGCCGGGAGCCCGGCTGCTGATCAAGAACCAGAAGTGCGACGCCCCCGACTCCCTCGCCACCATCCGCCGGCGTTTCGCTCCCCTGGGGGAGCGTCTGCTGTGCGAGGGCATTCCCGGCGGCTGGCGGGCCAACATGGGCGACCTCTATGGCCGGGTGTCGGTGGTGCTCGACTCGTTTCCCGTCTCCGGCGCCACCACCTGCCTGATCCCGCTGTGGATGGGGGTGCCGGTGGTGACTCTGGCCGGGCGACCGGTGGTTCAGCGACCCGGAGCGTCGGTGCTGACCAACGTGGGGCTTGCCGACCTGGTGGCCGACTCGCCCGAGGCCTTCGCCGACATCGTGGTCGCCCTGGCCGGCGACCGGGAGCGGCTCCAGGGGCTGCGCCGGACCCTGCGCGAGACCATGCGCGCCTCGGCGGTCTGCCATCCCCGGGTCATCGGCCAGACCGAGGACGCCTACCGCGTCATGTGGCGGCGCTGGTGCCAGCGGTGGCTCATCGACACCGTCCGCGCCGGCCTGACCCACCAGAAGGCCGGTCGTTCGGACGAGGCCGAGCGCATCTATCGCGTGGTTCTCGATCTCGCTCCCGACTGCGTCGAGGCACTGCACCATCTCGGCATCATCCTCCACCTGCGCGGCGACAATGCGACGGCGGTGGAGCTGATCGGCCGCGCCCTCGCCCAGCGGCCCGGGTACACCCTGGCCTACGTCAATCTCGGCAATGCCCTCGGCGATCTGGATCGGGTGGACGAGGCACTGGCGGCCTTTGCCCAGGCGCTGACCCTCGAGCCAAATCACGTCGGCGCCCTGTATAATCGTGGCTGTCTGTTGCTGAGGAAGGACCGGCTGGAGGAGGCCAACGCCGACTTCGCCGCCGCCGTCGCCGCTGACCCGCAAAGCGTCAACTCCATCAACAACCTGGGCAGCACGCTGGAAAGGATGGCGCGGCGGCCGGAGGCGGTCGTCTGCTATCGGCGGGCGTTGGAGATCGATCCCGACCACCTCAACGCCTACGGCAATCTGATCTTCGCCCTGCAGCACGACGAGGACGCCCGCGGCGAGGACCTGCTGGCCGAGAGCCGGCGCTGGGACCAGCGCCATGCCGCCGGGGTGGCTCGCCTGGACCTCGCCAACGATCCCGACCCGGAGCGGCGGCTCAAGGTGGGCTATGTCTCGCCCGATTTCCGCAACCATGCGGCGTCATACTTCATGGAGCCACTGCTGGCCTCCCACGATCGGCGCGCGGTCGAGGTGTTCTGCTACTCCAACGTCGCCGAACCCGACGCGGTGACGGCCCGCTTCCGCGCCGCCGCCGATCACTGGCGCGACGTGGTCACCCTCGGCGACGAGGCGCTGGCGGGACGCATCCGCGACGACGGCATCGACATCCTGGTGGACTGCGCCGGCTACAGTCGCGGCAACCGGCTCAAGGTGTTCGCCCGCCGACCGGCTCCGGTCCAGGTCGGCACCTACTTCGGCAATCCCTGTACCCTGGGAATCGGCGCCATCGGCCACTTCCTGAGCGATCCCCACCTGACGCCGGCCGGCTTCGAGACTCAGTTCTCGGAGACGCTGGTGCGCCTGCCGCGGGTGTTCGCGCCGTTCCGTCCCCGGGCCGACTGGCCGGAGCCCTATCCCCGCGAGGATGAGGACTCGATCGTCTTCGGCTGCTTCGCCGAGCCCTCGCGCATCGGCCGGCGGACCGTGGAGCTGTGGCGGCGGCTTCTCGACGCCGTGCCCGGCTCGCGCCTGCTGTTGGTGCACTACAACTACGGCGAGGCCCGCGCCGCCTGGAGCGGGGTGATGGCGCCCCTCGGGGACCGGGTGGACATCGATGAGCTTCCCGGCGGCTGGGGGGAGGGGATGAAGGCCTATGGCCGGGTGGCGGTGATGCTCGACTCCTTCCCGGTGACCGGGGCCACGTCCAGCCTGATCCCGCTGTGGATGGGCGTGCCGGTGGTGACTCTGGCCGGGGTGACGTCGATCCAGCGCTTCGGCGCCTCGATGCTGAGCAACGCCGGACTCCCCGACCTGGTGGCGGAGGACGCCGACGACTATGTGGCGATCGCCGCCGCCCTCGCCCGCGATACCGCCCGCCTGCGCCATCTGCGCCGCACCCTCCGCGACACCCTGCGCGCCTCCCCCCTGTGCGACGAGGTTGGCGTCACCCGGGAGACGGAGGAAGCCTATCGCGGCATGTGGCGGGCCTGGTGCGAGACTTCGCCAGGGCAATCGGGTGAAGGAAGCTGCATTGGCGCTGGAACCATCAAAAGCCCTCTCCCCCCCGAAGAGGCTACCGTATGCACACAAGTCGGACGGACTGGGCTGTAAGGTATTCGCTGTAGAAACTATCCGTTTCCCGCAAAAAAAGCCCTCCCCCTTGATGGGGGAGGG
>JAMOBE010000082.1:0-16637 GCA_039908285.1 Alphaproteobacteria bacterium
CAACGACAAGCTCTATGGCGGTGCCGGCAATGACGTTCTGCAGGGCGGCGACGGCAACGACAAGCTCTATGGCGGTGCCGGCAATGACGTGCTGCAGGGCGGCGACGGCAACGACAGGCTCTATGGCGGTGCCGGCGCCGACACCCTGGACGGTGGGACGGGCACCGACGCCATGGATGGCGGGGTCGGCAACGACACCTTCATCACCCGGCATGACGACGCCGCGCCGGAGCATCATGGCCACGACGACCACGACGACCACGGTCGCGGCCACGACGACCACGACGACCACGGTCGCGGCCACGACGACGCGCAGGGCGTGGTCCATGGGGGCGAGGGGACCGACCTTCTCGCCATCTTCGATAGCCAGGGCATGCATGGCGACTGGACGGTGCAGTGGTCCCATGACGGCACCTCCGCCACCGCCTCGGTCGACGGCGACAGCGTGTGGACGCTGCATCTGGATCATGGCTCGGCGGTCGTCCATGGCGACACGGCCGATCTTTCGGCCAACGCCCACGGTTCCGTCGAGTTCGAGGACGGCAGTCAGCTGACCTTCGACAATATCGAAAAGCTGACCTGGTAAAATGGCGTCGTTTCATACGCATCGTCGAAAGTCCCCGGACTTTCGGCGGTGCGTGTCACGTTTCCAGTTCCGTGTCCCAGTAGAGGAAATCGCGCCAGCTCTGGTGAAGGCGGCTCGGGGGGAATGATCGGCCCATTTCCTGGAGGTGGTAGGCCGTCGGCTGGCGCGGCTCGGTCTTTGGTCGCATGTCCGACTCGGAGGGCAGCCGGTTGCCCTTCTGGACGTTGCAGCGGGCGCAGGCGGTGACGACGTTGGTCCAGGTGGTGCGGCCGCCCCGTGACCTGGGCACGACGTGATCGAAGGTCAGGTCCGGGGTGGGGAAGCGGGTGCCACAGTACTGGCACGAGAACCCGTCACGCAGGAAGACGTTGAAACGGGTGAAGGCCGGCTTTCGGGCTGCCTGGATGTAGTCCTTGAGGGCGATGACGCTGGGGAGCCGTAGTTCCCGCGTGGGGGAACGGATCACCGTGTCGTATTCGGACACGACGCTGACCCGATCCATGACCACCGCCCTGACGGTGTCCTGCCATGACCATACGGACAGTGGATAATAGCTGAGCGGCCGGAAATCGGCATTCAGCACCAGGGCCGTATGGCGATCGATCGCCGACGACACGGCAAGCCTCTCTTCGTCTCCGCGTTGTCCATCCGACGTTGACGAGTCTATGATGGCGTCCGTGCAGAGTTATCGCAAGCCATGCCGAGTCCAGTCTTTCATGATCATTGTCGGCTCCCCAGGGTCCGGGGTGTGGACGCGCCGACGGTAACTCGTTTCGCGCCCAGCCCGACCGGCTACCTGCACCTTGGGCATGCCTTCTCGGCTCTGTTCGCGGCGGAGTCGGCGCGGCGCCATGGGGGCCGCTTTCTCCTGCGCGTCGAGGACATCGACGGCACCCGCTGCCGGCCGGAGTTCGAGACGGCACTGCTGGAGGACCTGGCCTGGCTTGGCCTGTCGTGGGAGGCCCCGGTGCGCCGCCAGTCCGACCACATGGACGATTATCGGGCCGCCCTCGACCGGCTTGGGGATCTGGGGCTGCTCTACCCGTGCTTTTGCAGCCGCCGGGAGATTCAGGCCGAGATCGCGGCCATGGGCGCCGCTCCCCATGGCCCCGACGGCCCGGTCTACCCCGGCGCCTGCCGCCGTCTGCCGGCGGACGAGCGGCGGCGGCGACGGGAGGAGGGACTGCCGTTCGCCCTGCGCCTCGACATGGAGCGGGCGACGGCCCTGGTTGGTCCCCTGACGTGGGTTGACCGGGGGCGTGGGCCGCTGACGGCCGAGCCGGGCCTGTTCGGCGACGTGGTGCTGGCGCGTCGGGAAACTCCGGCCAGCTATCACCTGGCGGTGACGATGGACGACCATCTCCAGGGAGTGACACTGGTCACCCGCGGCGAGGACCTGTTCCACGCCACCCACGTCCATCGACTGTTGCAGGCGGTGCTGGGCCTCGATACGCCCGAGTACCACCATCACCCGCTGATCATAGGCGCCGATGGCCGCCGCCTGGCCAAGCGCGACAGGGCGGCGACGCTCCGCGACCTGCGGGCCGCCGGCGAAACGCCCCAGGGAATACGGGAGAGGCTGGGGCTCACTCCACCAGGGTCGTCTCGCTGTCCGTGGTGATCAGTCCGGTCTGGCGGGTGCGGCGCTCTTCGCCGGGGAGGGGGGGGGAGGAGGCGGTCTTCCTCCGGCGGTCGGGGCCGAAGAAGCCGTCGGCACGGACGAACGGGCGCGGCCTCTGCAGGACGCCGAAGACCCGTGACATCAGCATGCGGGCGGAAATGGGCTTGGCGATGAACTCGTTGACGCCGGCGTCGCGGGCCGCCGCCATCATGCCGGCATCGGCGTAACCGGTGATCATGATGACGGGGGTGAGGGGATCGGGGGGGCCGGCGGCGTTGCGCAGAGTCCGGACGAAGTCCAGTCCGTTCATGGGCGCCATCTTCCAGTCGACGATGACCAGGTCGGCGGGGAAGGTGCGCAGGCGCTCCAGGGCGTCGGCGCCATCCTCCGCCTCGACGATGTCGCGGATGCCGAGCGAGCGGAGCACGGTCCGCACCAGGAGCCGGAACTGCGGATTGTCTTCGGCGATCAGCACCTTCACTTCACGGCCGTCGAACGCGACCATTCCGCACCTCCCGGTCCAAGCTCCCTCAGGGTATACCCCATCGGTCGGGTATCGGTCACCAGGGGACTGACGCTCCGTCGTAGGCCAGGAAGCGGCCGCTGTCGGCGGAGGAGAGGCCGGCGATCACCGAGCGCATGCCATTCACGCTCCGCGTCGGCGAGATCAGGGCGTGGGGACCGCCCATGTCGGTCTTCACCCAGCCGGGGTGCAGGACGACGACGATGATGCGGCGCCCCTTGAGGTCCAGCGCCAGGCTGACGCTGGCGGCGTTCAGGGCCGCCTTGGCCGACCGGTAGAGATAGGTTCCACCCGAGGCGTTGTCGGCGATGCTGCCCATCTTGCTGGTGATGTTGGCGATGACCGGTCGTGGCGTCGCGGCCAGGTTTTCCATCAGAAGCTCCGCCAGCCTGATGGGAGCGATGGCGTCCACCCGCAGCACGGTGAGCCACTCGTCCACGTCCAGGCGCCCCAGGGTCTGGTCACCCCTGCCGTAGACGCCGGCGTTGTTGACCAGAAGGTCGATCGGCCGCCCGGCCAGCCGCCCGGCCAGGGCGCGCATGGACGAGTCGTCGGCGACGTCGAGCGGCTCCACCTCAACCTTCAGCGCGGCCAGTTCCCGGCTCTGGTCAGGAGACCGGCAGGTGGCGATCACCTGCCATCCGTCGGCGGCGTACTGCTTTGCGAACTCGAGGCCGATGCCGCGGTTCGCGCCCGTGATCAGGACCGTTCCCATGCTTTCCCCAATCCTTTCAGCCGTGTCGGCGATCTGTGATGATCGGTGAGCCACAGCTTGATTTCCAATCGTTTCTCCCGCAAGGTGTTTCCGCTTCCGCCTCCGAGGAGTAGCGAACTGATTCGATGACCGAGAACGAGACCGAAACCGAGGCCAAGAAAGTCGTCATCGACGATCGCTCCGGCGATGGCCCTCTGCTGCGCAAGCTCCCGAGGGAAGTGGCGCGGATCACGCGCGCGATCGCCGTGAATTTCCGCGAGCAGCGGCAGACCCGGCTGGTGCGGGCGAGTCGGCGGATGTACCGGACGCTCCAGGGCCTGGAAGAGGCGGCCATGCCCGGGGATCAGCGGATCCTGGCCGGCATGAAGTTCGACGCGGCGTTCAACGATGACCGGGCGATCGAGCGTTGCCTGCTGCTGTTCAAGGTGGCCCGCGAGAATGCGGTGATCGAGTTCCGCACCGGCGCCAAGCGCCGGATCATCGCCAACGACGATGAGCGCTCGATGATCGGGGCCTGCGGCATGTCGGTGGCGGCGTCCGAGCGCTTCTACCTGTACCGGGCCGGGCGGCTCATCTTCAAGAACCACAGCAAGGTGCGGTTCAACGCCAAGACCATGCTGACGGACCATACGGTCCTGCCGCGGCTGCGTCTTCTCGCCTCCATGGAGCCCGATGCCCTTCCCATGCTGCAGATCGCTCTCGGTGAGCGGTTCAAGGAGCTGATCTACCCCGAGAATCAGGTCCGCCTCCAGGCCATCGCCCTCCTCAAGTCCTATCATGTGCGGGGACTTTACGAGTCCCTCGGGGCTCGCGCCTCCGATCTCGCCGGGTGGACGCCCGAGTTCATCACCGCCATCGCCGAGGCACTGTCCTGTTACGAACAGGTGCGCGACATCGGCCAGTATTTCATGGTGGTCAAGGGGGCGCCGGCGATCCGCGCGCTTGGCAAGTGGAGTACCCGCGACGTGACCGAAAAGGTCAACGAGGAGTTGACCCGCCGCGGCCGGCCGAAGGTGGTGGGACAGGCGTTCGAAACCGACATCGGCATCGTTCGCACCCTGCTGACGGGAGACTTCGCGGCGTTGATGGAACAGCCGCCGGAGCTTCTGGAGGCGGTGCGAATCATGGTCGCGCAGTTGCGCGGGATCACGAAGAAGAACGAGCGCTCCGACCGCATCGAGGAATTCCGTCTGTTCTGCAAGCGCTACCTGGGCTACATGACGCCGCAGATTCTGAACTCGCTCCACCTTCTCGACGTCGGGGAAGGTGACGCCGCACCGCCCATATCGTTCCGCGAGGCGCTCGGCATTCTCGAGGGGCTGTGGAGCAAGGAGGGCATCGGCCGCGCCTTCTTCGAGCAGGCCCTGCCGACCCACCATGGCTCGGCGGCGCTGAAAAATCTGGTGGATGACCTTCTGGTGATGAAGCAGCGCGGTTCGATCAAGGCCAACACCGACATCGCCGCGATTCTCAGCGGCTCGGACCTGTTCGACAGCCACCTCATCCCCTTCATGAAGAAGACGTCGCTGGGCCTGATGTAGGGAGACACTCCGAACAGCCCGGGGACCGCCCGCGAGGGGGGGGCGCTGCTGTCCGGCGTTGCGTGAGGTGTTGAACTCATCTGGTGCGGTCGAGAAGACTCGAACTTCCACGGGGTTTCCCCCACAGCGACCTCAACGCTGCGCGTCTACCAGTTCCGCCACGACCGCATCGGAGTGGAGCAGGGCTGGAACGCCCACCCCTCCGGCGGGACAGGGGATACCAGATCGGCGGCGCCCTGGCAAGGCGCAATTGCGGGCGGGATTGGGAGAGCGCTGGCGATGATCGAGTGGCTGACCAGTTCGGGCCTCGTCGACTACGAGGAGGCGGTGGCGTTCATGGAGGCCCGCGTCGCCGCCATCGCCACTGGCTGCGCCGGCGAGATGGTGTGGCTGCTGGAGCATCCCCCCCTCTATACCGCCGGCACCAGCGCCGGGGCGGGGGAACTCCTGGCGCCGGGGCGCTTTCCGGTCTATCGCAGCGGGCGCGGCGGACGCTATACCTACCATGGTCCGGGACAGAGGGTGGCCTACGTCATGCTTGATGTCGGACGGCGGGGAGGGGATGTGCGCCGATTCGTGTGGTCGCTGGAGGAGTGGGTGATCCGGGCGCTGGCTCGCCTCGGCGTCGCGGGCGAGCGGCGCGAGGGCCGGGTCGGCATCTGGGTGGTGACCGGGGAGGGGGGGAGAGAGAACAAGATCGCCGCCATCGGCGTGCGGCTGCGGCGCTGGATCAGCTACCACGGCATCGCCGTCAACGTCGCTCCCGATCTCGAGCACTTCTCGGGCATCATTCCCTGCGGCATTTCCGGACATGGGGTAACATCATTGACGGCGATGGGCGTCGCGGCGTCCATGGCTCTGGTGGACGAGGCCCTCCGCCAGTCTTTCGAGGAGGTGTTCTCTGACTGACACTCACTATTTGCGCGATGTTCTGGTTCTGCTGGCGGCGGCGCTGGCGGCGGTGCCGCTGTTCGAGCGCCTGCGCCTTGGGCCGGTGCTTGGCTATCTGGCGGCGGGGGTGGTGATCGGCCCCCATGGCCTGGCCCTCATCGGCGAGATGGAGGGGACCCGCGCCCTGGCGGATCTGGGAGTCGTCTTCCTGCTGTTCACCATCGGCCTCGAACTGACCTTCGAGCGACTGAAGTCATTCGGCGGCATGGTGTACGGACTCGGTCTGGGTCAGATCGTGCTGTCGGCCGGAGTCATCGCCTGGGCGGTGGCTTATTCCGGCCATGACATGGCGGCGGCGATCATCGTCGGCGGCGCGCTCGCCATGTCCTCGACCGCGATCGTTCTTCAGGTTCTGGGGGAGCGCGGGCAGCTTCAGACGTCGTTCGGGAACGTTGCCCTCGCCATTCTCATTTTGCAGGATCTGGCGGTGAGTCCGCTGCTGGTGTTGCTGGAGATCCTCGAGCGGGACGGTGGCCGGTTCGGCGCCTCGCTGTGGCCGGCCCTGCTGCTTGCCGCCGTCAAGGCCGCGGCGGCCATCGTTGCCATTCTGGTCGTCGGCAGAATCGCGCTGCAACCAATGATGCGCATTGTTTCCGGGACCCGCAGTCCCGAGCTGTTCATGGCCATGACTTTGCTGGTGGCCCTCGGCACGAGCTGGGGGACGGAGATGGCCGGTCTGTCCATGGCCTTCGGCGCCTTTCTCGCCGGGCTCCTGATCGCCGAGACCGAGTATCGCCACCAGGTGGCCGCCGATATCGAGCCGTTTCGCGGCATCCTGCTCGGGCTGTTCTTCATGACCGTCGGCATGACCATCGACCTTGGGCTTGCCTTCGCCCAGGTCTGGCTGGTGACGGCCCTGGTGGTGGCGCTGATGGGCACCAAGGCGCTGCTGCTCGGCGGTCTGGCCATGGCCTTCCGCTTTCCCTTCTGGCGGGCCTTCCGGCTGGGAGGGTTCCTGGCCCAGGGCGGGGAGTTCGCCTTCGTCCTGCTGGGCATCGGCATGGTCTCGCACGTGGTGCCGTCCGCCCTTGGTCATTTGCTGGTCGTGGTGGTGGCTCTCAGCATGGCGGCGACGCCTCTCCTGGTCACCGTCACGGGCCGTTTCATCGAGATGCTCGAGAATCAGCAGGCCATGCGCGCCGGCGATCTCGGTCGTCATGCCGGGGAGATGGACCGTCACGTCGTCATCATCGGCTTCGGCGAGGTGGGACGGATCATCGCCCGGGTGCTCAAGGCCTATGACATCCCCTACCTGGTCATGGACATGTCGCCGCGCCGCGTCCTCCAGGGGCGCGCCGAGGGGGAACCGATCTTCTATGGCGACGCGGCCCTGGCGTCGGTACTGCGGGCGGCGGGGACGGAACGGGCGCGCTCGGTGGTGGTCGCGACTCCCGATCCGGTGGGAACGCTGCGCATCGTCGCGACGCTACGCCGCGACTTTTCCCATGTGCCGACCTACGCCCGCGGCGGCGACGAACGGACCACCATGGAACTGCACAGGGCCGGCATCGTCGACGCCGTCTCGGAAAAGACCGAGGTCGGCCTGCGGCTGGTGGGCTCGATCCTGGAACTGGAGATGACCGGGCAGCCGTGACGGTCGCTCACCACGTCGGGCACAAGGCCTCGAGGGCCTTGTAGCTGGACTGGGTGTCGATGCCCTTCTGCGTCTGGCCGTGGCCGGCCTCGAAGCGCTTCCACTCCTCCTTGAAGCGGCGTGACAGGGCCTCGCCGATGGCGTTGCCGGCGGCCTTGGTGTCGGCGGCCAGCACCGGGGCCGTGCGTCCGGCCTCGGCCTTCATGATGGCCTCGATCTCCGGGCGGGCCTTGTCGAGGGCGGCGCGGGCGATGGCCACGTGCTCGGCTTCGTGCTTGCGCAGGGTGTCGTACTGGCAGGTGCCGACCGGGTACTTGTTGGCGATGTAGACATCGATCTTGTCGAAGCCCAGGCGGAAATGGGCTTTGTTCAGGTAGGCGCACACGCCCCTGCCATCGGGGCGCGTGAGGAACGAGAAGCCGAGATTGACGTTGGTCGCGAGGTGGGTCTCGGTCTGGGCTCGGGTGTTTGGGTTGCCGCCGACGCGGGTCTCGATCCAGGACTTGGGCTTTGAGTTGTCGTAGGCCGGCTCGGCGAAGACACTGTCAAAGCGGAAATCAACTGTGACGGAGCGCTCCGGGCAGTCGCCGGCCCAGGCCTGCGGACCGCCCGCGATAAGCAGAACCGCCAGGATGGCGGCCAGACGGCGAAGCGAAAGGGATGGTGATGCGTTCGTGGTCATGGCGCGGCGGCTCCCCCGATGGTCGTTGAACGACACGATTCGGTATCACCTTTGTCGCAGCGTGTACACCGGACTTCGGGCAGGGCAATCGGGCGAAGTGAGAACCGCCATCTTCACTCCCTCTCCCCCCTGAAGGGGGGGAGAGGGCTATTGATCCGTTCACCCGATTGCCCGGACCATGGCCTCGTCAAGACTTGTCCCGCCGGCCAAATTGACCTATGAATAACGGTGGAGATCTGAAGCCGGAGTTCTGGAGAGAAACATGTCTGGTCGGGTCGGCCTGATCGTTGGAGTTGTTGCCGTCATAGCGGCGACTCTTTCCGGATGCAGTGAACCGCGCAAGCTGCTTGCCTATGACAAGAACGCTCCCGATCCTCGAAATGTGGCGCGGGCGCCGCTGGCGCTGCCGCCTGACTTTGGGCTGCGACCGCAAAGCGCCGGCTCCGCCCGCCTGGTGGAGGCCGATGTTCGCGACGGCGGTACGTCCGGTCGCCGCGGCCTCACCCGGATCGACACCAAGGGTCGCAGCCTCGGGGAGATCGCCTTCCTGCGGTCGGCCGGGGCGGAACGGTCCATCCCCGACATCCGCCGCGTCCTCGACCGGGAGATGACGGCCCTGGCCCAGGAGGAAAAGGCCTTCACCGAGCGTCTGGTGCTGGGTGGGGCCGACCCCGCGCCGGAGCCGCCGGCTGGGGAGAAACAGGCTGGGGAGACTGAAACCACCAGTGCCGCCAGTCCCACCGACAGTGGCAGCCCCACCATCAGGCGCCGCGACGGGACGACACTGATGGGACTCTTCTAAAGACCCCATTCCAGAGGGTCAGTATTGCGCCGCCGTCCCGCCTGCCCATATGCGGAGAACTGTGGAAGCCATGGGAAAAGACCAGAGGATGACACCCACGATGACCGTGTTCGCAACGATCGCCCGGCCGCTGGTCGTCGCGCTGGGGCTGGGGTTGGGGTTGGAGTTGGCCGTTGCCGCGCCGGTCGCGGCCAAGGTGTTCGACCCCGAGACCTTCACCCTCGCCAACGGCATGCAGGTGGTGGTCATTCCCAATCACCGGCTGCCGCTGGTGACCCAGATGGTCTGGTACAAGGTGGGCGCCGCCGATGAGCCGCCGGGGCGGTCGGGGCTGGCCCACATGCTCGAGCACATGATGTTCAAGGGCACCGGGCAGGTGCCGCCGGGCGAGTTCTCCAAGATCGTCGCCCGCAACGGCGGCCGCGACAACGCCTTCACCAGCTCGGACTACACCGGCTATTACCAGACCATCGCCGCCGACCGCCTGGAACTGGTGATGAAGATGGAAGCCGACCGGATGGTGAACCTCCGGCTCGACCCCGAGACCTTCCGCACCGAACGTGATGTCGTCCGCGAGGAACGCCGCTCGCGCACCGACAACGAGCCGTCGGCCCTGCTGAACGAGCGCATGGATGCCGCCCTGTGGATGCTGCATCCCTACCGCAACCCCATCATCGGCTGGGACCACGAGCTGCGGGAGCTGACCCGCGACCAGGCCCTCGACTTCTACCATCGCCACTACGCGCCCAACAACGCGGTGCTGCTGGTCGCCGGCGACGTCACCGTGGAAACCCTGAAGCCACTGGCCGAGAAGTACTATGGCGTGCTGCCGCGCCGCGACGTGCCGCCCCGCGCCCGCATCCGCGACCTGCCGCCCCGGGCCGACGTGGTCATCGAGATGCGCCATCCCGACGTGCAGCAGCCCTCGTGGAGCCGGCAGTACATGGCCCCGAGCTACAATTTCGATCAGGGCCATCCGACCTGGCCCTACGCCCTCCAGGTCCTCTCCGAGGTGCTGGGCGGCGGCACCACCAGCCGCCTGTACCAGAGCCTGGTGGTCAATCGCAAGCTGGCCGCCTCGGCCGGGTCCTCCTATGGCTCGTCGGCGGTCGATCTTGGCACCTTTTCCGTCCATGCCAGTCCCAACCCGGGCGTGCCCATCGCCGAGGTCCAGGCCCTGCTGGAGGCGGAACTGGCCCGCCTGCTGAAGGACGGCGTCAGTGACTCCGAGGTGGCCCGCGCCAGGAAGCGGCTGGTGGCCAGCGTCGCCTATGCGCGCGACTCCCTCTCCACCGGCGCGCGGGTTCTTGGTGCCGCACTCTCCACCGGACAGACCGTGGCCGACGTGGAGGCCTGGCCGGACCGCATCAACGCCGTCACCGCCGCCGAGGTCACCGCCGCGGCGCGCGGCGTGCTGGGCTCCGGCCCCCACGTCAGCGGCCTGCTGCTGCCCGAGACCACGGCCGTTTCCGCCATTCCAGCCGCCGAGGCCACGGGCAGGACTCCGTGACGATCGCCAGCGACTCACACCCTGACTCACGGACTGGCAACGTCGCCAGAATGTTGCCATATTGCCGTGCTAGCTGGTGACCTCCGGTCCGGTTTCCCTGGACCGGAAGCATTGGCTGGGCGTCTGCCACAAGATGTGGTAAGAGCGCCCCCCTTGGCCCAACCGATCAGGTACTTTCGAGAATGGCAGGTCACTCCCAGTTCAAGAACATCATGTTCCGCAAGGGCGCCCAGGACGCCAAACGGGCGAGGATGTTCGCCAAGCTCGCCCGCGAGATCACCGTCGCCTGCAAGACCGGGATTCCCCAGCCCGACATGAACCCGAGGCTGCGCGCCGCGATTCAGGCGGCGCGCGTGCAGAACATGCCGAGAGACAACATCGAGCGGGCCATCAAGAGGGCCACCTCCGGCACCGACACCGCCAGTTACGAGGAGGTGCGCTACGAGGGGTACGGTCCCGGCAACGTCGCGGTGATCGTCGAGGCGCTGACCGACAACCGCAACCGCACCGCCGCCGAGGTGCGGGCCGCCTTCAACAAGAACGGCGGCACGCTGGGCGAAAGCAACAGCGTCGCCTTCAACTTCGAGCGGGTGGGCGCCATCCACTACCCGGGGGCGGCGGCGGGCGAGGACGACATGCTGGAAGCGGCCATCGAGGCCGGGGCGCGGGACGCCGAGTCAGGGTCCGGTGGCCACGACGTCTACACCGCCCCGGACGACCTCAACGCCGTGCGCGAGGCGCTGGAGGCCCGCTTCGGCGAGGCCGAAAGCGCCCGTCTCGACTGGAAGCCGCTGGTCTCGGTGCCGGTCGCCGACGAGGAGACGGCGCAGAGCCTGTTCAAGTTCCTCGATGCCCTGGACGACAACGACGACGTCCAACGGGTGGCTGCCAACTTCGACGTTCCCGAGGCGGTCATGGATCGTCTCGGCACCTGAGAGAGTGAAAATGTATTGCTATCATGCGCGTCAAAAGCCCTCTCCCCCCCCTTCAGGGGGGAGAGGGTTGGGTGAGGGGGGCGCGAAGCTCCCCGGAACGTGCCGGTTGCCCCACCCCCTCACCCCGGCCCTCTCCCCCTCGAGGGGGAGAGGGAGTCCTGTTTCCGAATACGTTTTAGGCTCTGAACCGAATCCTGTTGGTTGCGGCCTGCGGCCGCGATAGGCGTGCCGATGATACTGCTTGGACTGGACCCTGGACTGCGCACCACGGGGTGGGGTGTGATCGATGTGATGGGCAACCGCCTGCACCATATCGCCGACGGAGCGATCCGCACGGACGCCCGCATGTCCCTGGCCGAGCGCCTGGCGCAGATCCACGGTGGCGTCACCGCCGTGATCGCCGCCCATGCCCCGGACGAGGCGGCGGTGGAGGAGACCTTCGTCAACGACAACCCCACCTCGACCCTGAAGCTCGGCCAGGCGCGCGGGGTGGTGATCCTCGCCCCGGCCCAGGCCGGCGTTCCCGTGTTCGAGTACAAGCCCAACCTGATCAAGAAATCGGTGGTCGGGGCCGGACATGCCGCCAAGCAGCAGGTGGGCCTGATGGTCCGCATGCTGCTGCCGGGGTGCCTGAACGCCACCACCGACGCCGCCGACGCGCTGGCGGTCGCCATCTGTCACGCCCACCATCGCTCCTCCGCCCATCGTCACGCCGAGGCCGAGGCGGCGCAGGCCGCGGCACGGGAGCACAGACCATGATCGCCAAGCTGATGGGCCTGATCGACTCGCGCGGTGAGGACTGGGTGGTTCTCGACGTCGCCGGTGTCGGCTATCTGGTCTCCTGTTCCGCCCGCACCCTGGGGCGCCTGCCCGGGGCCGGCCAGGCCATTTCGCTGCTGATCGAGATGCAGGTGCGGGAGGACGCCATCACCCTCTATGGCTTCCACGAGGCCGCCGAACGCGACTGGTTCCGCCGCCTGATCTCGGTGCAGGGGGTGGGGGCCAAGGTGGCGCTGTCGCTGTTGTCGGTGCTGTCTCCCGACCAGCTGGCGACGGCCATCGCCGCCGGGGACAAGGGCATGCTGCTGCGGGCCACCGGGGTCGGGCCGAAGCTGGCCGCCCGCGTGCTCAACGAACTGAAGGACCGGGTGGCCGACATGGTGCCCGGCGCCGCCGGCCGGCCGGCCGCCGCGGGAGGGGGAGGCGCCGCCGCCGGACCGGATGCCGCCGAGCCGTCGGTGGTCGAGGATGTGGTGTCGGCGCTGGTGAACCTCGGCTATGGCCGCAGCGAAGCCTTCTCGGTGGTGGCGCGGCTCGTCCGGACCCAGGGGGAGGCGGGCGGCGTCGCCGGTCTGGTACGGGCGGCGCTGAGGGACCTGGGCCAGGCGGCGGGAGCGTAGAGGCATGGCCGAGCGCGGGGATCGTCTGGTGGGCGGGGAACGGCAGTCGGGGGACGTGGACGCGCACATGCGTCCGCAGACCCTGGCCGAGTTCATCGGCCAGCGGGCGGTGTGCGACAACCTGCGGGTGTTCGTGACCGCGGCGCGCGAGCGCGGCGAGGCCATGGACCACGTGCTGCTGTCGGGACCGCCGGGCCTCGGCAAGACCACCCTGTCGCAGATCGTCGCCCGGGAGCTTGGCGTCGGCTTTCGGGCCACGTCGGGTCCGATGATCCAGCGGGCAGGCGACCTGGCCGCCATCCTGACCAATCTCGAGAACCGCGACGTCCTGTTCATCGACGAGATCCACCGCCTCAGCCCGCAGATCGAGGAGGTGCTCTATTCGGCGATGGAGGACTTCCAGCTCGACCTGATCATCGGCGAGGGGCCGGCGGCGCGCTCGGTGCGCATCGACCTGCAGCCCTTCACCCTGGTGGGGGCCACCACCCGCACCGGCCTGTTGACCACGCCGCTGCGGGACCGCTTCGGCATTCCCCTGCGGCTCGACTTCTACTCGACCGAGGATCTGGAGCTGGTGGTGCGACGCGGCGCGCGGGTCTTGAGCTTCGATCTGGCCGCCGCCGGAGCGCGCGAGATTGCCCGTCGGGCGCGGGGCACTCCACGGGTGGCGGGGCGGCTCCTGCGGCGGGTGCGGGACTTCGCCGCGGTGGACGGAGTGAGCCCGGTGGACGCCACCGCCGCCGATGCCGCCCTGCGGCGGCTTGACGTGGACGACCTCGGACTCGATTCCCTCGATCGGCGCTATATGCGCTGCATCGCCGACAATTACGGCGGCGGGCCGGTCGGGGTGGAGACCCTGGCCGCCGCCCTGGCCGAGGAACGGGACACCCTGGACGAGGTGGTGGAGCCGTTCCTGCTGCAGCTTGGTCTGTTGCAGCGGACACCGCGTGGGCGCGTCCTGTCGGAGAGCGGCTTCCGCCACCTCGGGCTGATGCCGCCCAGCCGGCCGGTGCAGCTCCAGCTCCTCGCGGGCGGGGGGGATGGCGATGGCTGAGCCCGGGTCCGGGGTCGTGCGGGGGGGCGTGCACGTCTTCCCCCTGCGGGTCTACGTCGAGGACACCGACGCCGCCGGCGTGGTGTACTACATGAACTATCTGCGCTACACAGAGCGGGCGCGAACCGAGATGATGCGTCTGGCCGGCCACCGCCACAGCAGCCTGATGGCCGGCGAGGCTGGCTTTCCGCTGGCCCTGGCCGTGCGCCGCTGCGAGAGCGACTATCTCTCGCCGGCGCGTCTTGACGATGCGCTCGAGGTTCACAGCCGGCTGGTCGCCCTTGGTGGCGCGTCCATGGAGTTCGACCAGGCGGTGGTGCGGGACGAGGAGCCGATCATGCGCTGCCGGGTGCGGATCGCCTGCATTCGGCTCGATACCGGCCGGCCGGCCCGGATCCCCCGGGAGGTTCGGGAGACGCTGAAGATTTTCGTCAGCGAGGTACAGTAAGTTAACGAGGTACGGTAAGTGATGGAGACGCAACTCGTGGAGACGGTGGCTCTCGGGGGAACGGCAGCGGCGGTGGACCTGTCCATGTGGGCACTGTTCATGCGCGCCGATCTTATCGTCAAGGCGGTGATCATGCTTCTGATGGCCGCGTCGCTGTGGTCGTGGGGCATCATCTTCGACAAGGTGATCCGCATGCGCCGGCTCAACGCCCGCGCCGATCAGTTCGAGGAGAGCTTCTGGTCGGGCGGCTCGCTCGACGATCTCTATGACCGGATCGGCAGCCGGCCCCTCGATCCCATGTCCTCGGTCTTCGTCGCCGCCATGCGCGAGTGGCGGCGGGCGACGGCCAAGGGGGTGACGCGGGATGCGGGACGAGCCAGCCTGCCGCAGCGCATCGATCGGGTCATGCAGGTGGCGCTGGGGCGCGAACTGGACCAGCTCGAGCGGCGGGTGGGCTTCCTGGCCTCCACCGGCTCGGTGGCGCCGTTCATCGGGCTGTTCGGCACGGTGTGGGGCATCATGAACAGCTTCCACGCCATCGGCATGTCGAAGAACACCAGTCTCGCCGTGGTGGCCCCCGGCATCGCCGAGGCCCTGTTCGCGACGGCCCTCGGCCTGGTGGCCGCCATCCCGGCGGTGATCGCCTACAACAAGCTGTCCACCGACATCGACCGCTACGCCAAGCGGCTGGAGGCCTTCTCGGGCGAGTTCGGCGCCATCCTGTCGCGCCAGCTCGAAGAGCGGGGCTGACCGCCATGGCCGCCTTCATCAACAAGGAAGGGTCCCGGCGCGGGGGACGGCGCGGGGGACGCCAGATGAGCGACATCAACGTGACGCCGATGGTGGACGTCATGCTGGTGCTGCTGGTGATCTTCATGGTCACCGCGCCGCTGATGTCTGTCGGCGTGCAGGTGGACCTGCCGAAGACCCGCGCCTCCGGGCTGCAGGGGGACGACCGGCCGCTGACCGTCAGCATCGACACCAAGGGGACCATCTTCATCCAGGAAACCGCCGTGACCATGGACGAACTCGGCCCCCGGCTGGTCGCCATCGCCGGAGCCAAGCCCGACACCCGGATCTTCGTGCGCGGCGACAAGGGCATCCAGTACGGCCGCATCATGGAGGTCATGGGCGGCATCAACTCCGCCGGCTTCAGCAAGGTGGCTCTGGTGGCCGAACTGCCGGATTCCGCCGCCGCCGCCGCGAAGTCCTCGCGCAAGGGGAGCCGCTGAGCGCGAATGGGCATGCCCTTTCTCTATTCCGTGATTCTGCATCTGGCGATCCTGCTGCTCGCCTGGCTGGGGCTGCCCGACTTCCTGCGGCCGAAGCCGGTCATCGACGAACCGATCGCGGTGGAGATCGTCGACTTCAAGGCACTGAAGGTGGCGGAGAAGACCAACCTGCCCCCGACGGTGGTCAAGCCGACCGAGGAACCGAAGCCCGAGCCGCCGAAACCCGAGCCCAAGCCCGAGCCGCCCAAGCCCGAGCCCAAGCACGAGCCGGAGCCGGTCAAGCCACCGCCGCCGCCACCGCCTCCTCCGCCACCACCCCCTCCGCCGCCGCCCGAGCCGGCCCCAAAGCCCGAGCCTCGGCCCGAGCCGAAAAAGCCCGAGCCCCGGCCGGAGGAGGCCAAGGTGACGCCGCCAAAGCCCGACGTGAAGCCGCCGGAGAAGACGCCGCAAAAGCCGCGGCCGGACGACTTCAACTCGCTGCTGAAGTCGGTGGAGAAGCTGGCGCCGACCCGCAAGGACACCGAGACCGACAAGAAGGCCAAGGCCAAGCCGCCGCCCCCGCCGCCCAGCGACGAGTTCGCGAAGACGCTGGCCGGCCTCGCCGCCTCGGGTCCCACGTCCAACATGGACGCGCCGATGACGCTGTCGGAAATCGACGCCATCCGCGCCCAGATCGAGCGCTGCTGGAACGTGCCGGCCGGAGCCCGCGACGCCCGCGACCTCGTCGTCGAGATCAGGGTCCAGTTCGCCCAGGATGGCCGGGTCGTGCGGGCCGAAATCGTGCAGGACGCCCGGCTGTCCAGCGACTCCTTCTATCTGGCCGCCGCCGAGAGCGCCAAGCGGGCCGTCCATACGTGCAGCCCCATCCAGGCGCCGCCGACCAAGTACGAGCGCTGGCGTGAAGTCAGGCTAAAGTTCAACCCCAAGGAAATGGCCGGCCGCTAATGGGCAATCGGCCGGGGGCAGTCAAGGGAATGAAAGCATGAACGGCACTTCTCATAACTCACTCCCTCTCCCCCTTGAGGGGGAGAGGGCCGGGGTGA
>JAMOBE010000006.1:0-71007 GCA_039908285.1 Alphaproteobacteria bacterium
GGACCGTCGAGGCGCTCTGGTCAACCATCGGCGAATGCCTCGACAAATTCTCGCCAAACGAGTGCTCAAACTATTTCCGCCATGCCGGTTATGGACGCTCGGCCTGAAAATGCTCTAGAACGTCACATAGCAAATGGCGAGAGGTCACGCCCAACGTGTACAGCGCCGATTCGGTTAAGGTTGGGGGGCTCCTAATCGGTATGGCCGGCGCGCAGCAGCGACAGGAAATTGACGCGGCTCTTGGAGTCCGTGGTCGCGAAGAAGGTGAAGCGGCCGTTGCCGATCTGGGTGCAGACGCCGTTTTTGCCCTTGTGCCGGGCGCCGGTGTCGTCGGCCGATATGAAGCCGCCATGGGACAGCCCGGCCCGCAGCACGTCGCGCGCCTCGTCGATGAAGGCCTGGTTGTCTTCGACCAGGATCCGCATCACCTGCCGCTTGGAAATGGCAAGGCCAAGGCTGTGCAGCAGTGCCACCAGCCGGGGCACCGTCGTCTGGCCCTGGTGGTACTGGCCGATGATGAAGCGCTTCAGTTCTGGCCCGAAATGGCCGCCAACCCCTTCGGGCAGCGGTGCCACCACGGTCCTGCCATCGGGCGTGAGCCAGCGTTCCCGACGGTAACGCACCGAGCGGACTTCGATCCTCAGGTCCTGCACGGTGTAGACCTCATAGCCCTTGAAGCGCCAGCCGGCAGGCACGTCCGAAATCGTGACCGTCTGATTCTCGTGGCGCACCAGCGGACTGTTCGGCCGGGGCCGCTTCTTGGTCCGCTTGCCCGACTTCGCACCCTTCGGCTCGGTGGCCTTCTCCATGCCCGAGGGCTTGGCCGGCTTCGCAGCAACCGACGGCTTTATAATCGGCTTACCCTTCAGCCCCTTCAGCCGGGCTATCTCGTCTCGAAGTGCCGCGTTCTCCGACTGAAGCCGGGCGTTCTCCTCCAACAGCCCAAGCGTCGGCGGCCTGAGGGCAAACGGCGGCAGGACATCTACGTCTGGGGGGAATTTGGCCATGCCCCACTGAATCCGAAATTCGTCCAGGATGCAACTGCCTATGAATCCGTCGCAGCGTTCCTGCCCGGACATTTGCCCCTGTTACACGCGCTTCGCATACATATCACCATCAAAAACCGCATCGATGTACTTTTTACATCTTCGACGCGCCGACCAATCGCAACCTTTGCCTGATCCATTGCCGCATTCCATTGTACAAGTTATGTGAAACAATTATAACAGGCAATGCGGATTATTTTTAGTATTAAATGAGGGGATTCCTGAGATGCTATGCATGCTTTGCTTGTATTTAAGCTATGCTGCCGGCAAGTTCTATTTGGAAGTGGAAACCATATTACACTCTTTTCACCCGATTGACCTAGAAGAACGGCCTGCTCACCTGTTGCCGTCCGGATCGATCCACCACGCCATGAATTGGTAGCCGTGCATGGGCACGACGTCCGGCCGGCGGAACTTGCGCCAGTAGGCCACGCGGTCATAGGGGATGTGCCAGTGGGGGATCACCAGGTGCTCCCACAACAGCACCCGATCGAGGGCTTTGACGCGGGCCATCAGCGAGTCACGATCGGGAGCGGCGATCACCAGGGAGACCAGTTTATCTACCGCCGGGTTTTTCAGTCCGGCAGAGTTGCGGCTGCCTCGCATGTCGGCGGCGGTCGAGCCCCACATCTCGCGCTGTTCGTTGCCAGGCGACAGCGATTGGCCCCAACGCTCCACCACCAGGTCGAAGTCGAACGCGTCGGTGCGGTTCTTGTACTGGGCCGAGTCCACGGTGCGCACGGTGGCGACGATGCCGAGCTTTTCCAGGTTGCGCACGAAGGGCAGGGTGATGCGTTCCCACACCGGTTCCTGCAGGAGGATCTCGAACTGGAAGGGGGTCCCGGTCCTGGCATTCACCAGACGGCGATCGCGGATGTCCCACCCGGCCTGCTTCAGCAACTCACCGGCGACGCGCAGATTGTCGCGGATGTTGCCCGAGCCGTCGGTCACGGGCGGCCTGTATTCGCTGGTGAAGACCTCGTCGGGAATCTGACCGCGGAACGGCTCCAGCTCCGCCAGTTCGGCCGGCGTCGGCAAGCCCTTGGCGGCAAGCTCCGAGTTGGCGAAGTAGCTGTCGGTACGGGTATACTGCCCATGAAACAGGGTCTTGTTGCTCCATTCGAAGTCAAAGGCGTAGGCCAGTGCACGACGCACCCGTTGATCGGAGAACAGGGGGCGGCGGAGGTTGAATACAAAGCCCTGCATACCAGACGGCATGCCGTTCTTAAGTTCTTCTTTCTTGACCAGTCCCTGGGCAACGGCGGGAAAGTCATAGGCGGTGGCCCACATTTTGGCGACATTTTCTTCGCGGAAGTCATAGGCACCAGCCTTGAATCCCTCGAGGGCCACCGTCGTGTCCCGGTAATAGTCGAAACGGATGCGGTCGAAATTGTCGAATCCCTTCTTCACCGCGAGGGCACGGCCCCAGTAGTCCGGGTCGCGGCGATAGACGATGAAACGCCCCGGTTCGAAGGACTCGACGCGATAGGGGCCGCTGGTGACCGGCGTTTCCAGGGTGGTGGCCTCGAAGTCGCGGCCCTGCCAGTAGTGCTTCGGCAGGATCGGCATCTGACCGATGGTCAGCGGCAACTCGCGGTTTTCTCCCGGCTTGAAGGTGAAACGGACGCGCAGGTCGCCCTCCTTCTCCGCCTTCATCACGTCGGCGAAGTACAGGCGATAGAATGGCTGTCCCTTCGTCTTCAGAATCTCGAAGCTGAACACCACGTCATCCGCGGTGATCCTGGCGCCGTCACTCCACCGGGCCTCCGGCCGCAGGGTGAACGCCACCCACGAGCGGTCGGACGGGGTCTCGACGGTGGCCGCCAGCAGGCCATAGGCGCTGAAAGCCTCGTCGGCCGCCGACGTCAGCAGGGTGTCGTAGGTGAGGGTGCCCAGCCCCGCCGCAGACTGGCCCTTGACGATGAACGGGTTCAGGCTGTCGAAGGTGCCGATGGCGTATTGCCGCGCCTCTCCCCCTTTGGGCGCATCGGGGTTGACGTAGGCGAAATGCCGGAAGTCCGGGGCATACTTCGGCGTGCCGTGCATGGCGATGCCATGGGTCGGGGCCGCATCCCCGGCCAGGGCGGCGGTCGACAGCGACAGGACGATCAGCAGGGCGGCAACGAACCGGCGCATGGGGTGTCCTTCGTTCATGGGAGGGCACCCGAGAGGATGCCTCTTGCCAGATCATGACAGCGGCGATCACCCGCGGCCAGCACGCAGACGTTGGAGACGAGGCCAAGCGGCGCCCCCGCCCAGTCGGTGACGATGCCGCCCGCGGCCTCGATCACCGCGACGAGGGCGGCGTGGTCATAGACCTTGAGCCCGCACTCGGCCACCAGGTCCACGAATCCGGTGGCCAGCAGGGCGTAGGCGTAGCAGTCGGCCCCGAACCGGCTCAGCTTGACCTCGGCTTCGAGGCGGCCGAAGGCGGCCTTCTCGGGGTCGGGAAACAGGTGGGGCGAGGTGGTGTAGAGGTAGGCCGCGCCGAGACTGGCGCACCCGCGCACGGCGACGGGAGCGCCGTTCAGCGTCGTCGGGCGGCCGAGTCCGCCGATCCAGCGCTCGCCGGTGATGGGCTGGTCGATGATCCCGAGCACCGGGCGCCCCCCATGGGCAAGGGCGATCAGGGTCCCGAACGAGGGCTTGCCGGTGATGAAGGCCTGGGTGCCGTCGATGGGGTCGAGCACCCACACCCACTCGGCATCGCCGCGCTCGCGGCCGAACTCCTCGCCGATGATGCCGTGATCGGGAGCGGCCTCGGCGATCAGGCGGCGCATGGCCTGCTCGGCCTCACGGTCGGCAATGGTCACCGGACTGGCATCCTCCTTGTCCTCGATGACCACGACCTGGCGGAAATAGCGGCGGATGATGGCCCCGCTGGCCTCGGCCAGGCGGTGTGCCAACGCGACATGGGCATCGGGGACGACAAGCGGCTTCATCGCCTGGATCACCTGTAACCGTACGCCACGGAGACCGTGGACGCTCCTCAGCCATCAGATATCGCACAAATAGGAAACGGACGCAAGACAAGAGTGGTCCATACTCACGGACGCTCCGACGCCAGCCGATCCAGGACCCCGGCTCCGACGATGGCCGACTTCAAGGTGGCGTCGGACACCGCAGTATATATCTGTGTCGTGCTGATGCTGGCATGGCCCAGCAGTTTCTGCACGATGCGGATGTCGACCCCGGCCTCCAGCAGACGGGTCGCCGCCGAGTGGCGCAGCATGTGAGGCGTCACCCGCCGCGGCAACCCGGCCGACTCGGCCAGGCGGCGCAGGCGGCGGCGCAACGCCTGGGCGGTCAGCGGCTTTCCCTCCCGTGTCACCAGAAGGTTGGTGATCGTCGGCGCCAGGGCGTGGCGAGTCGCCAGATAGCGTCGCAGGAGTCCCTCGGCGCCGGCGACGAAGACCCGCCGTTCCCGGTCCCCCTTGCCATGCACGCGAATCACGCCATCCGCCAGATCGACATCAATGCACGCCAGTCCGACCGCCTCACCCACCCGCATGCCGGTCGCGATCATCAGCACGACGGCGGTCCGAGTCGTCAGGGCGGAGAAGCTGCCGCCCTCCGGATCCGGCGCCGCGACTCGAGCCGCCTCCAGCAGACGGACCAGCTCGTCGCGGCCAAGCGCCCGCGGCAGCCGTTTCGGCAGGCGGATGGACAGGTCGAGTCGGTGAAACGGGCTCAACGCCACCGTCTCCTCCCGCTCCAGCCAGCGGAACATCACCTTGAGACAGGCCATGCGCCGCTTCAGACTGGTCTCCTTCAGCCCCCGCCCCACGAGAAGATGGTGTGCGTACCGGCGCAGATGCTCGCGGTCAACGGTCACGACCGGCATGCCGCCACCGCTGAACGCGGCAAAATCGGCCAGGTCCAACGTATAGGCACGCAGCGTATTCGCAGACAGCACCTTCCCCACGCGACAGTGGAAAAGAAACAACTCGCTCGCCTCGTCAATCGTCGTCGTGTCAGTCATGGTTTAGATGAAATCCGTCCCACCCCAAAAGCCCGCCTTGGTGTGCCGAAACCTGTCCAGGCGCAAGGCGATAACACTCGATGACATGCAACCGTGTTTTTGTAGCTTGAGTCGCAATATGGCATGCATTTGAGTCTTGCTTGCCGATACAGAGCATATGTCTCCCAGCAGTCCGCCTGTGCGCGCGGTGATTCGTCCCATACGATGTCGGATGGTATGCGATTCGTTATATGCATGCGTCGAGTCAGAGATGATGTTTCATATCCCTGTCGACGGGCCTATTGACTTTTTCGCTAGCAATAATAGTGTAGAGGATGATTAGGTGGGTGTCCGGCTTGGCGGGTACCTGTAGATGGATAACTAGGAATTATAGAATGGTACTGCCGGCTTATCCGAAGTCGTTCGCCCAGGGAGAAGATCCCTCAAGGTGGCACGGCAGCTTCCAATATGTACATTTTATCCGAATTGATACGCGGAAATACGATACGGTACCATCATTTTACAGGAGCGACTTTCGCGGCGCGCGCCTTGAACAATGCCATTTTTCTTCTACTAATATTGATCGCTCAGACTTTGTTGGCTCGATTATTGACTGTTGCACTTTCGATAAAGTTTATTTCGGTAACAGCGGTATTTGCAACACGACAGTCACCTCGTCCATGTTCGTCCGCGTCCGCCTAAATGCTGGAGAGATCAGTCGCTCTTATTTTCAAAATTGCACGTTTGAAGGGTGTGATTTCTTCAATACAACAGCATTTGACGTTCGCTTTGAACGTTGCTCGTTTACAGACTGCTCATTCAAAGGGGCAGGTTTTGAAAACATAACATTCGAGCAATGCCGGTTCGTCAATGCTGATTTGGCGGATATGACGCCATATAACTTCATGTTCAAAGGTTGCGATCTGTCAGGTGTCAAATTTAGCCTTGACTATATTGGGTCGTACCTTTTTGATGCAACGTCCATCAGCAAAGTAATGTATAAATATCTCGACACAGAACTTGACATCAGTGAGTTGGACGAGGTTACGTCACGTGCACTTCTCGAGAATTTTGAAACAAATCGCCGTTATCCTGAGCTATTTAATCTGTATATTTACATCTCGCCTTCGCTCCGGCATATGCCAAACTTGGCACGTGCAGCAATTCGTGCTCTAAACGGCGCCCTGAGGCACCCTCATGTGATCGAGTCGAATGAGTCGCTCAAAAACATCTTTCGTGCCATTGATTTCCATTTCTCGGTTGGACAATTCAGAATTCCAGAATTGCTTAAGGTTCTTCAGTGGATTCGATCGAAAGCTGTAGTAATTGCAGATTTTGAAAAGTCATATCTTCTCGATGAACGAGCTAACTATTTTGAAAAGCTCCTCACGTTCGGCCGTTATCCAGCAGAATATCTTTCCGATACGGAGCTTTACAAAACTCCGGCCATCGTGGAGTTCGTTTTCGAAGGCCTTGACCGAGAAATCGGGATCGACGAGGTGCGGAAGATTTTTGGGGTCATTGATACCGTCGGCGGTGGTCTAGGTGTCGAGTATACTATACTAGAAGTTCGCGCAGGATCCGTTATTGTGCAGGTCCTCACGGCGGCCGTTTTCGCTCTTATAATCGTCAAGGCGGCACGCGCCACGATAGGCTGCCTAATTCAGACGGCGGTAATGATCGCGGTCGGCACAGCCATTATGAAACAACTGAATAAGGCAACGACTCCCGAAGACGTTAAGAGATGCCTTTCTGTCATTGGTGTTGACTTCTTGAAGATAACTTCGTTGGAGACAGTAGCGGACGCCTTGCGCACGGTATCAAAAATTGGCGTGAAACTCGGCCAAACGCAGGAAGGCAGCGGAAATTGACGACCAGTTCGCAGCAAGATTGACTCTGTAGCCCATCGGGGCGTCCTGGCAGTATCCAAGCCCGGCAAGTGGTACGGCAAATACGCCAGAGGCACGCAGCAATCTCAGGCCGAAATCCGTCAGATCCTTTAGGGAGAGAACCTTCGAAGGGTCAAAGACAACCGTGTGAATTCCAACCATGCTCTCCACGGTTCTCCATCCTCGGGACGCGGCTAGAACAGACAGTGCATCAAGATTGCCTCGAACCTTTTCGATATTTTGTCCCATGGCGTCGGCAACATTACGTGGAAGCTGACTGGACGACAATGCCTGAATCAGCAGCGCCTGGAACGCCGTGACGGTCCCGGCTTTGATGTTTCGAATTTCGTTTGCCTTGATGATTGCATTCTCATCTCCTGTGAGAACTGCGGCCTTGGCTCCGTTCAAAAAAAGAACCTTTGAAGGAGAATGGACATACAGTGTTCGTGGACATGTGTCGGAGAATTGACGAAAAAAGACATTGCTGCTGTTACTGGATTTAGTAAGTTGCATTCCTTCGTATACAGCATCAATCAAGAAACACTTGTTGAGTTTACGACCATGCGCAAGCATATCGCTTGCGAACATACTTAGGTCAAGGCCGGCACCATACATTGGTGTGGTAAGCACGATCAGGTCCACTTCGGAGAGGGCGTCCATGGTGACAAAGGGATCCGCGATAGCGAGCCCGCCATCAGCCCACGAATCGATGTTCGCGTTGATCTGGCTAAGGCCGAGTGAGGAGCAAATTTCCCCGACAGCGAAGTAGGCGGGATGCACTATCCCCACGCACTTTACGTTCCAGACATCAACAGCCGACGCAATAGCAAGATGAAGCGCAGTGGTAGCATTCGGTAGAATCAAAAACCGCTCAGGTCTGCCCAAAAATTGCTCGCCATCAAGGAATTTGATGGCAGCCTCATTCTCAACGTATTCGTTTACATATGAGAGAGACGATTTCCATATATTATTTAGGAACTCCCACGGAATAGCGACTTCGTCTGGAGGGTTTGTCCATCCAGAAAGCTGGAAGGCTGCCTCACCTGCTTCTGCTTCCCACCTTAGCATCTCGGCCAGGTGACGATCAAAGTCATAGGCAGGGGGGGGCATAATTCCTAGTTATCCGTCTATAGGCACCTCGTATCGTGATGTCACAGAGTGGATTGGCAGACAGCCTCCCCAGATCGCGGTAGGGACGCTCATCGCTGAGCACCCCCCCCTGGGCATCGCAAATTGCCGTGGGGTGGGGTAAGCTCGGGGAGGCTTCAAGGGTGATGGGGCGGAGGTGGGGTGTGCTGGAGTGGAGCGAGGAACTGAGCGTCGGGTCGGCGGAGATGGATGGTGATCACCGCGATCTGATCGATCTCGTCAACCGGGTCGCCTTGACTGATCTGGCAAATGATCCGGCGGCGTTTGGGGTGCTGCTGGACGAGGTGATCGCCCATCTTGGCGACCATTTCAGGCGGGAGGAGCGGCTGATGCGGGCCGCCGGCTATCCTGGGCTGTTCTACCACCGCGGCAGTCACGCGAGTCTGCTCGCCGATGTCCAGGCGCTTCGCCACAAGGGCGCCGAGGGGGATAGGGCTGGGGGGCCGCAGCGGCTCCTGGCGCTGCTGGTTCCCTGGCTGCCGGCGCACATCATGAATGAGGACAAGCTCTATGCCCTCCACCTGGGTGGGGCGGGCAAGGCCTGATGACCCTGGCGTCCCCGACCCTGGTGACGGCGGCGGCGGCTCCTACAGGATTTCCAGTACCTTCCGTGGCGGGCGGCCGATGACGGCGCGGCCGTCGGCGATGACGATCGGCCGCTCGATGGTGGCCGGGTTCGCCGCCATGCCGGCGATGATCTGCTCATCGCTGAGGGCGGGGTCGTCGAGGCCGGCTTCCTTCCCCTCCTTATTCCGCAACAGGTCGCGTGGCGCTATCCCGAGCAGGGCCAGGATGCCCCGCAACTCGTCCACGGTGGGCGGAGTCGCCAGATACTCGATCACCGTCGGCTCGATGCCCCGGTCCTTCAGCAGGTCCATGGTCTCGCGGCACTTGCTGCACCGTGGGTTGTGGTAGATCTTAACCGTCATGGCACGCCTTTCCTCACCCGGTTCCCCCGGCACGATGACCCGTCCCACGGACCGATGGCAACAGAATTTTTCGCCGCTCGGTTTTGCCGTGGTGGACAGAATGCCCCGAATGGTATTAACTCGACGTCATCCGTGGGTTGGAATCGGAGGGGTGGAACATGTCGGTTACCGTCAAGACGTTCGGCATCATCGCAATCGCGCTGGTCGGGCTGCTGGCCTACTTCAGCACCTTCCTGCTGGGCTTTCATGCCATGTTTTATCTCGCCCTGGGGCTGACGCCAACGTTCCTGGTCCTGCTTATGGTCTTGACGGCCGGCCGGATGGACGAGGCCTGAAGCACTAAATAAGGGGGGGACTTACGGCGATGAAATACCATCTGACCACCAGTGGCGGTCGCGCAGCGGTCGCCCTCCAGGGGGATCTGACTCTTTCCGACCGGGGCGCCTTCGATTCTCTCATTCCCCAGATCGTCAAAGGGGGGGGCGACGCCATCGTCGTCGACCTCGGGGGACTCACCTATATGGATTCGGCGGGGCTCGGCATGCTTCTCACGCTCCGCGAAAAGGCGGGAGCGGCCGGCGCCGCGGTGGTCCTGGCCAAACAGCAGGGCGACGTGAAGGACCTGCTGGAGCTGGCCTGCTTCAACACCCTCTTCACCTTCGAGTGATGGGCTGAAAACGAGATGGTGGGGTACTAAGTACATCGTGGCGGAAATGGCGACTCCATTGGCGGTGAGGAACGTATAGGGGGGTGGGTCGCAATTTCATCGACTACTTCAACCGGACCCTGGCCAAGCCCTTCTAGCCCGCATTTCTCACCGGGACGCGGAATGATGGCGCAGAGATTTGATTCACCTATGATTTTTCCGACCGCCGACAATACTGGTTGTATTGGCAAGGGAGGAAAAATCATAGGCGGATCAAGGATCAAGCCAGCATCCGTCGGACCGGTGAGAAATGCGGGCTAGTGGACCATGTCCGGCAAGCCTCTGGCCGCCTGATGGGGAACGGACTTCCGCCACGGCGCACCAGGATGCACCTTCATTTATTACCCGCCGCCGACCTTGGTCTCCCCGCCGCAGGTGCCGTTGCTGGAACAGCACGAGCCGCCGCAGGCTCCCCCTCCGCCACGGCCGAACAGGCGCCGGAGGTGGTGGACGATATACGCGGCGCAGACGATGGCGATGATGGCCAGCACCGAGTAGTTCCACAGGTCATCCCCGTTCATCATGTGAAGAACCTCCCGATGGTGACGATCCAGAACGTCAGGAACCAGGCCAGGGCGAAGGAGAAGGCCACGGAAAACGCGGACCAGTGCCAGCTTCCGGTCTCACGGCGGATGACGGCGATGGTGGAAAGACACGGCGAATAGAGAAGGGCGAAGACCATGAAGGCCAGGGCCACCAGCGGGCTCATGGCCGCGGACAGGGCCGAGCGCAGTCCGGGCGACTCCGGGTCTCTCGTCTGGGCGTACAGCACGGAATAGCTGGCCACCACCACCTCCTTGGCGAGGAAGCCGGTCATGATGGCGGTGGTGTCCTTCCAGCCGAATCCCAGGGGCTCGAACAGCGGGCTGATGGCCATGCTGGCCCGGGCCAGATAGCTGCTCTCGAGCTTTTCCTTCTTTTTGCGCAGTTCCAGGGCGGCGATGGCCTCATCACGCTCGGAGGACTGGGCTTCGGTCCGCGCGCCATGCTCCATGGCGATCGCGGCGTCATAGTCCATGGTCCACGCCACGTCGCGGGGAAACGCCTGCAGGAACCAGATCACCATCGAGCCGATGACGATGACGCCGCCGATCTTGTGCAGGAACTCGACCGCGTTGTCCCACATGTGGAAGAACACGGTCTTGAGGCTCGGCACCCGGTAGGGCGGCAACTCCATGACGAAGGGCTCGTGGCCGCCGCGCAGGACGAACCGGCCGATCATGATCGACGAGGAGACGGCGATGACGATGCTGAGCAGGTACATGCCGAACACCACGGTTCCGGCCCAGTCGGCGAAGAAGGCCCCGGCGAACAGGATGAACACCGGCAGGCGCGCCGAGCAGGCCATGAACGGCGTGATCAGGATGGCGATCAGGCGCGAGCGGGCGCTTTCGATGGTGCGGGTGGCCATGATGGCCGGCACGTTGCAGCCGAAGCCCATGACCAGGGGGATGAAGGCCTTGCCATGCAGCCCGAAGGGATGCATCAGCCGGTCCACCAGGAAGGTGGTGCGCGCCAGGTAGCCGGTCTCGCTGAACACCGCCATGAAAAAGAACAGGATGACGACGTTCGGCAGGAAGACGATGGTGCCGCCGATGCCGGCGAGCACGCCGTTGACCACCACCTCGTGGACCAGGCCGACGGGGATGAGACCGGCGACCCAGGCCGTGAACATCTTCATGCCGGCATCGATCCAGCCGGTGGGATAGGTCCCAAGGACGAAGGTGGTTTCGAACATCACCCACAGAAGAGCGATGAACAGCGGCACGCCGAAGATGCGGTGGAGCATGACCCGGTCGATGCGCCGGGTCAGTTCGAGGCGGACGTCGTGATCGGGAGCGATGGTTCGCGCCTCGGCCAGCAGGCCGTGGATGAAGCCATAGCGGCCGTCGGCGATCATCAGCTCGGTCTCGTCGCCGTGGGTCCGCGCCAGGTCATAGCGCTCGCGGCGGACCATCTCGACGAGATGGTCGTGATCGGCCTCCTGCAGCAGGACGTCATCGTCGCCCTCCAGCAGCTTGATGGCCAGCCAGCGGCTCTGGCGGGTATCCATCGTCCCGGGATGCAGGTCGCTGACCAGGGCCTGCACCCGACTGATGGACTTCTCAAGGTGCCGGTCGTAGGAGATGACCATGGCCGGCACCGGCGCGCTGGCCTCCGCCATGTCGACAACGGCATCCAGCAGCAGGTCCAGCCCCTCCCCCTTCAGGGCCATGGTCTCGATCACCGGGCCGCCGAGCATCGACGACAGCCCCTTGGTGTCGAGGGAGATCCCCCGACGGCGCGCCTCGTCGATCATGTTGAGGGCATAGACACGCGGGCAGCCCATTTCGATGAGCTGGGTGGTGAGGAACAGACTGCGGTCCAGGTTCCCGGCATCGAGCAGGTTGAGGACGACGTCGGGGTGCTGGTCCTGGATGAAGTCGCGGCCGGCCCGTTCCTCCGGCGACTGGGAGTTCAGCGAGTATATTCCAGGCAGGTCCACCAGGCGGATGCGCGCGCCCTTGTGGGTGAACTCGTGCGCCTTGACCGATATGGTGACCCGCGGGTAGTTGCCGGTGCTCTGCTTGAGGCCCGTCAGCCGGTTGAACAGGGTGGTCTTGCCGCAATTCGGGTTGCCCACCAGGGCGACGGTGATGACCCGGGTGTCGGCGGAGGCGCCGACTCCGTCCAGGGCGAGGATGCGATCATAGTTCACGGCTACGCCCCCTTCCCGGCAACCGGACGCGGCTTGCGCCCGCAGTGGCAGTCCTCACACGCCGGCCACGTCAGGACGCGATAGCCGGCGTAAACCAAGGCTGCCCCGGCGGAGGCGGTGACCAGCAGCGGCGTCATCGACCCAAGGGTCATCGTCAACAGGCCGACCGTCTTGCCCAATCCGAGGGAACCGGTCGCGCCCTTGGCGACGGCGACCTTGGCCGCAGCCGGAAACATGGAAGCCTGCATCACCCGTTCCCCTGGAATTTCGTCAAGGCGTCGTGGACAAGGCCTGGATGGTCAACCTTGGCGATCAAGGTAGATCTTGCGCGCGTCTTCGTTGCGCAGGCAAAGCTGATAGCCGAGAAGGGTATAAAGACGCGGGTCGCCGAGCGGCGCCCTCAGGTCGACATAGACCTCATGCCCCTTGACGAGCCCCATGGCCGACAGGCGGCGCCTGAAGGCGGCGTCGCCGACGATGCCGCCGATGCTGGCCCGCTCACCCGGCACCAGATCGGCCAGGGTCATGGCGTCTCCCCGTTCCCCCAGCCCCCCCTGTTCCCGTGAACCCGACACATCCCGAACCGACACGAAGCTCCCCCGAGCTTGTTGCGAATGCTTGCGAACGATTATTAATCTGGTATGCAGAGTGCCAGATTTATGCCGAATGTCAACCGCCTGACGAAGCGGTTCGAAACATTTCGCAAGACAGGCGGGATGGAGGTGATACATCGGTTTTTCCCCGCTACCACCTCGACGTCGGATATGGTATAAATGGACAAAGGTTATGGGGCACTTCGATCGTTGGCGGTGGGAGCAGGCGAAATGGTGCGGAACGGAATGAACCCATCGTGGCGGCGTCTGGCTGCGCTCGGAGTGGCGCTGGCCATGGCTCAGGTTGGGGCCATGGCGCAGGTTGGACCGGCGGCGGCCAGGGATGATCTTTTTCCCGGGCCGGCCTTTTCCGATCCCGCCGCCATCGTCGAGATGCCGGAGGACTGGAAGAGCAAGCCCCTGAAGCGTGTACCGGCCGATGCGGACATCTCGGTCGTCCTCGATCAGCAGATCTATCCCGCCCTGCTGCCTTTCTTGCAGGAATTCGCCAGCAGGGAGCACCTGAAGGTAGCCGTCCAGTCGGGAACCTGCGGCATCGCCTCCGGTGGCCTCGGCCGCAGGGAGACCGACATCGGCGGGTACTGCTGCCCGCCGGAAAAGGGGGACCGGCTGCCGGGGATGAAGTTCCATACCATCGGCATCACCGCGATCGCCCTGATCGTCAACCGCGACAATCCGGCGGAGAACGTCACCCTCGATGAGGCGCGCCAGATCTTTTCCGGCAAGATCCGCAACTGGCGAGAGGTAAAGGGGACTCCGGGAAAGGACATGCTCAACGAGTCGGTCTCCGTGGCCACCCGCCTGCATTGCAAGAGCCGTCCCGGTCACTGGCGCATTCTCCTCGACAACGCGGACCTGTTCAAAAGAGAGGCGCAGGATGTGGGGTCCATTCCCGACATGGTCCGCGCGGTGTCGGCGCAGCGCAACGCCATCGGCTATGAAACCAACTGGCACGTGGCCCTGCATGCGCCCACCTCTCCCACCAAGGTGATCAAGATCGATGGCTTCGACCCCCGCGATGCCGAGGCCGTTGCCACGCTGCACTATCCCGTGTACGAAGTCATGACCCTGACAACCTGGGAAGGGGCTGCGGACAACCCGGCTGCGGACCGCCTTGTCGCCTATCTGCTGTCGAAGGCGGGCGAGGTGGGACAGGTCTACGGCCTGGTGCCCGTGGAGCGTCTTCGGCAGGCCGGCTGGAAGTTCAGCGGCGCCGAGGTGGTGGGCGAGCCGGACCGTCCCGCGGTTACCAGGTAATCATGCGAGGAGACTCCTTGGACGGGCCACGGTCGCCCCCTGATGCCGAACGCCCCCCGGATGGAGTGTGGGCGGATCGGCTGCGTGGTCTGTCCGACCGCGTGCCGTTGCTGGTACGCACTCTTTTGGCGTGCCTGATCGTCGCCGTAACCCTTGTGCTCGGTTTCTACCTCGTACAAGGGCCGATGATTCGCAGCCAGATCCGACAGCATGTCGTCCATGAGATGACTGAGCATTCCTCCAGCGATCGTCTGCGGCTGGATCGAGCGGTGGAGTCACAGGAACAGCTCGCCAGGGTTCTCGCCAGCCAGTCGGCCTTGCGCGATTACCTGACACGACTCGACGGCAGCCGACCGGTGGATGAGGTTGTCAAGTGGCACGATGATCCCCCCTGGATGCTGCGACGCTCAGGCATGCGCATGTTTGCCATTCCCGACTGGGTCGTGCTCCTGGATCCACAGCGCCGCGCCCGGGAGGTGTACTACACGACGGACGGCGAGCCGCCTTCCCAACTCCTGCAGCCGAGCGAACGATTGCTGCAGGAGGCCGAAAAGCACGTTTACCTGACGATGGTGGATGAGCGACCGATCGTGATCGCCTCACGGACCGTGCGGGACTCGGCGGGCCAGACTCTGGCCATCATTCTTGTCGCGTCCTGGCTCGACAACAGGTTCCTTGTCCAAAGCCAGGGAGCCTATCTCCGCGAGGGCCACGTGATCGCCCTGGTTTCCCGGGGTACCCAGCAGGTGATCGCCAGCACGGATGCCGTCAGGGTACCGGTCGGACACTCGATGGAGCAGCTTGGCGCGGACTTCATCGTCGTCGGCAAGGCTTTTTTCGATATGGACGGGTCCGACCTCCAGGCCGGCCTGGTCTCCCTCCACTCGGTTGACAAGGTGGACGAAACCGCGGCACCAATCGTGCACATGGAAGTGACGAACCAGACACTGGTGGCGGTGATCTTCACGGCGGCGTTCACCGTGCTCATGCTGATCACCACGATTGTGCTACGCCGCCATATCCGGGATATTACCAGGTTTTCCGAGCAGACCTTCGGCACCAGTCCGAAAATGGGGCCGGTGGCCTATGAGCTGGTGGTCCTGGAACACCACTTCCGCTGGCTGGCCAAGACGGTCGTCGGGTCGCGGACGGCCCTGATCCAGGAGGGCCGCGAGAAGATGCGGCTTCTCCACAAGCAGATCGCCAGCGAGAAGGAGAACCGGCGCGAGCTTATGGCCGAAATCGCCGAGCGCCAGCGGGCCGAGGCCATCATGGGAGCCATGGCCGATGCGGCCCGACGCTTCCTCGACGCCTCCGACTGGCATGATTGCCTCGATTCGGCGCTGGCCGGGCTCGGCCGAGCCCTGGGCGCCGACCGGGCGTGCGCCTTTGCCATGCATCGCGAGGAGGCCTCCCACAGGCTGGAGATGCTGCACGAATGGCTGGGCGATGGCGTCGCCCAGCCGCAGTCGGACGGTGGGTTTTCGCTGGAGGAGTCGGGCCTCGGGCGCTGGGTGGAGGAATTCCGCGCGGGGCGACCCGTTCATGGACTGGTGCGCGACCTGCCGGACGAGGAGCGGCATTGCCTGCCCGGGCGCGATGTGCGGTCGATCATCGCCATGCCCCTGTTCGTGGAGCACGACTGGTGGGGCGTCGTCTGCTTCGCCGACGGTCGGCGGGAGCGGGAGTGGCTGGCGTCGGAAATCGACCTCCTGGCGGCGGCGGCCGGCACCCTTGCCGCCGCGATCCATCGCCATGACGTGGAGGTGGCGCTTCACACCGCCAAGGACGAGGCCGAGCGGGCCAACCGCACCAAGTCCGAATTCGTCGCCACCATGAGCCACGAGATTCGCACGCCGATGAATGCGGTCATCGGCATGCATTATCTACTTCAGCAGACCGACTTGTCCGACAAGCAGCGGGACTATGTGCAGAAGGCGGAGAACGCCGCCCATTCCCTTCTGGTGGTCATCAACGACATCCTCGACTTCTCCAAGATCGAGGCCGGCAAGATCGAGATCGAGGCGATCGATTTCCGGCTGAACGATGTCTTCGAGCGTCTGGCCGACGTCGTCTCCGGGGTTGCCCGCAAGAAGAACATCGAGCTGGTCTTCGTGATGCCGAGGGAAGCCCCGGATAATCTGGTGGGCGATCCGGCCCGGCTGGGACAGGTTCTGCTCAATCTCGCCAACAACGCCATCAAGTTTACCGACGAGGGCTCGATCGTCGTCGCCTGCGAACTGCTTGCGCTTTCCGACGGCACCGTGGAATTCCGCTTCTCCGTGCGCGACACCGGCATCGGCATCACGCCCGACCAGATGAAGCGACTGTTCACCGCCTTCACCCAGGCCGACGCCACGACGACGCGCAAGTATGGCGGCACCGGCCTCGGCCTGACCATCAGCAAGCGACTCGTCGAGCTGATGGGGGGCGCCATCGGCGCCACCAGCGAGCCCGGCAAGGGCAGCGAGTTCTTCTTCACCGCCCGATTCGGCCATCGTCCGGCGCAGGAACCGCATCAGACGGTGTCTCAGGCGGTCAACGGCATGCGCGCCCTGGTGGTGGACGATCTCCACGAGGCCCGCGAGGCCCTCAGCGAAATGCTGAAGACCTTCGGCGTCAAGGTGACGGCCGCCCACAACGGCAAGGCGGCGCTGGCCGAACTGGCCAGGGCGTCCGAGGTCGGGGAGCCGCCCTACGATCTGGTGCTGATGGACTGGAAGATGCCGGAAATGGACGGCACGGAGGCGGCCGCTCACATCCGTGGCAAGTCCCATCACGACATTACACCCATCGTCGTCATGGTCACGGCCTATGGCTACGAGGACGTCCTGCGCGAGACCAAGGGGGTTGGCGTGGACGGTGTCGTGGTCAAGCCGGTCACGCCATCGGGTCTTCTCGATACCATCTGCCGAGCGGTCGGCTCCGACCGGGTGGTGAGCGGCAAGCCCGACACGAAGGGCCGCAAGTCCCCCGGCAACAGGCTGGCCGGCTGTCGCCTCCTTCTCGCCGAGGACAACGAGGTCAACCAAGAGGTGGCCGTCACCATCCTCCGCAACGAGGGGGCCTTCATCACCGTGGCAGGCAACGGGGTGGAGGCGGTGGCGGCGCTCGAAAAGCCGGAGGCCGTCTTCGATGCGGTGCTGATGGACCTGCACATGCCGGACATGGACGGCTTCGAGGCGACTCGCCGGATCCGCTCCAACCCGGCCTTCAATGACCTGCCGATCATCGCCATGACCGCCAGCGCCATGGACGAGGACCGCCAGCACTGCCTCGACGTCGGCATGAACGATCACGTGGCAAAGCCCATCGACGTGGAACACGCCCTGGCGACGCTCGGCCGCTGGATCAAGACCCGTGGCGAGGTGGTCCCGGCTCCCGTCGTGGAGGAGACCGCTTCCCCCGAGGAGAAGACGGCCAGGGCGCCCCTGGACCTGCCCGGCTTCAACGTCGCCGAGGCCTTGAACCGCCTCAATGGTGACGAGGAGTTGCTGCGGCGCCTTTTGCATTCGTTCGCAGCCGGCAACGCCGATATGACGACTCGCGTCCGCGCCGCACTGGATGCCGGCAATGTGGAGGGAGCCTTCCGGCTGGTCCATGCCGTCAAGGGCACCGCCGGCAACCTTGGCGCCACCCAGCTGTTCAAGACCGCCGAGACCTTCCACGCGGCCCTGAAGGCGGGACGGGCGGACAGCTTCGCGGCGCTTTTCGAGGAGTTCCAGCGGCACCTGGGCGATGCCCTGGCCGCCATTGATCGACTTGAGGCCGCCGTCGCCCCAGCGGATGCCGGGGCACCGGGACCTGTTGACGAGACACAGGGGCAGAAGCTGCTGGAGGATTGTATTCAGTTGGTCGAGTTGCTCGACTCACGTAAGATGAATGCGATCCGGCTCGCCGACAGCGTCAAGGGCTTCCTGCGCGGCGGCGGGTTCGACCAGGAGATCCTGGCCCTGGAGGCGGCTCTGGCTAAACTTGACTTCAAGGCGGGATGCATCACCGCACGAAGCATCGTCGAGAAACTGAGAGTAAAATAAGCGAGTGAAAGTAAATGGCAGAGGAAAAAACAAGATCAACCATCCTCATCGTTGATGATGAACCGATCAATGTTCAGCTCATCTGGCGACTGCTGGAGGAAGATTACGACGTTCTTGTCGCGACCAACGGGCCTGACGCGATAGACATCACCAGGGAGAAGAAGCCGGCCCTGGTTCTGCTGGACGTGGTGATGCCGGACATGATCGGCTTCGATGTCTGCGAACAGTTGCAGGCCGATGCCGCGACGAAGGACGTGCCGGTGATCTTTCTCACCAGCCTGGATGACCCCCAGGACAAGGTGATCGGATTCGCCGTCGGCGGTGTGGACTACATCACCAAGCCCTTTTTCAAGGAGGAGGTGCTGGCGCGAGTTCGGACCCACCTTACCCTGCATGCCCTCCGTTCGGAACTGAAGGTCTGCCAGGAACGCCTCAAGGATCTGGACGAGAACGCCGGCAAGTGAAGGGCGCGACGAAAGCATTGCCACTGTCGGACGCTTGAATAGAACGTCCAGTGGATGTACAGTTGCGTCGGTATCAGGTGTAGACACGATCGATGAATGTTGAGGGCGTCGGCAAGCTTGACATGATGGTCGTCGGCAGTGACGAGGAGGCCAGGGCTTTGCTTTGCTCCCTGCTGGAACTCCTTGGCGCCCGCCGGATCAGGCAGGCCAGCATGGGGCAGGAAGCCACCACGTACCTGCGTCTATATCCCGCCGAAATCGTGTTCTGCTTCTGGGACGTCGAGATGCCCGGTCTCATCGATTTCATTCGGGACGTCCGCGCATCTGACGACGACTATCGGTACGCCGTGATCATCGCCACCGGCGACGCGGAGTCGGAATCGATGAGGGAGGCCTACGATGCCGGAGTGAGTGATCTTCTCGTCGATCCCGATACGGTAAGATCGCTGGCACGGGTCCTCCGGGAATCGGTCGAGAACTTCCGAAAATTCGTTTCCATTGATGACTATTTCGGTCCCTGTCGCCGCCGGGTCCAACTCAACAGCTACGGGGGGAACGATCGACGCAGTGTGCCTCCAGCCTTCATCATGCCGCCCTATTTCGAGAAGTTTCAGAACATCGCCAGCGGGCGCACTGCCGGCGGCGACGAAACGTCGATGCCCAGTGACCAGAGACTGATGGCGATACGGGCGGCGGCCGAGGTGGCGACGGCCAAGGATCCGCCGACGGACCCCGCGCATCACGCACTGATGGCGATCATCCCCACGCTCGACGACGGTCCCATCAGGGAATCGCCGGAGATGAACCCAGAACGGAGGCTTGAGGAATTGCGTTCAATGGCGGCGGCGCGGGACAGGGACGATCCGCCGAAGCCGTAACCTGACCAGTAGCCCTCTCCCCTCGAGGGGGAGAAGGTTGGAAGTGCCGTGAAGGGTGCATCGCAGAGCATATTCTGGTAATTATCCTGGGGGAATTTTCCGGGGGATGGAACGGTTGGCCCCACCATTGCCGCGAATCGATAGCTCGGCGGACACGATCGATGAATGTTGAGGGCGTCGGCAAGCTTGACATGATGGTCGTCGGCCATGATGAGGAGGCCAGGGGGTCGCTCTGCACCCTGCTGGGTGTCCTCGGCGCCCGCCGGATCAGGCAGGCCAGCATGGGGCGGGAAGCCACCTCGTACATGCATCTTTTTCCGGCCGAAATCGTGTACTGCTCCTGGGACATCCAGATGCCCGGACTCATTGAGTTCACCAGGAGCGTTCGCACATCGGACGAAGACTATCGATTCGCCGTGATCATCGCCACCGGCGACGCGGGACCGGAATCGATGAAAGAGGCCGTCAATGCCGGAGTGAATGATTTTATCGTCGATCCCAACCTGATCCGTCCACTGGCGCGGGTTCTCCGGGAATCGGTCGAGAATCCCCGAAAATTCATTGCCATCGATGACTATTTCGGCCCCTGTCGCCGTCGGGTCCAGCTTGACGAGTACGGGGTGGACGATCGACGCGGGATGCGCCCGCGCTACATCACATCGCCCTATTCCGAGAAATTTCTGGAGATCGCCGGTGGGCATCCCGTCAGCGCCAAGGAGAATCCGCTTCTGACGCCCAGGGAGAAGCGGCGCCTGGCGATGAGGGCAGCCGCGATGGCGGCAGCCGAGGCGGCGGCGGCGGACATGGCCAAGGCGATCTCCAAGGTGCCGTTCCCTCCCCCTGTCGACATGGGAGACGAAGAGCTGCCCCCCAAGGACCCGCTGGCGAACCTTGCGGACCGCGCCCTGAAGGCGACCGCCCCCACGGCCAGTGATGGACTCATCAAGGAATCGCCGGAAATGGACCCGGAGCAGAGACTCCAGGAATTGCGCGCGACGGCGGCGGCGCGGGCCAAGGCCGCACCACCGAAACCCGAGGCGCGGCCGCAAGCGCCGTCACTGCCGGGAAAACCGCCGCCGAAACTGGCCGTTCAGCCGCTGCCACAATCTGCCCCGGTTCCAGTCCCCACTCCGTTTTCCATTCCGGCACCGGCACCGGCACCAGTTCCAGTCCCAGTCCCCTCTCCGTTTTCCATTCCGGCACCGGCCCCGAGTCCAGCGCCCTCACCGGCCCCGGCCCCGGCCCCGGCACCGGCGCCGGCGCCGCTTCCTGCACCGGCACCAGTTCCCGCTCCAGCACCTCCACCGGCTGTCCCCACCCCAGCCCCACCGCCGGCACCCGTGGAGAGAAGGGAGGCCGAGCCGCCCCCAGCCGCCCCGCCCCCAGCCGCCCCGCCGATCATGTCGCAGGAAGACCTGCTCGCGGCCCTGTTGGGAACCGGTCCTTCTCCGTCAGGTTCCCCGACGCGCCCCGCCGAGCCGAAGCCAAAACCGGCCCCGGCCCCGGCCCCGGCTCCTGCCGCCGCTCCACGCCCTACCGCTCCCAAGTCTCAGAACGATGTTCTGGCCAGCCTATCCGCCCCCCGTGAGGCTCCCCCGGCGGAGAGTCCCCGTGGAACCGACCCGGAGCCGCCGGCGGTGATGTCGGCCGAGGATCTGCTGTCGGCGCTCCAGAAATGGAAGGACCGACCGGGGAAAGCCTCCGGGGGATGAAGTGCCGCCCCAATACCGCCATCTTCACTCCCCCCTCTTCGGGGGGCTGCCGCGTGCACATAACGCGGCGGAACCGCAACCAAAAAGATTTGTACTACTGATCTCAAGCCTCCACCCGCACTTCCGTCTGGAGGGCCAGGGCGTGGAGGGTGGTGCCCATTTTTCCCTGGAGGGCGGCATAGACCATCTGGTGCTGCTGCACCCGCGACTTGCCTTTGAAGGCGGCGGAGACGACACGGGCCGAATAGTGCTCGCCGTCGCCGGCCAGGTCCGTGACGGTCACCTCGGCGTCGGGAAAGCCTTTCCTGATCATGCCCTCGATTTCGTCGGCGGTCATCGCCATGGTGTCACGCCCCGCCCCACCCTATTTCCATCACGCCAGATCGCCGTCCGCGCCCATGAAGGCCGGCAGCCAGGCCTCGTGCAGGGACCGGAGATCGGCGACGCTCGCGCCCATCCGGCCGTCCACGTCGATCGTATCGCCGCCGGTGACGCCGATGCGCCGGCAGGGAACACCCCGCTCCGCCGCCAGGCGCATGACGGCGTCCAGGTCGTGGTCCTCGGGCACGGTGACGATGTAGCGGCCCTGGTCCTCGCCGAACAGCCAGGCGTGCAGCGGCTGGGCGTGGGCCGAGGAGTGGTCGGTGGTGACGGCGACGCCGATGCCGCTCGCCATGGCCATCTCGGCCAGGGCCACCAGCAGCCCGCCGTCGGAGATGTCATGGACGGTGTCGGTGCGGCCCTGTTCGATCAGCATGCGCACGAAGTCGCCGTTGCGCCGCTCGTTGTTCAGGTTGACCTCGGGCGGAGCGCCGTCCTCGCGGCCGACGATCTCGCGGAGGTAGAGCGACTGGCCGAGCCAGCCGCCGCGTCCGCCGATGGCGTCGCCCACCAGCAGCACCGCCTCGCCGGCCATCTTGAACGGCACCGACGCGAGGCGCGCCAGGTCGGCCACCAGGCCGACGCCGCCGATGGCCGGGGTGGGCAGGATGGCCTGGCCCGAAGTCTCGTTGTAGAGCGACACGTTGCCCGACACCACGGGGAAGTCCAGCACCCGGCAGGCCTCGGCCATGCCCTCCACCGCCTCGACGAACTGGCCCATGATCTCGGGCTTCTGCGGGTTGCCGAAGTTCATGTTGTCGGTGATGGCGAGCGGCCGTGCGCCGACGGCGGTCAGGTTGCGCCAGGCCTCGGCGACGGCCTGCTTGCCGCCCTCCCTCGGGTCGGCCACGCAATAGCGCGGGGTGCAGTCGGTGGTCATGGCCAGGCCCTTGCCGGCCCGCCCTTCCCCGCCCGAGCCGTGGACGCGCACCACCGCCGCGTCGCCGCCCGGACGCACCACCGTGTCTCCCATGACCATGTGGTCGTACTGCTCCCACACCCACCGGCGGCTGGCCAGGTCCGGGCAGGCGATCAGGGTCTTCAAAGCCTCCGGCCAGTCGCGGGGGGCCGGCACGTCATCGGGCTTCAGCACTTGCTGGCGCGGCGTCCGCACCCACGGCCGGTCGTACTCGGGCGAGGCCTGGGCCAGCGGGTCGATGGGCAGGTCGGCCTTCACCTCGCCGCCCATGCGCAGCACCATCCGCCCGGTGTCCGTGAGCCGCCCGACCACGGCGAAGTCCAGTTCCCACTTTTCGAACACGGTGCGGGCCAGGTCCTCGCGGCCCGGCTTCAGCACCATCAGCATGCGCTCCTGGCTTTCGGAGAGCATGAGTTCATAGGCGGTCATGCCCTCTTCCCGCATGGGCACGGCGTCCAGATCCATGTCGATGCCAAGCCCGCCCTTCGACGCCATCTCGAACGACGACGAGGTGAGTCCGGCCGCTCCCATGTCCTGGATGGCGACGATGGCGTCGGTGGCCATCAGTTCCAGGCAGGCCTCGATCAGGAGCTTTTCCGTGAAGGGGTCGCCCACCTGGACCGTCGGGCGCTTCTCCTCGCTGTCCTCGTTGAATTCGGCGGAGGCCATGGTGGCGCCGTGGATGCCGTCGCGCCCGGTCTTCGAGCCGACGTAGACCACCGGATTGCCGACGCCCGACGCCGCCGAGTAGAAGATGCGGCTGGTCTCGGCGACGCCGACGGTCATGGCGTTGACCAGGATGTTGCCGTTGAACGAGGGATGGAAGTTGACCTCTCCCCCCACCGTGGGCACGCCGACGCAGTTGCCATAGCCGCCGATGCCGGCCACCACGCCGGCGATGAGATGGCGGGTGCGCGGATGGTCGGGACTGCCGAAGCGCAGGGCGTTGAGGTTGGCCACCGGCCGGGCGCCCATGGTGAAGACATCGCGCAGGATGCCGCCGACGCCGGTGGCGGCGCCCTGGTAGGGCTCGATGAACGAGGGGTGGTTGTGGCTCTCCATCTTGAAGATGGCGGCCTGGCCATCACCGATGTCGATGACGCCGGCGTTCTCGCCCGGGCCGCAGATGACCCACGGTGCCGTGGTGGGCAGGGTCTTCAGCCACTTCTTCGATGACTTGTACGAGCAGTGCTCGCTCCACATCACCGAGAAGATGCCAAGCTCCGTCAGGTTGGGGGCCCGGCCCAGGATGTCCAGGATGCGCTGGTACTCCTCGGGCGACAGGCCGTGTTCGGCCACCACCGCGGGCGTGATGGCGGACTGGGCGGCCGGTTGAGCGGGCCTGGTCGTCTGGGCCGCAGGCTCTGGTGTCTGGGCCGGCTGGGCCGGCTGGCCCGGCTGGCCCGTGGGGCGGCGCATCTTCATGTTGGGACTCATGACAGGGACTCCGCCAGGGACTCGAACATCGCCGCGCCATCGATACCGCCCAGGAGGTCCTCGGCCAGGCGCTCGGGATGGGGCATCAGGCCCAGGACCCGCCGCTCGTGGTTGAAGACGCCGGCGATATTGCCGCGGCTGCCGTTGGGATTGGCCTCGGGCGTCACCGCTCCATCGGCCGCGCAGTAGCGGAAGGCTACCTGCCCCTCGCCCTCCAGCCGGTTCAGGGTGTCGTCGTCGGCGAAGTAGTTGCCGTCGTGGTGGGCGATGGGGATGCGGATCACCTGGCCGGCGGCATAGCGTTCGGTGAACAGGCTGTCGTGGCTTTCCACCCGCAGGTGGACGTCGCGGCAGATGAACCGCAGATGGGCATTGCGCATCAGCACCCCGGGCAGCAGTCCCGCCTCGGTCAGGATCTGGAAGCCATTGCAGATGCCGAGCACCGGCAGTCCCTCGGCGGCGCGGGAGCGCACCTCGCGCATGATGGGCGAGTGGGCGGCCATGGCGCCCGATCGCAGATAGTCGCCGTAGGAGAACCCACCCGGCACCACCACCAGATCGATGTCCCGGGGCAGGGCGGTCTCGCGGTGCCAGAGCATGAGCGGCGCCTGACCGGCGGCACGGGTCAAGGCGACGGCGACGTCGCGGTCGCAGTTGGAACCTGGGAAGACGATGACGGCGGCTTTCACGGCGAGCCCCTGATGCAGATCGGGTGAGGGAACCCCTCATTGATACGGCGTTTGCCCTTGGGACGCAAAGAAAACCGGGTCGCCCGCCGGCGGGAGCGCGCGTCAGGCGGGGGAAACCTCGCGTTCCGGACGGTGGATCAGTGGCCGATACCTGGAACGAAGGACTTCAGGATCAGCATCAGCATGCCGAAGCCGATGCCCCCGACCATCCATTTGACGATGGCGAGTTCGGCCTGCACCACGGCGATGCTGGTCTTCACGTCACCGATATCCGTTCTGGAGGAGGCCTCGAGGCGAGCGATGTCGCCCCTGGTCGCCAGGATGGCGTCACGCGCAATGTCGAAAGTCTGGGGGCTGTTTGGATCACGCATCAGCTGTGCGCCCGCTCGACGGAGCTGATGGCGACGTTGGCGCGCAGGGCGGCGATGATGTTGGTCAGGTGCCGCACGTCGCGCACCTCGACATCGATCAGCATGTCGAAGAAGTCGGCGGTTCGGTTGGTGATCTTGAGGTTGGTGATGTTTCCCTGGTTCTTGGCGATCACGGTGGAGAGGGAGCCGAGGGTTCCCGGTTCGTTGGTGACGACGACGGTGATGCGGCCGATGTGGGCGGTGCCGTCCAGGTCCTCGCCCCACGACAGGTCGAGCCAGCGATCCGACTGGTCGGCGAACTGCTCCAGGGCGTCGCAGTCGATGGTGTGGATGGTGACCCCCTTGCCGGTGGTGACGATGCCGACGATGCGATCGCCCGGCAGGGGGTGGCAGCAGCCGGCGAAGTGCACGGCCATGCCGGCGATCAGTCCCTTGATGGTGACCGAGGTGTCCTTGGGCTTGGGCTTGTTGCGGTGGGTGGCGATGGAGACGATCTTGCCGAGCCGGGTCATCTTGATGCCCGGATAGACCGCCGCCACCACCTCGTGCCCGGTCAGGTTTCCCTGTCCCACCGAGCCGCACAGGTCGTCCACCGAGGCGGCCTTGAACTTCTTCAGGACGCCTTCCAGGCCCTTTTCGGTGAATTCATAGCCTTCCTGGCGGAAGGCGCGCTGGAGGATGGCGCGGCCGAGCCCCATGTACTGGGCGCGGGTCTGGGTGCGGACGTAGCGGCGGATGCGGGCCCGGGCCTTGCCGGAGACGACGAAGCGCTCCCACTCGGGCGAGGGAGTCTGGGCCTTGGAGGTGATGATCTCCACCTGGTCGCCGTTCTGCAGCTCGCTGCGCAGCGGCATCATGCGGCCGTTGATCTTGCAGCCGACGCACATGTCGCCGACGGCGGTGTGGACCGCATAGGCGAAGTCCACCGGCGTCGCCCGGTTGGGCAGGGCGATCAGGTCGCCCTTGGGCGTGAAGCAGAACACCTGGTCCTGGAACATCTCGAGCTTGGTGTGCTCGAGAAAGTCCTCCGGTCCGGCGGCGTGCTCCAGGATTTCCAGAAGCTCGCGGATCCACCGGTACTGGCGGCCGTCCATATTGCGGCTGCCCTGCTTGTACTTCCAGTGGGCGGCGACTCCCAGTTCGTCCACCTCGTGCATTTCCTGGCTGCGGATCTGCACTTCGATCCGGTGGCGCTCCGGGCCGATGATGCCGGTGTGCAGCGACCGGTAGCCGTTGGGCTTGGGCGTCGAGATATAGTCCTTGAAGCGCCCCGGCACCATGGGATAGGCCCCGTGGATGGCCCCGAGCGCCCGATAGCAGTCCTCCACCGAGGGGACGATCACCCGGAAGGCCATGATGTCGGAAAGCTGCTCGAAACCGACGCTTTTGCGCTGCATCTTGCGCCAGATGGAGTACGCGGTCTTCTCGCGGCCCGAGACCACCGCCTGCACCCCGGAACCCCCTGTGCCCTCTATGGTGGCGCGAAGCTGCTCGATGACCCGCGCCACCAGGTCTCCCCCCTGCTCCCGCAGGAAGCGGAGCCGGGTCACCACCGAGTCCCGCGCTTCGGGGTAGAGTTCGGTGAAGGCCAGGTCCTCGAGTTCGTTCCTGATCTCGTGCATGCCGATGCGCTCGGCCAGCGGCGCGTAGATCTCCATGGTCTCGAGGGCGATGCGCTTGCGCTTGTCGGGATTGCGCACGTATTCAAGGGTGCGCATGTTGTGGACGCGATCAGCGAGTTTTACCAGCAGGACCCGGATGTCCTCGGACATGGCCAGCACCAGCTTGCGGAAGTTTTCCGCCTGCTTGGTGTGATCGGACTGAAGCTGGATGCGGGTGAGCTTGGTGACGCCATCGACGAGGCGCGCCACCTCGCCGCCGAACAGGATCTCGATCTCCTCCAGCGTCGCCGGAGTATCCTCGATGGTGTCGTGGAGCAGGCCGGTGATGATGGAGGCCGTGTCGAGCTTGAACCGGGTAAGGATACCCGCGACCTCGATGGGGTGGGAAAAATAGGGGTCGCCGGAGGCCCGTTTCTGCGCGCCATGCATCACCATGGCATAGACGTAGGCGCGGTTGATGGCGTCCTCGTCGGCCGACGGATCGTAGGACTTTACCCGTTCAACCAGTTCGAACTGGCGGAGCATGTGGCCACCTGCATGCCCATGGCGGCACCGGGGCCGTTGTCAGGGTTCGTTCCCGTCCCCGAGATCCTCCCCCAGGTCCTCGGCCGCCAAGTCGTCGGCTTCGGCATCGAGGGTGCCCGAGTCCTCCTGGATCGACAATCCCTCCTCGGCCAGCTCGTCGTCGCCCAGGTCGCCCAGATCCCCAAGGTCGCCGATGTCGCTCGCCATGTCGATGTCGGCCGTCGGTGCCTCCATCTCGTCGTCCTCGGGCTCGTCGTGCTCCACGTGCTTCTGCATGCCCTGGATCAGGGAGTTGCGCAGCACGTCCACCGAGACGGTGCACTCGGCGATTTCGCGCAGGGCGACGACGGGATTCTTGTCATTGTCCCGATCGACCGTCAACGGCGTGCCCGCGCTGATCTCCCGGGCGCGCTGCGCCGCGATCAGCACCAGTTCAAAGCGGTTGGGCAGACGGACGATGCAGTCCTCGACGGTAACGCGAGCCATACGCGGCCTCTCAAGCAGGGAGCCCCAAACCCCCAGAATATACGGACCGTCCCGACCGATGGCAAGGCGTTATACGGTTTCCGGAAAGTCTCTGGACTTTCCGGAAACCCGCGCTCAATCGCCGCGCGGCCTCCGGCCTTGGCTTTCGGCGCAGGGGCGCCGGCCCGCGTTGCGGGCTCGGTTTCCAGAAAATCCACGGATTTTCTGGAAACCGTATTACATTTCCGCCGTGGTGAGCACCTGGACCACCGGCGGTGGGGCATAGGCGCGGAAGCGGTGCAGCAGCGACTCGGCCGACGTTTCCACCACCAGCATGGAGCGGTGCGGCGGCCGCAGGAACCCTTCCTCCACCATGTGGTCGATGAAGCCGCGCAGGCCCCGGTAATAGCCGGCGACGTCGAGAAGCCCGCAGGGCTTGCCGTGGGCGCCGAGCTGGCCCCAGGTCCACACCTCGAACAGTTCCTCAAGGGTGCCGATGCCGCCGGGCAGGGCGATGAAGCCGTCGGCGAGATCCGCCATCATCGCCTTGCGCTCGTGCATGGTGTCCACCACCCGCAGGTCGGCGAGACCGGTGTGCTCCACCTCGAACCCGACCAGCAGCCTCGGGATGACGCCGATCACCTCGCCGCCCCGACTGAGCACGGCGTCGGCCACCGCCCCCATGAGCCCGACGCTGGCCCCGCCATACACCAGTCCGATCCCGGCCTCGGCCAGGGCATGCCCAAGGGCCGTAGCCGCCTCCCGATAGACGGGATCGGCCCCGGGACTCGAGCCGCAGAACACGCAGAGTCGTTTCAGGTCGGGCATGGTGTCTCCCACCGGGTGTGCAGGACGCAGTACGGGCCGAGGTAACCGTTCACCAGCTGCCGGGCAAGGGGAAAAAGGCCTCACCCCCCCGGTCTCTCGATCTGTTCCGGGTGGGTCAGCGTGATGGAGGGGCCGTTGTGGCGGTCGAGCCAGCCGCGGACACGGATGGTCTTTCCCTGCCAGGTCGTCGGGTCCGTTCCCCGGCGGCGCAGGATCTTCAGCACCTCGGCCGGGATCTCGATGGTGAAGTCGGTGCGCCGGTCGGGGCCGAAGTTGAGGTAGACCCGGCCCTTGGCCCTGGCGGCCTGGACCACGACTCCCTCGACAAGCTGGAAGGTGCCGGCGAGGGGCTCCAGGTCGTCGTCGGCATGGTGGAGGCGAAAGGCACCCAGTTCCCACAGGCCCTGTTTCGCCTGCCGCGCCGTCTCCTCGATGGCGAGCATCTCGGCGGCTCGGGCGGTGCCGGTGGCGCCGGGGGTGGTGTGAACCCGCGCCAGGCCCCGCTCCAGCAGCAGGCCCTGGAGCCAGACCTCGCCCACGAAGCCATGGGCGGGAAATCGCCCATGGCGGTCGGGGGTCTCGCCGCCGTCCACGAGTCGTAGCGTTCGCCCCTTCGCCGCCGCCGCGACCGCCGCCCGGGCCTGGTCGGCGATGGCCCGGTTACCGCGCCCAAGGTTACCGCGAGACGGTCGAGGCACCTCGATGCCGGCCAGCCGGACCTCGCGGCCGTCGTCGAGAGTCAGCGAGTCGCCCTCGCCCACCATGGTGACCAGGGCGTCCTCCGCCGCTCCCGGCCGGGCGCCCGGCGGCACCAGCAGGAAAATCAGCACGGCGAGCATTGAGAGTCGGCGAAACGGGGGTATCATGGGGGGCATTGTCTCAAACTCCCGCGTGGAGAGCCAGGTCCGGTGATTTCCAAGGCACCCCTCCACACGGCGGAGACGGTCGATCGTCTGCCCGCGTGCCTGTATCCCGCCATCGATTCGTATGCGACCGGCCGGCTGGTGGTGGACGGGCGCCACTCACTCTATTGGGAGCAGAGTGGCAACCCGCGCGGCATCCCCGTCGTGTTCGTCCACGGCGGTCCGGGGGCCGGGACGTCCCCCATCTACCGGCGCTTCTTCGATCCGCGCCATTACCGGATCATCCTGTTCGACCAGCGCGGGTCGGGCCGCTCCGCCCCGCTGGCCGAGATACGCGACAATACCACCGCCCACCTGGTCGCCGACATGGAGCTTCTGCGTCGGCGTCTCGATGTCGAGCGGTGGGTAGTGTTCGGGGGATCGTGGGGGAGCACCCTCGCTCTGGCCTACGGCCAGGCCCATCCGGAACGCTGCCTGGGGTTCATCCTGCGCGGCATCTTCCTGTTCCGCGACCACGAGGTGGAGTGGTTCCTCCACGACATGGGCCGGTTCTTCCCCGAGGCCGAGCGGCACTTCGTCGGCTTCCTGCCCCCGGGGGAGCGCGACGATCTTCTCGGCTCGTATTATGCCCGCCTCTGCCACCCCGATCCCGGCGTCCACTGCCCGGCGGCGCGGGCCTGGGCGGCCTACGAGGACGCCTGCTCGCGCCTGCTGCCACGGCCTGGGCAGGGGGGGACGCCAGGCTGCGAGTCCCTGGCCCTGGCCCGGATCGAGGCCCACTACATGGTCCACCGCGGGTTCATGGCCGAGAACGCGCTGCTGGAGGGGCTGCCGGTACTGCACCGCCACCCCGCCGTCATCGTCCAGGGGCGCTATGACATGGTCTGTCCACTGGCCACCGCCGACGAACTGGCCCGCGCCTGGCCCGGAGCGGACTACACGGTGGTGCCGGACGCCGGGCACTCGGCCCTGGAAGTCGGGACCGCCTCCGCCCTGGTCGCGGCGACCGAGACGTTCATCGAGGCCTTGGCCGATTTTTAGTATCTTACCGGTCAAGTCTGCAGCAATAGGATCAAGATACGAGGCCTGTCGTCCGCGCCAGGGATGGGATGAGCACGAGTTCGCGGAGCTTCAGCGCGGCGGTAATAACGAGGCGGCCGAAGGTGGTGAGGTGATACGTCACACCATCAGTAATACAGTGAGATTATTCACCGACATTCATCAGCAGCCCCCGCTGGCGGGCGATGCCGAACACCTTGAGGAACATCAGCGACGCCGTCAGGAGATAGAACAGGTTCAGCCCCGCCGCCGCCGCCATGTGATCCAGACGGACCGTGCCGTCGAACATGATGGCGCGCATGCCCTCGAACACATGGGCCGGCGGCGTCGCCCAGGCCAGCGGCTGCAGCCAGACGGGAAGGCTGTCGATCGGGTAATAGATCCCGACCAGCGGCGCCAGGGCGAACACCAGCACCCAGGCCATGCTCTCCGCTCCCAGACCAAAGCGCAGCACCAGGGCCGACACCGCGAGGCCGATGCACCAGCCCGTCATCAGCAGATTGAAGAAGAACGCGACCAGCGGGAGTCCCAGGGAGAAAATGTTGAACTGATAGAACACGATGGCCAGCAGCGCCGCCGGCGTCACCCCGATGACGGTGCGGATGAAGCTCATCACCGCCAGGGAGACGACCAGTTCCCACGGCCGCAGCGGCGTCACGAACAGATTGGCCAGGTTGCGCGACCACATCTCCTCCATGAACGACAGCGACAGGCCGAGATTGCCCCGGAACACCACGTCCCACAGCAGCACCCCCCCCAGCAGCACGCCGGCGGCCTGGGCCACCCACGTCGAGTGGGTGCGGAAGAACTGGCTGATGAAGCCCCACATGATCATCTGCACCGTCGGCCAGTAGGCCATCTCGGCGACGCGGAACCACGAGCCCCGCATGAGGTAGACATGGCGCAGGACCATCGCCCCCACGCGACGCCACGAATAGCCCCTGACGGCAGCGGCGATGTGCGACATGGCGGTCAGCCCTCCTTTCCCGCGCGGGCGATGTCGAGGAAAACCTCCTCCAGATTGGCCCGGCCATAGCGGCTGATCAGGTCTTCCGGCTGGCCGCGGTCCTGGATTCGCCCATTGCGCATGATCATCACCGAGTCGCACAGCCGCTCCACCTCGGCCATGTTGTGGGAGGCGAGCAGGATGGTGGCGCCGGTTCCATCTCTGTACGTCTCCAGATAGCCCCGCACCCAGTCCCCGGTGTCGGGATCAAGGGAGGCGGTGGGCTCGTCCAGCAGCAACAGGTCGGGCTCGTTCAGCAGCGCCTTGGCCAGGGCGACCCGAGTCTTCTGGCCGGCCGACAGCCGCCCTACCGGTCGCTCGAGGAGGGCTTCGATCTCAAGGTCCCGGGCCAGCACGGCGATTCGCCCCCTGACGTCGGCGATGCCGTACAGATGGCCATAGACGGTCAGATTCTCGCGCACCGTCAGCCGATGCGGCAGGTCCACATAGGGCGACGAGAAATTCATCCGCGACAACGCCCGATGCCGCCCCCGCGCCATGTCCTCCCCCAGCACCGTCACCACCCCCGACGTGGGCAGCAGGAGTCCCAGCAGAATCGACAGTGTGGTGGTCTTGCCGGCCCCATTGCCCCCCAGCAGGGCGACCGTCGCCCCCTTCGGCACGTCGAAGGACACCCCATCGACGGCGGTGACGTCGCCGAAGACCTTGGTCAGAGCATGAACCTGGATGACGGGTGCCGACGCCATGGACCCCATTCAGACGGAGGAGTCAGGCGGCGGGCTTGCGGCCCATGCGGGAGGCGACGAGCACCTGGAGCATGCCGGAGTTCTCCTCCACGCGGCGTCGCAGCTCATCAATGTCGCGCTCGCGCTCAATCCGGGCCAGACGATCCTCGATGCGGTCGAGACGCTTGTTGGAGTCGGACTGTCCGGTCCTGAGCTCGGCCTGTCCGGCCCTGAACTCGGCCTGCCCGGTCCTGAGTTCTGCCTGCCCAACCTTGAGGTCGGCCACGTCGATTTCGATGCGAGCGACCTTCGCGACAACCTGCTCGAGAAGGGCGATGATCTGGTCGGACTTGTCCATACGAGTCTCCACGGCACTCCAGACCCCAGAATATCCCCTTTGCTCCGGAATGTCACGTGGCCTGTTATCCGCTCTATTCAACGTCCGGACGAGACGTCGAAGCAGGCCGCCACCAGCCTGCGAAAGGCGTCGGCGCGGTGGCTGATGGCGTGCTTGGCGTCGGGGGCCATTTCGCCGAAGGTCACGGTGTGGCCCAAGGGCTGGAACACCGGGTCGTAGCCGAACCCGCCGCTGCCGCGCGGCGGCCAGACCAGGGTGCCATGGACGGCCCCCTCGAAGATGTCGCACCAGCCGTCCGGCCAGGCCAGGGCGAGGGCGCAGACGAAGTGGGCCCGGCGGTCGGTGGCGCCGGCCAGGTCCGTCTCTATACGCCGCATGGCGGCGGCGAAGTCCTTGTCCGGGCCGGCCCAGCGGGCGGAGTAGATGCCAGGCGCCCCGCCCAGGGCCTCGACCGCCAGGCCGGAGTCGTCGGCCAGCGCCGGCAGGCCCGCCGCACGGGCCGCCGCCACCGCCTTCAGCTCGGCATTGGCCCGGAAGGTGGTGCCGGTCTCCTCGGGCTCGGGCAGGCCGAGGGCTCCGGCCGACAGCACCTCGACGGCAAAGGGGGACAGGAGCTCGGCGATCTCGCGCACCTTCCCCTGGTTGTGGCTCGCCACAACCAGCCTCCCCCCGCGAAAGGGACGCGGCGCCATCGGCCCGCCCCTCAGAGGCCGAGGGCCTGGCGCTGCAGGGCGGTCAGCTCGCCCACGCCCTTGCGGGCCAGCGCCATCAGTTCGAGGAACTGGTCCTGGCTGAACGGCTTGTCCTCGGCGGTGCCCTGGATTTCAACGATGGTGTCGCGGGCGGTCAGCACGAAGTTGGCGTCGGCCTGGGCGGAGGAGTCCTCGGCATAGTCGAGGTCGAGCACGGCGACGCCCTCGTGGATGCCGCAGGACACGGCGGCCACCTGGTCATACATCGGCACCGCCTTCAGCACGCCGAGGGTCACCAGTTTCTGAAAGGCGAGGTGCAGCGCCACGTAGGCCCCGGTGATGGAGGCGGTGCGGGTGCCGCCGTCGGCCAGCAGGACGTCGCAGTCGATCTTGATCTGGAGTTCGCCCATGGACTTGAGGTCGGTCACCGAGCGCAGTGAACGGCCGATCAGGCGCTGGATTTCCTGGGTACGGCCGCTCTGCTTGCCGCGAGCCGCCTCGCGGTCGGTGCGGGTGTGGGTGGAGCGCGGCAGCATGCCGTACTCGGCGGTGACCCAGCCCTTGCCGGTGTTGCGCAGGAAGCCCGGCACCTTCTCGTCCACCGAGGCGGTGCACAGCACGTGGGTGTCGCCAAACCGCGCCAGGCACGAGCCCTCGGCATAGCGGCTGGCGTTGGGCTCAAGGGTGATGGTCCGAAGCTGGTCGGGGGCGCGGCCCGAAGGTCTCATGTGAGGGGTGTTCCATGGATAGGGTGAAAGGCGGAATCGCCACGCGAAATCTAGCGTCTTCCCGTCCCCGCGTAAAGAGGTGCCCGAGCCGCATTGACGCTGCGGCGGGCGATTACTAGATTCGTCATCCCTTCCAGAGCCCTTCCAGCAGGTGGGACCGAACGATGACGGATGCCAGGAACGCGGCGATAGCCCGGCTCGGCGAGCGGTCGCGCGAGATCTTTCGCCATATCGTCGATGCCTATGTGCAGACCGGCGATCCCATCGGCTCGCGCACCCTGGCCCGCCGTCTCGGCATGGACCTGTCGCCGGCCACCATCCGCAACGTCATGGCCGACCTGGAACTGGCCGGGCTGCTGCGGGCGCCCCATGCCTCGGCCGGCCGCCTGCCCACCGACGCCGGCATGCGCCTGTTCGTGGACGGACTGCTGGAGGTGGGGGACCTCAGCCAGGATGAACGCCAGCGCATCGACGCCCAGTGCCGCGCCGCCGGCCGCAGCCTGGAAGAGGTGCTGGGCGAGGCCATCGCCACCCTGTCGGGTCTGTCCCACTGCGCCGGCCTGGTGATGGCGCCCAAGACCGAAACCGCCATCCGGCAGATCGAGTACACCAGCCTTGGGCCGGGCCGGGCACTGGTGATTCTGGTCACCGCCAGCGGCGTGGTCGAGAACCGGGTGATCGACGTGCCGGCGAGCCTGCCGCCCTCGGTGCTGGTGGAGGCCTCCAACTACCTCAACGCCCGCCTCGGCGGCCGCACCATCGAGGAGGCCCGCGAGAGCATCCTGCACGAGCTGGACAGCCAGCGGCACCAGCTCGACGAACTGACCACCCGGGTGGTGGAGGCGGGACTCGCCACCTGGGCCGGCGGCCCCAAGGCGGCCCTGATCGTGCGCGGCACCTCCCACCTTCTGGACGACGTGACCGCCCTCGAGGACCTGGAGCGCATCCGCACCCTGTTCGAGGCGCTGGAGAACGGCGAGCAGTTCCTGAGCCTCCTCGACCGCGCCAACAGCGCCGAGGGCATCCAGATCTTCATCGGCGCCGAGAATCAGTTGTTCGCTCTGTCCGGGTGCTCCATGATCGTGTCGCCCTATCGCAACCGGGACCAGCGAATCGTCGGGGCCATCGGCGTGATCGGCCCGACACGCATCAATTACGCCCGCATCATTCCGCTGGTGGACTATACGGCCAAGGTGATCGGCCGTCTGATTGGCTGAGGAGCAGAGAGAGCAGATGACCCAGGACAACGACCAGGTTTCCGAGGATCAGGCCGCCGCCGAGGCGATTGCAACCGCCGGCGCAACCGCCGGCGCGGCTCCCCCCGACGCGGCACCCGCCGCCCCGGAGCCGGCGGCCCAGGAGCAACCGGCCCAGGGGCAACCGGCCCAGGAACCACCGGCCCAGAAGGGCGACTCGGCGCGCATCGCCGCGCTGGAAGCCGAGGTGACCACCCTGCGCAATGACTACCTGCGCGCCCTGGCCGAGGCCCAGAACGCCCAGACCCGGGCCGACCGGCGCATCGAGTCCAACACCCGCTATGCCGTCGCCAACTTCGCCAAGGACCTGGTCACGGTGGCCGACAACCTCCAGCGGGCGCTGCAGCACGTCTCGGCCGACGCCCGGGCGCGGGACGAGGAGCTGAACGGCCTGGCGACGGGTGTCGAGATGACCGAGCGGGCCCTGCTCGGCATCCTGGAGCGCAACGGCCTGAAGCGGGTCGAGGCGCTCAACAAGCCCTTCGACCCCAACCTGCACCAGGCGATGCAGGAGATGGAGAACCCGTCCGTCCCCTCGGGCACCGTCCTTCAGGTGTTCCAGGAGGGGTACGTGCTGCACGACCGGCTGGTGCGTCCAGCGATGGTGGTGGTCTCCCGCGGGGGACCGAAGCGCCAAGCCGCGCCACCGTCCGCGCCGCCGTCCGAGCCCCCGCCCGAACCGGCCCCACCCGAGTGGGGTCCCACTCCCGAGGACCCGGGGACCCGGGTCGATACCTCGGCGTAACCAAGCCCTCCCCCTCGATGGGGGAGGGTTGGGTGGGGGTGATGGTGCAGCACGCAGGTATAGCCGTGTCCGCCCAATAATTTGGCTATTGTGCGAACACGCCGCCGTCTGTACACGCTTCGCTGCCACCACCACCCAAACCCTCCCCCATCGAGGGGGAGGGTTTAAATTCCCGGAAAGCCGTCTCCCGTCTCCCGCCCCCTACCACTCCATCGCCCGCAGCAGCTTTTTCTTTTCGCGTTCGGGCTGGGTGGCGAGGGACCATTCCTTGACCTGCATGAACCGGGGCGCCAGGAACTGGTAGGTCTTGCGCAGCAGGTCCGGAATTATGTTGGAGCGGCGGATAGCCACCGGCTTCCATTCGGTGATGATGTCCTCCCACGCCATGAGTCGGCGGTAGAGACCGTTACGGGTCCTGGAGATGAACTTGATCTGACTGTCGATGTTCTTCAGTGCGGCGAGGATTTCGCCGGTCTGGGCATCCATTTCGTCGAAGATGGCCTTGAAGTCGCGGACCGCCCGCTCGATCAACCGGGCCACCGGGTCGGCGATTTCCAGCACGCTGCGCTCGCTGTAGAGACGACGCAGCCCCTGAATCTTCGTCTCCATCCCGATCACTCCCTGGAAGCGATCGCGCAACGCCTCGACATACGCCAGTTCGTCGGCGAGACGTTCGATGTACCCCACCACCTCCTCGCGGTGATCGCGCCCAAGGCCGAGCTTCTCGGCCGCCTCGCCGAAGGCGATGTTGACCTTGCGCTGGGCGTTGGGATCGGAGGCCACCTGCATCAGCTCGTCGGGATTGGAAATGATGGTCTCGTCGCCGCTGAGCCAGGTCACGAGCTGCATGGTCAGGCGCTGATAGGCGATGATCTTGTGGCGCTCCGACGGCGTCCACGAGGCCCCGTCGGAGAACACCTCCAAGGGCAGCGGATCCCCGATGCGCAGACCCTTCACGTACCCGAGCGCCTCCGTGACCAGGGTCAGCATCTGGCCATCCGGAGACTTGTCGTCGATCAGGAATTCGCGGCGAATGCCGGGGATGGGCAGCGCCGCCTCGTACTCGGCCATCTTCAGGAACAGCACCGCCTCGTCGCCCTGCTCCGACATGCGGAAGTACATGCCCGGGAAGGACGCGAAAAACTTGTGTTCGAAGGCGACCGTCCTCCCCTTGCGGCCGCCTGTTTCAGTCGCCACCGGCGGCATCGGCATAGGGGCGGCTTCCGTTGCGTCCTGTTCACTCATGTGTTTTCGAGTCCAAGCCCCTGCTTTGCGGCGTTCCACACCGCACTCCGTCGGGGTACTCTAGAAGATGTTGGCCATGAATTCCATGCGCACTCGCTTGCGCAGTTTCTCTATCGAACGAAAGGCATATTTGAGGCGGTCTTCCTCGCCGGGAGTAAGCGAGTCTGGCCTGACGTAGGCGCTGACCGGCCGGCCGGCGCGGAAGTCGCGAATCTGCGCCCGCAGCAGCATGTTGGTGATGTGGATGAAGGAATCGCGCAACTCCTCGCGCTCGCCATCGTCCAGGGTGCCGCCGGCGTGCAGGGCGTCGATCCGGGCCAGGGTCGAGGTCGCCTCCACGCCGTCGCGCAGCGACAGGAGGCGAATCGGCTCCACCAGTGACAGCGTGCCATTGTACTTCAGATTGACGTGGCCCTTGTACTCCGGCTTGTCCCGCTCGGTGATGAAGCGGCCGAACAGCCCGAGTGCCGTGCGATGATCGGCCTCCACGTCGTACATGGCTCGCAGGAAGCGGTGGTTGCGCTTCGCCATGTCGACGGTATGGCGCCGCAACTCCTGGGCCAGCTCGCGGCGGCGGCCGAACACCGGCTGGAAGTCGAAGAAGATGTCGGCGAGCTGGACCGCGACGGTGCTGTTCTTCCGTCCCCACAGGGTGACCTGCTCGCACCACTGCGACAGGGTCTTGCGCCACACCGGGTTCACCGCCATGCAGTAGCCCTTGCACAGCGGCAGTCCCACCGCGTCGAGGTAGGTCACCATCCGCTCCGCCAGTTCGCGGAAATAGCCGTCAATGCGATTGTGCTCCTCGTCCGGGTAGTCGGCGAGGATGAAGCCATTGTCCTGGTCGGGATGAATGTAGTTCTCGCCCCGTCCGCCCGATCCCATGACGATGACGACGAAATCCACCGGCGGCTCGCCCCAGCCCTCGCCTTCGAGATTGCGGCAGCACACCGTCACCACCCGCCGATAGATGTCGGCGTTGATATGGGTAAGCAGCGCCTGGATCTCGGGTGCCGGTAGACCGTCCACCAGGAGTTCCTCGGCCAGTTCCACCTGCGCCAACTTGGCGGTCTTCAGTCCCTCGACCGTGTCATCGTGGGTGATGCTGTCGATGTGCTGGACCATCTGGGCCGAGGCCGCCGACAGGGCATCGTCGAGATTGAGAACGCCCACCAGGGCCCGCTCGGCATTCACCACCGGCAGATGACGCAGGTGATTCTGCCGCATGCGCCCGATGGCGAGGTAGAGATACTCGGACTCAGGGATCGTCAGAACCGACCGGGTCATCACCGCATCCACCGGCGCATCCGGTGACACCCGATGGACCATGCGCCGAACCACGTCCTGCTCGGTCAGGAGCCCGACCAGGCGGCCGGCGCCGTCCTGGATGATGACGCTCGCCTCCTTCTGGTCGGTCATCCGCCGGATCACCTCGGCGCAGGAGGTCCCCGACGGCATCGCCAGCGGCCGCTCGGCCATGCAGTCGCGAACCAGTTTGCTGAAGATGACCGTCTGCGAGCGCACATGTCACCTCAGGTTCCGACACCCTCACGGGCGGCCGTAATGAACGTAGTCGGTCCAGGTGCGTTCGAGTTCGAGGAGCGCCTTGGCCGCCCCCTGCAGATCCTCCTCCAGTCCATGAACCCGCCGCAGCGACTCGGACAGGTGGGCCTGGAGATTGCGCACGCCGTCGCACAGGGACAGGCCCTTGTCCGTCAGGCGCAGGATGACCGCCCGCCGGTCGTGGGCCGAGCGCTCCTGGGCCAGGTAGCCGTAGTCGGTCAGCTTCTTGATGTTGTACGAGACGTTGGAGCCCTGGTAATAGCCGCGATCCTTGAGGTCGCGGATCACCACCTCGGACTCACCGATGTTGAACAGCAAAAGGGCCTGGACGGAGTTGATGTCATCGATGCCCAATCGGCGCAGCTCCGTCCGCAGGACGTCGAGAAAGTGCCGGTGCAGCCGTTCAACGAGACGCACGATATTGAAATAGTCCTCACTCACGACCGCCCCGCAAATACACGAAGTTGGCTTCCGATGATCCCATGAAACGGTTGCCGCCAACACCCGGCAGAACCGGGAAGCGCCACGCCCGCGGCATCATGCACGTTGCCCGCATTCAACACCAGATTTTTGTCGTTCCGGCTCAGGGGGGAATGCAAAACCGGTGCAGCGACCCGCGTCGCGTCAAGCCGGGCCTGGCCGGGCCTGGTACACCGAGGGGGATTCAAAACGTCGGTGCGCGCCTTGATCGATCCTGGTCCGAAAAGTGATACACAAGAGTTTTTACGGCCGACGGGATATTGAGAAGGCATAACGCGGCGGAGCCGCAACCAAATAGATTCGTATTACTGACCCGAAAAATCTTCGCGCGCCGCAAAGATTTTTCGGGTCAGTAATACGCGGACGTCAACGGCTACCAAGCGGATGCATCTCGCGTCGAAACAAATACCATTGTATCAGACAATCGCCACTCTGCGTTCCTTTATTTGTTCAAACGTGCCGAAGCTTTCCTCGAACTTGTGATCAATTATTTCTCGAAGCGTCACATTTCCACTGTCAACGTCCATGAGAACCTCATGAATGACGTTTACTTCATTATCCCTGTAAGCGGCCATGGACGTCCCAGCAGAAATCACCAAAGCATTGCCGCAATGGTAAACCCTCATTGCGTGGCGGTGACCTGCGAGGATATGATCAACACCGACGGCCGTAGCTGCTTCGAGAAGTTCGCTACCAGAGTCAAGATGCAGAGAGTCGTCCTGCTCCGGAAACTCTGGCGGGAAATGCACAGCCCAGATCACACCTATACCTTCATACTTCTCCCGCAAACGCGCCGTCCTTCGCCGCGCTTCACGGATCCGTTCTTCGTATGCCTTCCCTCTGCCGCAAAGATGCAGATTGCTGAGCTGGCTGCCGTCTTCTGACTTCAGTGACAGATCGACACCCACAACCGCCAGACACATCCCGTCCTTCTCGACAACGAGATGGCGCACGGAACTACCAGACGTCCAGTAGGCTGGAAACTGCTGCTCGAACGCCAACTCTCCAGGCCGACACAGCGCATCTGCAAACCTGTCATGGTTGCCAGGCAAGAGAAATATGGGCGTATCATATTCAGAAATGCGTCTAACATAATCCGAGGCAAGATCAAGATCTGCAATATCCGCAGTTGTGGCCACGTCTCCCGTAATAACGGCAACATCTATCTCAGGCGCCTTCTTCCAGATAAAGTCGCTCAACGCCTCCGAAATATCTTCACGATAAGTAGTCATGAACATATTCCGTCTCAAACCACCAAGACACCGCCCCAGCGAGGTCACCTTTTGCTTCGGATCAAATCCCGGTCGGTTTGGGGGAGAGCCAAAATGAAAGTCTGACAAATGCAGAATATTGAACATCAGAACGTACCCAACTCACCCAACTTCGACGGTCTTTGCTTTGACCCAGTGCTCGTCTCGTATGGGCAGGTCTGCAATGCTTCTTGTTCTTCTGATCACGAAGTTCTGAGACTTTTCATCGAATCGAGCGCTCCCCCACTCTCCCCTAAAGCAATTTCCCACGCGCAAGTGCAAAACAACGCTATCCTCCAATGCGGACGATAGCCTCTCTGCACTATCCGGCAAAAGGAAATACCGATTCGGTAGATACCGACGTATCTTCGCCCTGATAGCCGCTTCATCGACCTCGGCGTGCCCTGTCCTCAAGGCCAAACTTGACAAGGCGTTCTCGACCAATCGGAACAAGCCATCTCTTATCCCATCGCGCGTCAGATCCGGAATATCATCGAACCAATAATCATAAACCGAGTCGACAACAACGCTTGGTGGAACGAACTCCCTACCCGTGCGTTGCATCAGGGGCCTCCGTCCAAGGAGCCGCACAGCCGAACCCACGAGATCCGCCAACTGTGCCGCCGAACCCAAGAGAGGTGCTCTCAAAAAACGAGACCGAAAACTCACCTCACCCTCCCCCATACTCGTCTGCCCCCCGGCATCAGGTCAAGCTATCCTGGGTGATTATGGCACTGGCCAACCCATCTGGCAACCCGTTTTAGTTATATCGGACAGGGGGGAACAACAACCACGGCCACGCAGGGTCTGATACCAAACCCACAAAGTTCTGACCCACAGGCAACAGCACACCTGGGAGTGACGGCGTTTCACCGCCCCGGAAACTCACGTCCTCCGGGCCGCATGCCGACGAGGCGCCGACGCTCCCAGAAAAGATCCAGCCCCCCCAATCGTCCAGACGTCATGGTCACCCCCCCCCCTTACTTCGCGGTATCCATCCACCGCGGGTGCCGCTCCGCGATTTTGTGGAACACCGGGCAGGCCTCGTGGTGGGCGCCGGGGAGCATTCCTATGCTCATGAGGAACTCGCCGACCAATTCTTCTCCCATGAAGCGAAACGTGTCGCGGAACACTCTTGTCCATGATGCCTTGTCCCGCAGGTGGCCGTCGGCGTCCCGGCGCTCTCCCTCAATCCAGGCGGCGAAGGAGCCGTGGGTGGCCTGAAGGTCCACCACGCGGCGGGCATTGGCGATGATGGCCTCGATCTTGCGCCGGTTGCGGATGATGGAGGCGTCGGCCATCAGGCGCGCCAGGTCGTCGTCGTCGAAGGCCGCCACCACCACCGGGTCGAAGCCGTGAAAGGCGGTCCGGAACGCCGGGCGCCGCTTCAGAACGATGAGCCAGGACAGCCCCGCCTGGAAAATCTCCAGGCAGAGCCGCTCGAACAGCACCACGTCGTCGCCCACGGGAAACCCGTACTCCTGGTCATGATAGGGACCGTGGAGCGGATGCCCCGGGGCGACGTCGCAGTACCAGCTCACGCCTGCTCGAGTTCCACCAGGGTGCCGTTGAAGTCCTTCGGGTGGAGGAAGATCACCGGCTTGTTGTGGGCGCCGATCTTGACGTCGCCCAGGATCTTCTTGCCGTCCGCCCTCATCTTGGCGGCGGCCACGTTGATGTCGGGGACCTCATAGCAGATGTGGTGGATGCCGCCACCGGGGTTCTTCTCCAGGAAGCCCAGGATCGGCGACTTGTCGCCCAGCGGATGCAGAAGCTCCACCTTGGTGTTGGACAGTTCGACGAACACCACCGTCACGCCGTGGGCCGGCTGCGGCAGCGGTTCGGACACCTTGGCCCCCAGGGTGTCGCGATAGAGCGCGACGGCCGCCTCCAGGTTGGGCACGGCGATGGCGACGTGATTGAGCTTGCCGATCATGGTCTTAGTCTCCCCTCTCCAGGATGGTTTCAGATACGCACGAGATGAATGTCGGTGACAGGCTTCTTGCCGTGACTTTCCTTGAAACGGCGCCGGACCGCAAGGCGAACGGCCTCGCGCACGGCGGCATCGTCGCGCTTCAAGCTGGGCGCCAGGCCGGCGACGGCGGTGCGCACCACCTTGGCCAGCGCGGCGTGGTCGTCTTCGTCCGCCGCGGGGTCGATGATGCCCGGAGCGGTGATCTGCGGCTCCCGCACCAGGGTTCCCCCCAGATCCACCACCACCGTCACCACCACCGCGCCGTTGAACATCATGCGCTTGCGGCTGCGCAGGACCTCCGACTCGAAGGGCATGATGCGCGAGCCGTCCACCACCAGCTTGCCATGGGGCACCTCGCCGACGACCTCCACCGGCCCGCCGGCGAGCCGGGCGACGGTCCCGTCCTCCACCACCAGCGCCGTGTCGACGCCCCAGCCCCGGGCCAACCGCGCGTGCTCGGTCAGGTGGCGGACCTCGCCGTGAATGGGAATGACGGCCCGGGGCCTTACGAGACGATACATGCGCTCCACCTCGTCGCGCCCGGGATGCCCGGACACGTGGATGAACTGCTCGCGATCGGTCACCAGGCGTACCCCCGACCGCACGAGCTGGTTCTGCATGCGGAAGATTTCCCGCTCGTTGCCGGGAATCATCCGCGACGAGAAGAGCACCGTGTCGCCCCTGCCCAGAGTGACGCAAGGGTGACTGCCGCCGGCGATCCGGGCCAGCGCCGACCGCGGCTCCCCCTGGCTGCCGGTGCAGATGTAGACCAGCCTGTCCCGGGGGACCTTCATGACCTCGTCGTCGGTGTGGAACGAGCCGGCCTCGCCCAGATAGCCGGTGCGCCGCGCCGCCTCGACGATGCGCCACAGCGAGCGCCCCACCAGGGCCACCCGCCGCCCGTTGGCGGCGGCGGCGTGGGCGATGCTTTCCAGCCGGGCCACGTTGGAGGCGAAGCAGGTGACGGCGATCGCCCCGTCCCCGTACTGGCCCAGCAGGTGGGTCAGGCTCTCGCGCACGCCGGTCTCGGAGCCGGGCTCGCCGGTGACGAAGACGTTGGTCGAGTCGCCCACCAGCGCCTCCACCCCCTCGGCGCCGAGACGCTCCAGCGCCGCCATATCGGCGTCGCCTCCCACCAGGGGATGGGGATCGAACTTCCAGTCGCCGGTGTGCACGACCAGCCCGGCCCCGGTGCGGATGGCCAGGGCGTTGGGCTCGGGGATCGAGTGGGTGAGGCTCACCAGTTCCACGTTGAACGGCCCGACGTCGAAGCGGCCACCGAGCGGTACCACGGTAATGGGTGCCCGCACCGGCGGATCGGCCTCCTTCAGCTTGGTCTCCAGCAGGGCGGCGGCAAACGGCGTCGCATAGATGGGACAGCGCAGCCGCGACCACAGGTACGGAATGGCCCCCAGGTGATCCTCGTGGGCGTGGGTCACCACCAGGCCGGCCAGCTCCTTGCGCCGCTCCTCGATGAAGCGGATGTCGGGCAGCACCACGTCGATGGCCGGCATGGAGTCGTCGCCAAAGCCGATGCCCAGATCCACCATCAGCCACCGGCCGCGATGACCGTAGAGATAGAGGTTCATGCCGATCTCGCCGGCACCGCCCAGGGGGACGAACACGAGGTCCTGTCCCGGAGTTCCAAAGGTCCGGGTCATCGGCCCCCGTTTCGGCGATGGATCTCGCAAAGACCGCGGATGGTCAGGTCGGGATCGTGATGATGGATCACGTCCGTCGCCCCGATGAACAGCGCCGCCAGCCCCCCCGTGGCGATCACCGTCATGGGGGCGCCGAACTCGGCTTCCGTGCGTCTGACCAGGCTTTCTATCAATCCCACGTACCCCCAGTAGATGCCCGACGTCATTGCCGACACCGTCGTCGTGCCAATCACCCGCTCCGGCCGGCCGATCGCCACCAGGGGAAGCTGAGCCGCCGCCATGTGCAGGGCGGACAAGGACTGATTTATGCCGGGAGCGATGGCCCCTCCGCAATACTTTCCGTCGGCGGCCACCACATCGAAGGTGGTCGCGGTGCCGAAGTCGATGACGATCAGCGGTGTATTGGGGTAGGCCTGATGTCCGGCGACGGCGTTGACCAGCCGGTCGGCCCCCACCTCCGTGGAGCGCTCCAGCGCCACCTCGAGGCCGAGAGCCACCCCCGGCTCCCCCACCACCAGGGGGTCGCAGCTGAAATAGCGCCGGCACAGGGACTTCAGCCCGAACACCGCCGAGGGCACCACCGAGGCAATGACGGCGGCGGTGATGTGCGCGCGGTCGATGCCCTCCATACCCAGGAGCTGCACCAGCCACACCCCCACCTCGTCGCCGGTGCGGTCGGACTTGGACGATGCCCGCCAATGCCCTCGCAGGCGGTCGCCGTCGAACACGGCGAAGACGATGTTGGTGTTGCCGCAGTCGATCGCCAGAAGCACGGGGGAGAACTCCTTGTCGTGGATGAATGAGTGAAAAAAAGAAGGAAGGACGAGGGGCCGAGGGGCCCCTCGTGCTCCCCAATAATTTTAAACAATAGGTTATGGGGAGCACGAGGGGCCTGTCATGTCACTGACATGCGTCAACATTACGGCCTCTCGTCCTTCCTCTTCCCTTCTCCAAAAAACACATCACCCGCCAGAACGCGCCGCCGCCCCGTCCCCTCCACGTCCAGCAGCAACGCCCCATCCAGGTCAAGACCGGCAAAGGTGCCAACCACCGTCCCACCATCGAGCCGCACCGTCACCGGCTTCCCCAGCCCCGCCGCCCGCGCCAGCCACGCCTCGCGTACCGGAGCGAACCCCTGCTCGTTCCACGTCGTCCACCACATGTGAAGCCGCCGGCAGACCTGCTCCAGCACCCGGTCAACCCCGGCCTCGCACCCGAGCGCCCGCAGGCTGGTCGCCGGATACAAAAGCCCGGGCAGATCAGGAGCGTACCCCACATTGACGCCGATGCCGATCACCAGCCAGGCGGGCCGTTCCGCCATCGCCTCCTCCGCCTCCAGCAGGATGCCGCACAGCTTGCGGCCCCCCGCCAGAACATCGTTCGGCCACTTGCAGCGAAGGTCAAGCCCCGGCGCCAGATCGGCAACCCCCTCCACCACCCCGAGCGCCGCGACGAAACTCGCGAGCGCCACCTGGGCGAACGGCACCCGAGGCCGCAGCAGCAGCGAAAGATGGAGATTGCCGGTCTGACTGGACCACGACCGCCCGCCCCGTCCGCGGCCGGCCGTTTGCGCCGCCGCCGAAACGACCAGCGCACCGTCGTCGTCCGGCTCCCCGGCTTCGGCGCGACGACGGGCCTCGTCATTGGTGCTGTCCAGCGTATCGAAACGAAGCGCCCGCCAACCAGGCGGCAGCACCGCTCCCCCGCCCCCCGTCATCCCGGGAACAGGGCGGCGGCCGCCGATCCAGCCCCGGTCAGCAGCGGTGCCGGGTAGAGGAAGAAGAACAGAATGAAGAGGCTGCTCCCCGCCAGCACCAGACCAACCGCCCGGCCCACGGGCTTGTCGAAGGCCTCCGCCGGCTCGTCGAAGTACATCACCTTGATGATGCGCAGATAATAGAATGCGCCCACCACGCTCGACAGCACGCCGATCACCGCCAGCGTGAACATCTTCGCCTCCACGGCGGCGACGAAGATGTAGAGCTTGCCGAAGAAGCCGGCCATCGGCGGAATACCCGCCATCGAGAACATGAGAATGGCGAGCGCCAGCGCCATCATCGGGTTGGTCCGGGACAGACCCGAGAGGTCCTCGATGTCCTCGGCGAGACGGCCCTTCTGGCGCATGGACAGGATCACGGCGAAGACGCCCATGTTCATGAACACGTAGATGGCGAGGTAGACCAGCACGCCGCGAATCCCGGCGACGTTGCCCACCGCCAGCCCGATCAGGGCATAGCCCACGTGGCCGATGGAACTGTAGGCCATCAGGCGCTTGATGTTGGTCTGGTTGATGGCGGCGAAGGCGCCCAGTACCATCGAGCCCACCGACAGAAACACCACGATCTGCTGCCACTGGGCCGCCATGCCGCCGAACGGCCCCATCATCACCCGCATCAGCATGGCCATGGCGGCGACCTTGGGCGCCACGGCGAAGAAGGCGGTGACCGGAGTCGGCGCCCCCTCGTAAACGTCGGGCGTCCACATGTGGAACGGCACCGCCGACACCTTGAACGCGAGACCGGCCAGCACGAACACGATCCCCACCACCACGCCGACACCCGGACCACTCGCCGTCGTCAGGCTGCGGGCCAGGGCGTCGAAGCCGGTGGCGCCGGTGAAGCCATAGATGAACGACGCGCCGAACAACAGCAGCCCCGACGCCAGCGATCCCAGGACGAAGTACTTGAGGCCGGCCTCGCTGGAGCGCTGGTTGTCCCGCTGATAGGCGGCGATGACGTAGAGCGACAGGCTCTGCAACTCGAGACCGAGATAGAGCGCCATCAGGTCATTGGCCGAGATCATCATCATCATGCCAAGGGTCGCGAACAGCACCAGCACCGGGAACTCGAAGCGCCCGATCCGCTCCCGCCGCAGCCACGACAGGGACATCAGCAGGGTGAGGACCGACGCCACCAGCACCAGCACCTTGGTGAATACCGCGAACTGATCGACGATCACCATGCCGTTGAAGGTGGTCATGCGCGCGCCGATGAAGCCAAGCTCCAGCACCGCCGCCGTCAGCATGGCCATCACCGCCAGACCGCCCACCAGATCGGTCGCGTCGTCGCGGCGGAACACCCCCACCATCATCAGCGCCATGGCCGCGCAGGCCAGGAAGATCTCGGGCACGACCGGCACCAGGTTCGGAAAATCCGTCATCATGGCCTAACCCCATCCCCCTATTGTGCGACCATGGCGACGGCGCCGGCGGCGACGCGGGCCACGTGGTTCTTTTCGATCAAGGCGGCGACGGAGGCGTGGAACACGTCGAGGAACGACGACGGATAGATCCCCATCCACAGCACCACGGCGATGAGCGGCGCGAACACGGCCATCTCGCGCGCGCCAAGATCGGTGATGGTCTTCAGCTCCGCACGCACCAGCTTGCCGAAGACGACCCGGCGGTAGAGATACAGCATGTAGGCGGCACCCAGCACCACGCCCGTCGCAGCCAGCAGGGCCACCCACGAGTTGACCTGGAACACGCCGAGCAGGATCAGGAACTCGCCGACGAAGCCGCTGGTCCCCGGCAGGCCCACCGAGCCCAGCATGAATACCATGAACACCACGGCATAGGCCGGCATCCGCGACACCAGGCCGCCATAGCGGTTGATGTCGCGGGTGTGCATGCGGTCATAGACCACGCCGACGCACAGGAACAGCGCTCCCGACACCACGCCGTGGCTCAGCATCTGGAACAGCGCCCCCTCGACGCTCTGCTGGGTCAGGGCGAAGATACCGATGGTGACGAAGCCCATGTGCGCCACCGACGAATAGGCGATGAGCTTCTTCATGTCCTCCTGCGCCAGCGCCACCAGCGAGGTGTAGATCACCGCGACGACGGAGAGGGTATAGACCATGGGCGTGAAGAACGCCGTCGCCTCGGGCAGCATCGGCACCGAGAAGCGGATGAAGCCGTAGGCCCCCATCTTCAGCAGCACCCCGGCCAGGATCACCGACCCGGCCGTCGGCGCCTCGACGTGGGCGTCGGGCAGCCAGGTGTGCACCGGCCACATGGGCACCTTGACCGCGAACGAGGCGAAGAAGGCGAGCCACAGCCAGGTCTGCATGGCCGGCGGGAAGCCATGAGTCATCAGCGTCGGGATGTCGGTGGTGCCGGCCGAGAAGAACATGGCCAGCATGGCCAGCAGCATCAGCACCGACCCGAGAAGGGTATAGAGGAAGAACTTGAACGCCGCGTAGACCCGCCGCTGACCACCCCACACGCCGATGATGATGAACATGGGGATCAGCACGCCCTCGAAGAACATGTAGAACGGCATCAGGTCGAGGGCGCAGAACATGCCCACCATCATGGTTTCCAGGACCAGGAAGGCGATCATGTACTCCTTGACCCGCACCTTCACCGACTCCCAGCTCGCCAGCACGCACAGCGGCGTCAGGAACGTGGACAAAAGCACGAACAGGAGCGAAATGCCGTCCACCCCCATGTGGTAGTTCACATCGAGCACCGGCAGCCAGGCCACCTTCTCGACGAACTGGAAGGCCGCGGTCGTCGGATCGAAGTGCATCCAGAGCGCCAACGACAGAAGGAAGGTCGCTCCCGAGGTCAGGAGGGCGACATTGCGGGCATTGCGCGCCACCACCGCATCGTCGCCGCGGATGGTCAGGATGAACACCGCGCCGACGAGCGGAAGGAACGTCACCAGAGAAAGCAGGGGCCAGTCCGACATCGTCGCGCCTCAACCGAGGTGATGAAACATGTACCAGGTCACGAACGCGGCAACGCCGACGATCATGGCAAAGGCGTAGTGATAGACAAAGCCGGACTGCAACCGGCTCATCCGCACGGCCAGATCGCGGGTGACCGCGGCCACGCCGTCCGGTCCGACGCCGTCGATGACGGCCCCGTCGCCGCCCTTCCACAGGCCGCGGCCGAGCGCCATCGCCGGACGGATGAACAGAAACTCGTACAGCTCGTCAAAGTACCACTTGTTGAGAAGGAAGCGGTACAGTCCGCCGAACTGCCTGGCCAGCGCCCCGGGAATGCCCGGCAGGGCGAGGTACAGGACGTAGGCGAGCCCGATGCCGACCACGCCCACCACCAGCGGCGCCAGCTTGACCCACGACGGCACATGGTGCGCGGCCTCCAGGGCATGGTGGGCGGCGATGACGACGATCGAGTCCTTCCAGAACGCACCGTGCCCGGCGCCGACGAACAACTCGTAGCCGACGTAACCCGAGAACAGCGCCCCCACGGCCAGCAGCATCAGCGGCACCGTCATCACCGCCGGCGACTCGTGGACGTGGGCCATCACCTTCTCGTCGGCCCGGGACGGACCGTGGAAGGTCATGAACAGGAGCCGCCACGAGTAGAACGCGGTCATGAACGCCGCGGCGATGCCCATCACGAACGCATAGGATCCGACCGCCGAATTGGCGCCGAAGGCCGACTCGAGGATGATGTCCTTCGAATAGTAGCCGGCGAAGAACGGAACGCCGGCCAGCGCCAGGCTGCCGATCCACATCATGGCGTAGGTGATCTTGATCTTGCCGGCGATGCCGCCCATGCGCCGCATGTCCTGCTCGCCCGACATGGCGTGGATCACCGAGCCGGCGCCGAGGAACAGCAGCGACTTGAAGAAGGCGTGGGTCATCAGGTGGAAGATGGCCGCCTGATACGCCGAGACGCCGATGGCGAAGAACATGTAGCCAAGCTGGGAACAGGTGGAATAGGCGATCACCCGCTTGATGTCGTTCTGGACGCAACCCACCGTCGCCGCGAAGAACGCGGTGGTGGCTCCCACCACGGTCACCACCATCAGCGCCGTCTCCGACAGCTCGAACAGCGGCGACATGCGGGCCACCATGAACACGCCGGCGGTGACCATGGTCGCGGCATGGATCAGGGCCGACACCGGGGTCGGACCCTCCATGGCATCGGGCAGCCAGGTGTGCAGGCCAATCTGCGCCGACTTGCCCATGGCGCCGACGAACAGCAACAGGCAGAGCACGGTCATGGCATGGAAGGTGGTGCCGAAGAAGGTCACCGTGTCGGCCGCATGGGACGGCGCCGCGGCGAAGATGGTGTCGAGGTGCACCGAACCGAACACGAAGAACACGCCGAAGATGCCGAGCGCGAAGCCGAAGTCCCCCACCCGGTTGACCAGGAAGGCCTTCATGGCGGCGGCGCAGGCCGAGGGTTTCTCGTACCAGAAACCGATCAACAGGTAGGACGCCAGGCCCACTCCCTCCCAGCCGAAGAACATCTGGACCAGGTTGGCCGAGGTCACCAGCATCAGCATGAAGAAGGTGAACAGGGACAGATAGCTCATGAACCGCGGGATCGACGGATCATGGTGCATGTAGCCGATGGCGTAGACATGGACCATGAACGAGACCGAGTTCACCACCAGCAGCATCACCGCCGTCAGGGTATCGAACTTCAGCGCCCACGATACGTCGAAGGTCCCGGAGCGGATCCAGGTGAACAGCTCGACGGTCCGCGCCTGGCCGTTCAGGGCGACGTCGATGAAGATCGCCACCGACAGGAACGCCGACGCGCCGACGCCGGCGCAGGTGACCAGCTGCGAACCCCGATCGCCCAGCGCCCGGCCGAAGAAGCCGGCGATGAACGATGCGAGGAGGGGGAGAAAGACCACCGCGACGTACATGGCTGGCTTAACCCTTCATCTGGCTGATGTCTTCGACCGCGATGGTGCCGCTGTTGCGGAAGAACACCACCACGATGGCAAGACCGATGGCCGCCTCCGCCGCCGCGACGGTGAGGATGAACATGGTGAACACCTGTCCGGCCAGGTCCTGCAGATTGGTCGAGAAGGCCACCAGGTTGACGTTGACGGCAAGCAGGATCAGCTCCACCGACATCAGGATGATGATGACGTTCTTGCGGTTCAGGAAAATGCCGAAGATGCCGAGGACGAACAGGATCGCCGCGACGGTCAGGTAATGGCCAAGCCCGATGACCAGCATCAAACGCCTCCCCCGGTCGGAACTTTCCTGATTTCCAGCGTGTCCTTCTTGAAGCGGTTCACCTGGTCGGAAATCTTCTGGCGCCGCACGTCGGGCCGCCGCCGCAGGGTCAGCATGATGCTGCCCACCATGGCCACCAGCAGCACGAGCCCTGAGCCCTGAAACAGGTAGATGTAATCCGTATACAGCACCCGGCCGAGGGCCTCGGTATTGCTGACCTCGGCCACCGGCGGTGTCGGCATGGTCCGCAGCGCCTCGACGTCGGGGGCGAAGTACCAGCCGCCGGCGACCATGACCAGCTCGGACAGCAGCACCACCCCCACCAGTCCACCCAGCGGCAGATACTGCAGGAAGCCCTCCCGCAGGCGCAGGTAGTTGATGTCCAGCATCATCACGACGAACAGGAACAGCACCGCCACCGCGCCGACATAGACCACCACCAGCACCATGGCCAGGAACTCGGCCCCCATCAGCAGGAACAGGCCGGCGGCGTTGAAGAACACCAGGATCAGGTACAGCACCGAGTGCACGGGGTTGCGCGCCGAAATCACCATGACGGAGCCCGCCACGGTGATGGCCGCGAAGACGTAGAACATCAGAGACTGAATGATCACGCGTCCCCCCCCTTCAATACCCGGTCACGAGCCGATCGCGGGGCTGCCGCATCATGTCCGACCCGACTCATTCCCAACCCCCTCAGCGATACGGCGCATCCGTCTCGATCCGCAGTGCCAGTTCGGACTCCCAGCGATCGCCGTTGGCCAGAAGCTTTCCCTTGTTGTACATCAGTTCCTCACGGGTTTCCGTGGCGAACTCGAAATTCGATCCAAGGACGATCGCATCCACCGGGCACGCCTCCTGGCAATAACCGCAATAGATGCACTTGGTCATGTCGATGTCGTACCGGGTCGTGCGGCGGCTGCCGTCGTCCCGCGGCCCGGCCTCGATGGTGATGGCGAGGGCCGGGCAGATAGCCTCGCACAGCTTGCAGGCGATACAGCGCTCCTCGCCGCCGGCATAGCGGCGCAGCGCGTGCTCGCCCTTGAACCGGGGGCTCAGGTACCCCTTCTCGAAGGGGTAGTTGAGCGTCACCTTGGGCTTGAACATGTAGCGCAACGTCAGCGCCATGCCCGAGAGCAGCTCGGTCAGGAGAAAGGCGCGCGCGGTGCGGTCCAGGAAAGCCATCGACCAAATCCTCCGATTACCCGTTGGGCAGCCAGCCGAAGCTCACCAGAACCGTCGCCGTCAGCACCAGCCAGCCGAGGGAGAACGGCAGGAACACCTTCCACCCGAGCCGCATCAGCTGGTCATAGCGATACCGCGGGAACGTCGCCCGCACCCACAGGAACCCGAACTGCAGGACGGCCACCTTGAGCCCGAACCAGATGATGCCCGGCACCCAGTTGAACGGCGCCACGTCCAGCGGCGGCAGCCAGCCGCCCAGGAACAGGATGGAGCCCATGGCGCTCATCAGGATCATGTTGGCGTACTCGCCGAGCTGGAACAGGGCGAAGGTCATCGCCGAGTACTCGACGTTGTAGCCGGCCACCAGCTCCGACTCCGCCTCCGGCAGGTCGAAGGGCGAACGGTTGGTCTCGGCCAGGGCCGAGATGTAATAGATGACGAACATGGGCAGGTGGGGAATGATGTACCACACCGTGCGCTGTGCCTCGACGATCTTCGAAAGATTGAGCGAGCCGGCCGACAGCAGCACCGAAATCAGCACGAAGCCGATGGACACCTCGTAGGACACCATCTGCCCGGCCGACCGCAGCCCGCCGAGGAAGGCGTACTTGGAGTTGGACGCCCAGCCCGCCATGACGATGCCATAGACGCCCAGCGAGGAGATGGCGAACAGGTACAGGATGCCGACGTTGATGTCGGCCAGCACCCAGCCCTTGTTGAAGGGGATCACCGCCCACGACAGCAGCGCCAGGATCAGGGTCAGCATGGGCGCCAGGATGAACACCCCCCGGTTGGCTCCGGTCGGGATGATCGTCTCCTTCAGCATCAACTTGAGACCGTCGGCCAGCGGTTGCAGCATCCCGAACGGCCCCACCACGTTGGGGCCCTTGCGAAGCTGCATGGCGCCGATGATCTTGCGCTCGGCCAGCGTCAGGTAGGCCACCGCACCGAGAAGCGGCCCGACGATCAGGACGATCTTGGCGACGATGATGATCAGCGGCCAGATGTAGCCGGTCCAGAGTTCAGCCATGGGTCCCCGTCCCCTGTGCCTGCCTGCCCGTGACGTAGACCGACGTGCACTCCGCCATGGTGGCGGAGGCGCGACCGATCGGATCGGTCATGTAGAAATTGGTGATCGGCAGATGGAAGGTCTCGGCCTCCAGCACGCCGTCGGCCCCGAACGCGCCCCACGACGCCGGCGCCGGTGCGGCGCCCGAGGCGACCAGGGTGCGATCGATGGCGGCCAGCCGCTCGCGCACCGCCGTCAGGGAGTCGTAGGGCAGCGGCTTGCCCAGCGCCTCCGACAGGGCGCGGATGATCTTCCAGTCCTCGCGCGCCTCCCCCGGGGGAAACACGGCGAGGCGGGTGCTCTGCGCCCGACCCTCGGTGTTGACGTAGGTGGCGGTCTTCTCGGTATAGGCCGCTCCCGGCAGCACCACGTCGGCCCGGTGCGCCCCGGCGTCGCCGTGGTGCCCCTGGTAGATGACGAAGGCCTTGCCGAGCCGCGCCATGTCGATCTCGTCCGCCCCCAGCAGATAGACCACCGACACGGTCCCCTTGCCGGCTCCCTCCAGAATGCCCTCGACGTCGAGGCCCTCCGGCCCCGGCACGAAGCCCAGCTTGAGCCCGCCGACCCGCGCCGCCGCCGTGTGCAGCACGTTGAAGCCGTTCCAGCCGCCGCCCACCATGCCGGTGGCCTCGGCCAGCCGCCGCGCCGCCCCCAGCACCATGGCCCCGTCACGGCGGGCGAGCGCCCCCTGTCCCAGGATCAGCATCGGCCGCTTGGCCGCCTTCAGGGTGGCGTAGAACGGGTTGACGCCGTGGGTCAGGGCGTCGATGGCCCGCGGCCCGTCGCCCAGGTGCTCGTAACGATAGGTCAGGTCCAGGTTCTTCGGCCCGATCAGCGCCACCTTGAGCTTGCCGGTCATCCAGCGTCGGCGGATGCGGGCGTTGAGCACCGCCGCCTCCCACCGCGGGTTGGAGCCGATGATCACCAGCGCGTCGGCCTCGTCAATGCCGGCGATGGTGGTGTTGAACAGGTACGACGCGGAAACCGCCGGGTCCAGCTTGGCCCCGTCCTGACGGCAGTCCAGGTTCGGCGACCCCAGCGCCGCCATCAGGTCCTTCAGCGCCGCCATGGACTCGCAGTCGGCCATGTCGCCGGCGATGGCGGCCACCTTGGTCCCGGCCAGTCCCTTGAGCTTGCCGGCGATGGCAGCGAACGCCTCCGACCACGAGGCCGGCTCCAGACGCCCGCCCCGCTTGATGTAGGGCCGGTCCAGGCGCTGGCGCAGCAGGCCATCGATGGCGTAGCGCGACCTGTCGGAGAGCCACTCCTCGTTGACGTCCTCGTTGATGCGCGGCAGGACGCGCATGACCTGATTACCGCGGACGTCCACCCGGATGGCGCAGCCCACGGCGTCGAAGGCGTCCACCGACTCGACCTTGCGCAGTTCCCACGGCCGCGCCGAATAGGCATATGGCCGGCTGGTCAGCGCCCCCACCGGACAGAGGTCCACCAGGTTGCCCGACAGCTCGGAGTTGAGCGCCCGGTTGACGTAGGTGGTGATCTCCATGTGCTCGCCGCGCCCAAGGGCGCCCATTTCCGGCACCCCGGCCACCTCCGTCGCGAAGCGGATGCAGCGGGTGCACTGGATGCAGCGGGTCATGCAGGTCTTGATCAGCGGCCCCATGTACTTGTCTACGACCGCCCGCTTCTCGTCATGATAGCGGCCGGCGCCCTTGCCATAGACCATGGCCTGGTCCTGGAGGTCGCACTCGCCGCCCTGATCGCAGATGGGGCAGTCCAGGGGATGGTTGATCAGCAGGAATTCCATCACCCCCTGACGGGCCTTGCGCACCATGGGGCTGTCGGTCTTGACGACCATGTTGTCGGCCGCCGGCATGGCACAGGAGGCGACGGGCTTGGGCGGCCCCGGGGACACCTCCACCAGACACATGCGGCAGTTGCCGGAAATCGACAGGCGCTCGTGGTAGCAGAACCGGGGGATCTCGATCCCCAGCCGCTCCGCCGCCTGCAGGACGGTGGTGCCCGGTTCGACCTCGATCTCGATGCCGTCGATGGTGAGTTTCGGCATGTCCCCTCCTTATGCCGCCCGGACGGCGCCGGAGCGGCGGGCCGTGATGCGCCGTTCCAGTTCCGGACGGAAGTGCCGGATCAGCCCCTGCACCGGCCACGCCGCGGCATCGCCGAGGGCGCAGATGGTGTGGCCCTCGATCTGGCGCGTCACCTGGTCCAGGATGTCGATCTCCTCGATCTCGGCATTGCCGGTGACCATCCGCTCCATCATCCGCCACAGCCAGCCGGTGCCCTCGCGGCACGGCGTGCACTGGCCGCAGCTTTCATGCTTGTAGAAGCGGGCGAGGCGGGCGATGGCGCGGACGATGTCGGTGGACTTGTCCATGACGATGACCGCCGCCGTGCCGAGCCCCGACTGCACGTCGCGCAGCGAATCGAAGTCCATCAGCACGTCGTTGCAGATCAGCCTCGGCAGCACCGGCACCGACGAGCCGCCGGGGATCACGCCGAGAAGGTTGTCCCAGCCGCCCCGCACGCCGCCGGCATGCTTCTCGATCAGGTCCTTGAGCGGAATGCCCATTTCCTCTTCGACGTTGCAGGGCGTGTTGACGTGGCCGGAGATGCAGAACACCTTGGTGCCCGAGTTCTTCGGCCGCCCCAGTCCCGCGAACCAGGCGCCGCCACGACGCAGGATCTCCGGCGCCACGGCGATGGACTCGACGTTGTTGACGGTGGTCGGGGAGCCGTAGAGGCCGACGCCGGCCGGGAACGGCGGCTTGAGGCGCGGCTGGCCCTTCTTGCCCTCCAGGCTGTTGATCAGCGCCGTCTCCTCGCCGCAGACATAGGCCCCGGCACCGCGATGGACGTAAAGGTCGAAGTCCCAGCCCGAGCCGCAGGCGTTGCGGCCGATCAGGCCGGCGGCATAGGCCTCGTCGATGGCCACCTGCAGGGCCTCGGCCTCGCGCACGAACTCGCCGCGGATGTAGATGTAGCAGGTGTGGGCCGCCATGGCGAAGCTGGCCAGCAGCGCCCCCTCGATCAGCTTGTGGGGCTCGTTGCGGATGATGTCGCGGTCCTTGCAGGTGCCGGGCTCGCCCTCGTCGGCGTTGATCACCAGATAGTGCGGCCGCGCCGGATCGGCCTCCTTCGGCATGAACGACCACTTGAGGCCGGTCGGGAAACCCGCCCCACCCCGTCCCCGCAACCCGGAGTCCTTCACCTGGCCGATGATCCAGTCGCGGCCCTTGACGATGAATTCCCGGGTGCCGTCCCAGTCGCCGCGCGTCCTGGCTCCGGCCAGGGTGCGGTCATGGAAGCCGTAGAGGTTGGTGAAGATGCGGTCCTTGTCGCTCAGCATCACGCGCCCCCCTTCGCCGGCATCTTCTTCAGGGTGGTGGGCCCCCCCGCCGGACACGAGCACTGCCGCCCCGTCTGCGACCCCACCTTGGGCTTTTCGCCGCGCTTCAGCGCCTCGAGGATCGCCTTCATGGAGTCGTGGTTCAGGTCCTCGTAGTAGTCGTCGCCGATCTGCACCACCGGGCCGTTGACGCAGGCCCCGGCGCATTCCACCTCCGACAGGGTGAACTGGTTGTCGGCGGTGGTGTCGCCGAAGCCGACGCCGAGCGACTCGGTGCAGGCGCGGACCACCTCGTCGGAGCCGCGCAGCGCGCAGGGCAGGCTGGTGCAGACCTGGACGTGGTGCTTGCCGATGGGGTGCAACACGTACATCGAATAGAAGGAGGCCACCTCGTGGACGCGAATCGGCGGCACGCCCACCATGGCCGCCACGTACTCGATGGCCGCCTGGGACACCCACCCCTCCTGGCGCTGGGCCAGATCGAGGAGCGGCATCACCGCGCTGCGCTGGCGGCCCGGGGGATACTTGGCGATCACGGCCTGGGCCTTCTTCAAGTATTCGGGCGTGAAGGCGAAGGTGGCCGGCTGCGGCCCGCCCTGGCTCGGGGAGTGTTCATTCATCGGTCGATCTCGCCGAAAACGATGTCAAGGGCACCGATGATCGCCGTCATGTCGGCCAGCATGTGGCCGCTCGACATGGCGTCCATCGCCGACAGGTGCACGAACGCCGGCGGCCGGATCTTGCAGCGATAGGGCCGGTTGCCGCCATCGGAAATCAGGTAGACGCCGAACTCGCCCTTCGGCGCCTCGACGGCGGTGTAGGTCTCTCCCGCCGGCACGTGGATGCCCTCGCTGTACAGCTTGAAGTGATGGATCAGGGCCTCCATAGAGGACTTCATCTCCGCCCGCGGCGGGGCCATCACCTTGCGGTCGGGCAGGCGGGCCGGCCCACCCGGCATGGTGTCCAGGCACTGGCGCATGATCCGGAGGGACTGGCGCATCTCCTCGGTCCGCACCAGATAGCGGTCGTAGCAGTCGCCGTGCTTGCCGATGGGAATGTCGAAGTCCATGTCGGCGTAGGCGTCATAGGGCTGGGCCTTGCGCAGGTCCCACGGCACACCCGAGGCCCGCAGCATCGGCCCGGAAAAGCCCCAGTCGAGCGCCTGGTCGGCGGTCATGATGCCGATGTCGACGGTGCGCTGCTTGAAGATGCGGTTCTCGGTCAGCAGCGTTTCCATGTCGTCGATGCACTTCGGGAAGCGCTCCACCCATTTGCCGATGTCCTCGAGCAGGCCCTCCGGCAGGTCCTCGGCCACGCCGCCGACGCGGAAGTAGTTGGCGTGCATGCGGGCGCCCGAGGCCCGCTCGTAGAACTCCATCAGGAACTCGCGTTCCTCGAACAGCCACAGGAGCGGCGTCATCGCCCCCACGTCCAGGGCATAGGACGTGAGGTTGAGGATGTGGTTCATCAGCCGGGAGATCTCGGCGTAGAGCACCCGGATGTACTGGGCGCGCGGCGTCGGCGTCACCCCGAGCAGCTTCTCGGCGGCGAGGACGAACGCATGCTCCTGGGCCATCGGCGCGCAGTAGTCGAGGCGATCGAAGTACGGCACCGCCTGGGCGTAGGTCTTGTGCTCGATCAGTTTTTCGGTGCCGCGGTGCAACAGGCCCACATGGGGGTCGGCCCGCTCGATCACCTCGCCCGACAGTTCGAGAATGAGGCGCAGAACGCCGTGGGCCGCCGGATGCTGGGGACCGAAGTTGATGGTGTAGGTGTTGAGCTTGGCCTCGGGCATGTCAGGTCTTCCCCTCCGCCTTTTCGTCGCCGGGAAGCGGGTAGCCCTCCCACGGGCTCAGGAAATCGAAGCTGCGCACGTCCTGGGTCAGCTTCACCGGCTCGTAGACGACGCGCTTCCGCTCGTCGTCATAGCGGACCTCGACGAAGCCGGTCAGGGGGAAATCCTTGCGCAGGGGATGCCCTTCGAACCCATAGTCGGTGAGGATGCGCCGCAGGTCCGGATGGTCGGTGAAGGCCACCCCGAACATGTCCCACACCTCACGCTCGAACCAGTTGGCCGACGAGAACACCCCGGTCACCGACGGCACCGGCGCCGTCTCGTCGGTCCGCACCTTGACCCGGACCCGCTGGTTGTGGCGCAGCGACAAAAGGTGATAGACCACGTCGAACCGCTGCTCCCGCCCCGGATAGTCGACGCCGCACACGTCCATAAGCTGCTTGAACTGGCAGTTGGCGTCGTCGCGCAGGAACATCAGTACCTTGACGATGGCCGGACGCCGCACGGCAAGAGTCAGCTCGTCCTTCACCACCCCGGCCGACACCACGTCCTCGGGAAGGGCGGCGGCGATGTACTCACCAAGGTCTTGCAGTGCTTGCAGCATGGTCCCTCTCGGAATGCCGGGCTCGGCGCGAACCGGATCTCAGCGGAACAGGGTTCCCGTCCGCCGGATCTTCTTCTGGAGTTGCAGAACCCCGTAGACCAGCGCCTCCGCGGTCGGCGGACACCCCGGAACGTAGATGTCCACCGGGATGATGCGATCGCAGCCGCGCACCGTCGAATACGAGAAGTGATAGTACCCGCCGCCGTTGGCGCAGGACCCCATGGAAATCACCCAGCGGGGCTCGGCCATCTGGTCATAGACCTTGCGCAGCGCCGGGGCCATCTTGTTGGTGACGGTTCCGGCGACGATCATCAGGTCCGACTGCCGGGGGCTGGGCCGCGGCACCACGCCAAAGCGGTCCAGGTCGTAGCGCGAGCAATAGCTGTGGATCATCTCGATGGCGCAGCAGGCGAGCCCGAAGGTCATCGGCCACATGGAGCCGGTGCGCGCCCAGTTGACCAGCTTGTCCACGTTGGCGAGGACGAAGCCCTTGCTGTTCAGTTCCTCGCCGACGGCATCGAGGAGCCGATCCTGGTCTGCCCCCGGAGCCAGGACGCCGGCGGTGGCCGGACCCGTGTCCGCGCTCATTCCCATTCCAGCGCTCCCTTCTTCCACTCATAGATGAAGCCGACGGTCAGCACGGCGAGAAACACCATCATCGACCAGAATCCGACCAGGCCGACCTTCCCCAGACTCACCGCCCAGGGGAACAGGAACGCCACCTCGAGGTCGAAGATGATGAACAGGATGGCCACCAGATAGAACCGCACGTCGAACTTGGTCCGGGCATCCTCGAACGCCTCGAAGCCGCACTCGTAGGCCGACTGCTTTTCCGAGTCCGGATGCTGGCGGGCGATGATGTACGACGCGACCAGAGCACCGGCCGCGACCGCCACCGCAATCCCGATGAAGATCAGGATCGGCAGGTATTCCAGGAGGAGGTCTTCCATGTCCTTGAGGCTCCCCGTTCGCCCGCCACCAGTTACCATCAACACCAGGGGATCGCCATAGCCAAAACCGTTGCCCTCCGCTCCCGCGGCTGCGGCACCCGGCCCCCCAGAAAATTCGATCAACTCTAATTAATATTCACAACAGTACACTGGCGACCCGAGAAGTGCATGCCGAAGGGCACGCCCCCAGTTACGACCAGCCCATCGTTTCCCCCTGCGTCCGCGCCGGCCCCGTTTCCCCCGAAGGCCCCGCGACGATTGGTCGGGTGTACTGCACAACCCCCCGCAAAGTCAAGCTCTCATGCCCCGGCTTATGTCTGCTGAAAGCCCCCCCTGTGTCGCCCCCCCCCTGTGACGCCCGTCACTGCGGCGGGCGCCCTTTTCATCCACACTTGGGCAAGGGTGAAGGGGGAAGGCCATGCTCACGTCGAAGGTCTGCTTTTTTGGCGACGGAACCACATTCGGCTGTCGAGACGAAACCCTGCTGGGCTGGCCTGGGCGCCTGGGCCTTCGCCTGCACCGGATCGGCCGGGACGTCGCCTGTTTCAATATGGCGATCCGCCTCGATACCAGTTCCGACATCCTGGCCCACTGGCGCATCGAGGCGACTCGCCGTCTGCCGCAGGCGGGGACGGGGGGACTCGTGTTCCAGTTCGGACTGAACGACATGGCGACCACCGACAGCGGCGTGCGGGTTCCCGTGGACGAGTCCATCGGCAACGCCGAGGTGATCATCCGCCAGGCCGCGTCCTGGCGCCCGACGCTGTGGGTCGGCCCGATGCCGTTGCTGACGGGAAAAAGGACCAAGACCGGGACGATTACGCACACCTTCACCTACCACAGGGATCATCTGCTGGGCCTGAACGACGCCTATGGCGGAGTCGCCGCCGCACTCGGCGTCCCGTATCTCGACCTGTTCGCCCTGCTGGGTAACGACAGGGAGTTCGCGGAGTCGCTGGAACGGGGAGACGGGATTCACCCCGACGGCCGAGGCCATGAACAGGTGGCGCACCTGGTGGACACCTGGCCGGCCTGGCGGGCCTGGTTCACCCAGAGCCGGATGGCTGCCCTGGCCTGACCCCCACGGCTACGTTTTCGCTCACTCTCCGATCGTCGTGGGGTGTAGTCTTCCCCATCCGTCGAAATTCGCTCGCAAGCGCTGGGCGTGATATGGTCTGATGCGGTGCGGTGCGGTTCGCCCGGGGGCTGGGATGACAGGCGAGTTCGAGGGCAGGGTCTTCGCCAAGGGGGCCGAGCGCATCGTCGAGGAGATGCGCCAGGAATTCGTCGACGAGGCCACCGAATTTCTCCAGGCACTGGACGTGGCACTGGACGCCACGCGCCACGGACGCAAGCCCGCCGCCGAAGTCATCGCCGATATTCATCGCGTCGCCCTGACGCTGCGGGGCCAGTCGGTCAGCATGGGGTTCCGGCTGATCGGCACCGTGGCCCACCGCCTGGAAGATTACCTCGCCAACGCCCGTGGCGAGCTGTCTCCGCGGGCGACGGACGACCTTCAGGCGTTCGTGGACGTCATGCTCGAGGTGATCTCCGGCCGCATTCCCGCCGATGCCGATCCGTCGGAGGTGGTGCGGCGTCTGCCGGCCAAGCTGGTCAGCTTCAACCTGGCCGAGATCGAGGTCCGCAATATCGAGGTGATGCTGGTGATGCTGCACGGGGCGCAGACCCACTTCGTCGAGCGCGAGTTGCAGCAGTGCGGCTATCGGGTGTCCATCTGCTCCAACACCTTCGATGCGGTGGCGCTGGCGGTGCGGACCAAGCCCGACCTGATCATCGTCTCGGCCATGATGCCCGAACTCAGCGGCATCGACGTCGCCATCGCCCTCGCCTCCATGCCTTCGACCCGCAATATTCCGACGGCCCTCATCACCAGTCTTGACGCCGACGACGAGCAGCTCAAGCTGCTGCCGCGCAAGGTGCCGGTGATCCGCAAGGGCCCCACCTTCGGCGATGATCTGTTCAAGACCCTCGACAGCCTGTTCCTGATCTGACGGCCGTCCCACCGCTCATACCCACTTGATCAATTGGCCTGCGACGCGTATTCAATGACGCGGCGGAGCCGCAACCCGAAAGATTCGTATTACTGACATCAAGAATCTTCGCGGCTCGCGAAGATTCTTGATGTCAGTAATACGGTGCGTCGATGCCATTTCGCGGAGAGAGGGGGGAGATGGCCAGACGGCCCGGAGGTTGGTTGATCCTGACGGTGGCCCTGCTCATGGTCGGGTGCACGACCGTGTCCGCCACAAGGCAGCCGGTGGGAAGTCAGCCCAAGACCACCCTGCCCACCCCTGAACTGCTGGTGCTGGGCGGGCTGCAGCCGCTGCGGCCCGAGCGCCCGCGGACACCGCTGCCGGGGTTGCCGCCCGGGGCCGCGCCGCTCGCCCCCCTGTTCGAGGCCCTGCGCGACATCGACAGCGGAGCGGCCAAGGCGCCGGTCACCATCATGCACATCGGTGACAATCACACCGCCGGCGACCGCTTCTCCGGCCGCCTGCGCGAGCTGTTCCAGGAGCGATTCGGCGCCGCCGGCCGCGGCATGATGCCGCCGGGCGTGCCGTTCAAGAGCTACCGCCCGAGCCAGGCCTCGGTGGAGGCGACCGAGGGCTGGACGATCACCAACAGCGTCGAGGCCAATGCCGCCGGACCGTTCGGGATCAGCGGCTTCCGCCTGCGGGGAACATCGCCCGCTGACTCGATCTCCCTGCGGTCGGACGATCCCCAGGGCTTCGACCTGCTGGAGATCGAGGTCCTGATGCAACCGGGTGGCGGTGACTTCCGGGTCACCGTGGACGACGGCACCCCCGGCACCCTCCAGACCCGCAACGGACATGTCCAGGTCGGCATCCTCAAGCTGCCGGTGGGTCCCGGCGCCCGCAAGGTCGTGCTGAGCCCGGTCGGCAATGGTCCGGCCGAATTCCTGTCATGGACCGTCCAGAGAACCGGCCGGGCCGGCATCGTCTACGACAGCCATGGCGTCATCGGCGCCACCATCGACCTCCCCGGTCGCTGGGATCCCAACATCGTGGCGTGGGAACTCTCCCACCGCGACCCGGCCCTCATCGTGGTGTCCTTCGGCACCAACGAGGGCCTGCGCGACGATCTGCGCCGCGACCGCTACGTCACCGCCTTCGCCCAGCGACTCGACGCCCTCCGCCGGGCGGCGCCCCGTGCCGCCATCCTGGTTGTGGGGCCGCCGGACGCCAACCGCCTGCCGCCTGCCTGCTACAAGTCGGCTCGGGCCCTGGTGCAGTATCCCTGCGACCCCGAGGACAAGGCAGGTGCCGGCAAGGCCAAGGGCAAGGATAAGGATAAGGGCGCGTCGGCCAACTGCCGCTGGAGTGTCCCGCCCAGCCTGAGCCTCGCCCGCGAGGCCCAGCGCAAGGTGGCGGCGGAGCGGGGCTATTATTTCTGGGACTGGTCGAAGGTGATGGACGGCCAGTGCGGCACCCATCAGTGGACCCTGAAGACGCCGCCGCTCGCCTATGGCGACCACGTCCACCTCCAGGCCGAAGGCTACATGCTGAGCGCCGACATCCTGTTCAACGAACTCATGGCCCTCTACGCCCGCGCCAACCCGACGCCGACGCGCCCCTGACGGCGGGGGGGGTAGTGCCGGTTGCCCCCCTCACCCCCCGGAAGAGGGGGGAGAGGGAGTCGGCTTCCTACCGCTTCCCTCCCGGGGTGACGGTGTGGGTGGCCCCCGATCCGGTGGTGAAGGTCGTGGTTCTCTCCACAGTGCCGTCGCTGGTCGGCGTGACGGTGCGGTCCACCTGGGCCGAGTGGCCGCCGCTGCCGCTGACCTGGGCCGAGCCGTGATAGGTGCCGCTGCTGTCGACGCTGCCGGTGCGCTCCACCGACACCGACCGCGCGTCCTCGCCGGTGCCGCCATAGGTGGCGTTGTGGGTCACGCCGTCGGCGCCCTTGCTGGTGTCGAAGGAGGCCGAGGCGTACTGGCCGCTGACCGACGCGGAGGAATTCTGCACCGTTCCGTCGGCGTTCACCGTGACGCCGCCCTGCACGTCCACCGAGTTGCCGCCCGGTCCGGTCACGGTGCCGTCCACGGAAACGGTCTTGCTGCCGTCCTCACTCTCGGTCACCGACACCGAGCCCGAGGCTCCGGCCGAGTGGACGCCGTCGCTCGCCGACACCGAGCCCTCCACGGTGACCGAGCCGTCGCCACTGGTGACCTCGGCATGGCTGTCCACCGTCACCGACTGGCCGCCATCCCCGGTGATGACGGTGGTGGCGTCGATGCTGGTGGCGCCGCTCTCCGTCTCTCCCACCGTGGCGTCGGTGTGCGACGAGGCGCCATAGGTCGTGTCGCCCACCTGATAGGAGACCGAGCTGTCGCCGGTGACGGCCGTCGTACCCTCGCCGACGGTGGTGGTGGCGGTGACGTAGCTGTCCACCGTCACCGTCCCGCCGTTCTGGGTCTCCATCGTCACCTGGTCCACGTCCACCAGAACCTCGGTGTACTCGACCGGCGGCAGGTCCTCGCCGGTCTGCGTCTCGATGGTGGTCTCCACGGTCTCAGCGGCGGCCTCTATGGTTTCCGCAGTTCCCTCGGGTATGTTCTCGCCCAGATCTTCCGGCAGGTTCTCGCCCCGCCCCCCGACCACACCATCCAGCTCGTCGTCGCTCAACGCCCGGTTTTCCATCGGTCGCCTGGACACCATCTTTTCCTCCCGTTGGTTGGCTCATCCTTTCATGATATTAGTCAAGATGCGCGAGGAAGGAAACCGGGTATCTTTCACGGAAGGATGAGGGCTCCATGGACTCCCGGTGGCGGCGCCTCCTGGAAGAGATTGCCGAGGATGCCCGGGACACGGCGGGATGGACCGGACGCCCGCGCTTTTCCGAGCGGGTCATGGCGGCGCTGGCCAGGGTGCCGCGCGACCGCTTCGTGCCCGAGGCCTATCGGGCCGGGGCCTTCGTCAACGCGCCGCTGCCCATCGGTTACGGCCAGACCATCTCGCAGCCGTTCATCGTCGCCCTGATGACCGATCTCCTGGACCTGGAGGCGGGGGACAGGGTGCTGGAGATCGGCACCGGCTGCGGCTATCAGACGGCGGTGCTGGCCGAACTGGCGGCGGAGATCCACAGCATCGAGTACGTCCCGGCGCTGGCGGCGACGGCGGCCGCCACCCTGCGGCAGCTCGGCTATCGCAATATCGCGACCAGCCAGGGACAGGGTCGGGAGGGCAGGCCCGAACAGGCGCCGTTCGATGCGGTGATGGTGACCGCGGCGGCCGACGACGTCCCGCCCCGGCTGGTGGAGCAGTTGAAGCCCGGCGGGCGGATGGTCATTCCCGTCGCTGCGCGGCGCCGCTCCGCCCTGTCGGAGCAGGAACTGCTGCGGCTGGTGAAGCGGGCCGACGGCACCATCGACCGCCGGGTCGTGCTTCCCGTCGCCTTCGTGCCGCTGATCGGCAAGGGGTAAATCGGCGGTTTATTGCCAGCGACGTCATCTCCCCTTGCTGGCACGACTTTTGCGGGACAATCCACGAAATGACGACGTCGTTCTCAAGTTTCAGGTGAGCGTTCTCTGATCGTGGAAACGATGACGGATGGCCGCCAAAAATTCTTGAAATTGAGAAGAACTCATAGCCGAAGCGGAGAGTTTGATACTTATTCTTACTTCAGATGACCCTATCTGTCGTTGTCGACCTGGTGCGGTCGCTTTCGGGGACGATCCTTCACGTGTCGAATGTTTGTTTTATTTTCATTCTAATCAGGGGTTCACTTCGGTAGGAGATTCGGTGCATGACGGGTGACAGGACCGGGGATCGCTCCGATGAACAATCAAGAGTTTATCTCTCGAATTATCTACAGTGACCGATTGTATTGCTAACGAGACAGGCCATGGAGGTCTCGCATGTTTGAAAAACTTCACAGTAGAGTCCTGAAGACTTGCTTGGCGTCTGTTTGGATTGTGCTGCTGTCAGCAGGACCTCTTTTTGCTGAAGACTATCCAACAGCGTTTACAAACAGGGGTGGAATATTGAATACGCGCCACAACATGACGCAGTCGACGATACCGGCCAAAAATGCCATGATTACGGTGCGTAACGACTATGGAGAGGTGTGCGTGTATTGCCACACACCTCACGGATCCAATACAACAATTCAGGCGCCGTTGTGGAATAGAACCATCAAGCCGACCACCTATTCCACGTATGACCAGGCGGGCTCGGCGTACTTGCGGGGTGCGGTCTCGGCCCCCGGGCCCAACTCACTCACCTGCCTCTCCTGCCATGATGGCCAGTCCTCGATCGATTCGATCATCAACATGCCTGGATCTGGAGGCTATAACGCGGCTCAGATGACGAGTTCGAACAACACATGGCTCACCAATCAATGGGTCGCCCAGGGTGGCAGAAAGTCTCCAAAACACTTTTCACTGAGTGACGGTGGCAGTATGACAAGCTGCCTTGTTTGTCATAACACGGACGGTCTGGCCACGGACTTCACCGTCTTCGCGATCGGCACCAACCTGACGAACGACCATCCTATCGGCGTGAGCTTTGGCGCGGCGGAAGGCATGATCGCTCCCAACATGACCAGGGGAAATATAAAGTTCTGGGATCTCAATGGCGACGGCATACCGGAAAGGAACGAAGTGCGTCTATACGACAGCGGCAATGGCTTCAAGGTCGAGTGTGCCAGTTGTCACGATCCCCACGGTGTCCCTTCTGCCGGAAATGACTCGGAGAACTTCAAGAGCTTTCTTCGCATGGATAACTCTGGAAGTGCGCTGTGCCAATCCTGTCATGCAAAATGATCGGGACACTCCAGGGGCGCCGCCTGGCCCTGCTGTGCATGAGCGCCCTGCTGACCGGGTGCGTGTTCACGAAAAAGGCCCTGGAGGTGCCGGTCTATCCGTCGCCGCCGGAAGAGCCGCGGTTTGCTTACGAATGGATCCTGAGATCGCCCCGTGATGTTGAAACGAATGCTCAGCAGAGCATTAAAGATCTGGCCCTTGGCACGAACCGGGAAAAGGGAACCGTATTCACCAAGCCGCTGGATGTTGCTTCACGCTTTGGACGCGTATACATTACAGATACGCTGGGAGGTGCTGTTCACGTATTCGATGCCCAGCGTAACAAATATTTCAAGTTGGGTGTTCGTCTGGAAGGCAAGCTTGCGAAGCCGATTGCAGTCGCCGTCGACAATGACGCGAATGTCTATGTCGTTGACGGTCCGACAAAGAGGATTGTCGTCTATGACCCACTTGGGTTGTATTTGAAGTCGATTGCTGGAGACAAGCAATTGGGACATCCGGTTGGTGTTGCGGTCAGCCCGGACGGGAAACGCATCTACGTGGTTGAAAACGGTGGCGTCGACACTGACGTCCACGGTGTTGTCGCCTTCGACGCCAACGGGAACCGTCTGTTCGCGCACACAACCCGTGGCTCAAAGCCAGGCCAGTTCAATCTTCCCACCTCTGCCGCAGTCGGCAAGGACAATGCGCTTTATGTGCTTGATGCCGGTAATTTCCGTGTGCAAAAATTCGCCGAGGACGGTACATATCTCAAGCATTGGGGAGGAATCGGCAAAGAACCTGGTCAATTCGCTCGACCACGCGACATTGCGACCGATGCCGATGGCAGCGTCTACGTTTCAGACTCGGCATTCGGCAATATCCAGATTTTCGATCCAGATGGTCGTTTGCTCATGGATATGGGCCAATTTGGAGTATCCGGGGCGGCGGGAGAATTCGCGATGATCGCGGGAATTGCCACCGATGAAACCGGGCGGGTCTATGCCGTGGACCAGATCGACAAGCGTGTGATGATATTCCGCCGAGTCCCGGGTCGGTTATCCGGTCTCAGGATAGCCCCCCGGGTCATGCTGTCAACGGATCACGTGGGGGACGAAGCGGCTGGTGTTGACGGTGATGGGGCCGTCGTCCTCGCGCATGCCGAGGCCGTGCGGCCGGCCGGCGACGATCCACGAGCCCACCACCGCGTGGTTTTCCCGGCCGTCCTCGCCCCGGAACACCGGCAGCGGGTGGAGGTCCTGCACCACGAAGCCCTCCGCGCCATAGGGGCCGTCCACGACCATGCCGCCGCCGGGGGCATCGGGGTCCACCAGACGCACGTTGGCGCCCTCCCGCGACAGGAGCGGCTTGACCACGTGACGGCGGCTGGCGGCGGCGGCGCCCGGGTCGTTGGCGAACCACGACGGCAGCAGGTTGGGATGGTCCGGGAACATCCGCCACAGCCACGGCAGCAGCCCCTTGTTGGACAGCACCATCTTCCAGCACGGCTCCAGCATGAGCGGTGCGCCGGGGCCGCGCAGGTGGGCCTCGAACGGCTCGTGGACCAGGAACTCCCAGGGATAGAGCTTGAACAGCGCCTTGATGACCCGATCGTCCAGGTCGGTGAGGTGACCGGCGGCATCGACCCCGATCGCCTCGATGTCGATGACGGTGGTGGCGAGCCCGGCCTGGTGGGCGCAGTCCTCGAGGTAGAGGATGGTGCCGTGGTCCTCGTCATTGTCGCCGACCGAGGTCAGGTGCAGGGTGCGCGACCCCGGCATCACCAGATGGTCGGGCCACATGCGGGTGAAGGCGTCGATCAGCGCTTCCTGGAGGCTGTTGAACTGATCGCAGTCGGGGGGGACGATTCCCCGCTCCAGGGCCTGCTCAAGCCACAACCACTGGAAGAAGGCGGCCTCGTAGAGGGAGGTCGGGGTGTCGCCATTGCACTCCAGCAGCCTGGCCGGCTCCCGGCCGTCATAGGACAGGTCGAAGCGGGCGTAGAGATCGCGATCGCCGCGCTGCCAGCTGTCCCGGATCGGCTGCCACCACGTCTCGGGAATGGCGAGGGAGTGCAGAACCTCCTCGTCGCCGACGGCGCGTTCCACCACCGCGTAGCACATCGCCATCAATTCGGCGGTGGGGTCCTCGATGTCGTGCTCGATCTGGCTCAGGCTGAACACATAGCAGGCGGACTCGTCCCAGTACGGCTCGCCATACATGGTGTGGAAGGTAAACCCCAGCCTCTCGGCGGTGGCCCGCCAGTCGTGCCGGGGCGTGACCGCCAGCCGCTTCATTCCTCAGGACACTAGCTGGAGACGCCGACGGACGAGGCCCGCGAGCCGAAACCGCCCCGGGAGACGGTGGAGGTCTTCGGCGTGGACGAGCGAAAGGCGGACCCCTCCACCGTCTGCACGCCGGTGCGATTGGCCACCTTGACGTTGTCGCCGGTCTGCCAGCCCCCCCATGACCCTGCGCCGCTGCGATAGCCGCCCCCGGCTCCTCCCTGCTGCTCTTCCCGCCGCTGGGGATAGCCCTGGTAGCCCTGATACAAAGGCTGGGAGTTGCCGAGCACCTTGCCGGCCAGGAAGCCCATCATCAGCGGCATCCAGACCGACCCTCCGCCCGACGATGCCGACTGCGCCGACTGCGCCGACGATCCCCCATAGGGAGAGTCGCAACGCCCCGGCCCGTACTGGGCCTCGCACTCCTCGCGGCTCGAGAACTTCGGGGCGACCTTCGGGTGCTGCTTCTTCGCCTCCTCGAGCGACTCGCGGCAGAAGCTCTCGGTATAGGTCTTGCTCTCGACGCACTCCTCGACCGTGGAAAACACCCCGGCCTGCTGCGGCTCCTCGTCACAGGCGGCAAGGGCGAGGGTGGCCGGTCCCATGAGCAGTAGCCGGAGTCGGTTTGACCGTTTCATCGTACCCTCGTCGCCGTCATTTGAACAGGTGGGGGACCGTGGCGGCATCGGGACCCACCAGCAGGTCGGTGGTCTCCCGCACCGTCATGCCGAGGCAGGCGTCGCCGACCATCCAGGCCTGGAGAATGGCGCGCGCGCCGTCGGCTTCGAACTGCGGCGGCATGGCGATATGGACGTGGCCGCCGGGGTTGGTGGCCTCGGCGGTTTCGGCGATGATGCCGCTCGCGTCGGACAGCCGCTCCGCCGGATGATCGAGGCCCAGCATGGAGCGACGGAGAATCACCTTGGCACCGGCCAGGTCGCGCTCGCTGAGGGAGGCCCGGCACAGGTTCGGGTGCTCGGGGTACAACTCCCACAGCGTCGCCAGCAGGCCGTGGTTGGATGCCGGCAGGCGCCACACCGGATCGAGCACCGGAATGCCGGAGGTGACCAGGTGGCCGCCGTACTCCTCCTCCAGCATCGCTTCCCACGGATAGAGCTTGAGCAGCCAGTCGATCGGCTCCTCGTCCAGGTCGAAGAATCGGCGGCCGTCCCAGCCCACGTCCTGGATCGCCAGGGTGGTGGCGGGGATGCCGGCCTCGGTGGCGGTGGCGGCCAGGTAGGCCAGCTCCCCCTCCCGCGCCACGTCGGGGGTGGCGCAGGTGAGGTGGACGCGGCTGCGGTTGCGCATGCCGACCGACAGGCTGCGCCAGCGCTCCACCAGGCCCTCGTGCAGGCCGTTGAACTGGTCGGCGTCGGGAAAGCGGTCCTGAAGCCAGGTCCACTGGACGATGGAGGCCTCGAACAGGCCGCTCGGGCCGTCGTAGTCGCATCCGAGCAGCTTCAGGGAGCCGGCGCCGTCGTAGGCGAAGTCGAGACGGCCGAACAGGCCGCCCAGGCGGTCCTGCGGCCGTCCGCCGGACCAGTAGTCCTGCCAGCCGGCCTCGATCATCACGCCGGCCTTGGGCGAGAGGCTGATCAGGGCGAGCATGCGTCGCTCGATCAGGTGGCGGACTGCGTCATGGACCAGCCCGTGCACCTCGTTGGCGACGCCCTCGATCGTGTCGATCTCGTCCGCCGAGAACTCATAGCGGACCGACTCGTTCCACGACACGGCGGCCGGGGCGGCGGCCTCCCCATAAGCGTACTCGTCAAGACGCCGACGCCAGTCGGCCCGCGGTGGAGTGTCGAGTCTGCGCATGGCTCAAAGCCTGAAAATGAAATCGAAGCCGCACCCCCCTCTCCCCCTCGAGGGGGAGAGGGCCGGGGTGAGGGGGTGGGGCAGCCGGCAC
>JAMOBE010000083.1:0-16251 GCA_039908285.1 Alphaproteobacteria bacterium
CGGGAGCTTCGGCACCCCCCTCACCCAACCCTCTCCCCCCTGAAGGGGGGGAGAGGGCTATGTACCCCCGGACGATGTGGAAACGGGGTCAGGCGATCAGAAATCGCCCTTGGCGGCGCCGTTCATGATCTCCTGGATCACTCCCCAGACCCGCAGGGCTTCCTTGCGCAGATCCGCCGGCAACGGCTTGCCGCCATGGATCATGAGGTCGAGCCGCATGGTGAAGAGCCACAACTTGCCCTTGTCGTCCTGGACCACGCTGATGCGGCAGGGCATGAACGCCGTATAGGCATTGTTGTAGTCGGCCATCATCTTGCCGACACGGGCATCGCAGAACGAGAGGAAGGCGACGTGACGGTACGGCTGACCGGTCACCGCCTCCACCTGCTTGTAGAAGGGGGCCTCGCCGACGAACAGGAAGTTGCGGGCGTTGGCCAGGCTCTTCAGCGACTCCTTCACGTCATCGGCGGAGACACCATCCTTGACCGGCACGGCCATGACCATCGCATCGCCCGGATCCCGGGTGGCCAGAAGGGTCTTGGCGAATTCCATGTAGGTGGGCACCACCTCGGAGTCAAATTCCGACAGCAGCGATTTGGCCTTCAGATATCCCGCAGCGCCGACGACGATGGCGATCAGCCCGACCACCGCCAGTATGTTTCTGATGAACTGCATCGTTTCCCCCTGTCTGACCGGCGGTTGGCCGGAACTTCAACGGAGACCGAGTATATAAGAAAATTTGCGCTCGAACACCACCGCTTCCGGACCCGGTCCCTCACTGGTCGCTGAACTGCACCTCGCGGGTTTCCTCGCGGACGAAGCCGCCGGCCATTTTCATGAAGGCCTCGGCGGTCAGGTCGGCGTCCAAAAGGGCGCCGTGGTGGGCGAAGCGGTTGGAGCGGTCCACCCACAGCCGGTCGCAGAGCGCGTCCAGCGACCCCGACGCCTTGGGAAAGAAGGCGTGGGACAGGTTCTGGGTGCAGACGAAGCGCTCGTCGCCGAAGGGCCATTCGTCCCAGGGGGCCAGCTTGGCCCGGTGGAATTCATAGTTGAGGAACGAGATTTCGTTGCGCGCTCCATGCGCGAGGAGCGGCGAGTCGCCGAAGAACGCCAGCATGGCGTCCACCACGTCGGTGAATCGCGGCGCCTTGCGCAGGGTGCTCGGGTTGATGCCGTGGATCTCGACGGAGGTCTTCTTCACCGGTCCCTCGGGGTTGACGCGGGTCTCCCAGGTGGCTCCCCGCCGCCAGCCGTCGGCGTCGCGCAGCAGTTCGAGACAGCCGATCTCGATGACCACGCCGGGGAGTCTCATGCCCTTCGGCATGCGCTGGACGTCGTCTTCGGAGGCCATGGGGTGGCCGGTGGTCTCGATGTCGATGGCAACGAGGCGCTGGGCGGCGGCAATATCGTCAAGCTGAAGCACGGGGCGTCTCCGTCGTCTTTGGAGTGGATGGGGGCGTGGATGGGGGAGGGGGCGCCGTCTCGTGGTCCAGGGACGGCTGTCCCAGGATGAAGCGGAAGGTCGAGCCGGCACCCGGAGAGGACTCCACCCAGATGCGTCCGCCATGGCGCTCGACGATGGTCTTGCACAGGGCGAGACCGATCCCGGTCCCCTCGTAGCTGTCGGGACCGTGGAGTCGCTGGAACATGACGAAGATGCGGTCGAAGTAGCGGGGCTCGATGCCGATGCCGTTGTCGGCGACGGCGAACTCCCATCCCGTGGGCCGGGAGTGGGCGGAAATGCGGATCAGCGGCGGGCGCGCCGGGTCGCGGTACTTGACGGCATTGCCGATCAGGTTCTGGAACAGGCTGCCGAGGTGGTTCGAATCTCCCGGGATCACCGGCAGCGGCGTGTCGACCACCACCTCGGCCCCGGCGTCGGCGATGGCGCTGGCCAGGGCCCGGCGCGCCAGTTGAACCATTTCGGCGCAGTCCACCGGCTTCATCTGCTGGGGCCGCGTCGTCACCCGCGAGTACTGGAGCAGATCGAGAACCAGCGTCGACATGCGCTGCGCCGCCCCCACGGCGAAGTCGATGAACTCGCCGGCATCGCTGTCGAGCTGGGTCCCGTAGCGGCGCTTGAGGAGTTGCAGGTAGCTCGAAATGGTGCGCAGGGGAGTCTGGAGGTCGTGGGAGGCCACGTAGGCGAACTGCTGAAGGTCGCGGTTGGACCGGCGCAGCGTCTCCTCCATCGCCTTGAGGGACGAGACGTCGATGGCCACCCCGAGAAGCCGCGGCTCGCCGTCGATGACGCTGGATGTCGCGGTGAAATAGTGGGGCACGCCATCGCCGTTGCGACTCATCAGCCGGGCCTCGGCCTCGGCGTAGCCGGTGTCGAAGGCCTGGCGGATGCGCTGGGCGATCAGGGGACGGTCGTCGTCGGTGAAGAAGTCGAGGATGCTCTTTTCGGCCAGTTCCTCCGCGCCCCAGCCGGTGACCGTCTCGAAATTGCGGTTCCACAGGCGCAGCCGCTCGTCATGGTCCACCATGTAGAAGATGCCGGGCAGGCTGTCGATGATCAGCGTCGACAGGTTGCGCTGGTTGGACAGGGCGTTTTCGCTGCGGCCGATGCGCTGCATCTGCCGACGGATGATCAGGCCGGCCATGATGGCGATGCCCGAGGCGATGGCCGCGAGGGTCGCGTCGGTCAGCGCCATCTGGCGCCAGCGGTGGAGCGCGCTCGCCGTCGGCACGGTGGCCACCGAGACCAGGGGAAAGCCGGAAAGCCGCCGCGCGCCGATGATCCTCTCCACCCCGCCCGCGGCGTTGACCTCGTTGCCGGACATCCGCTCGCCCCCTTGAGCCCCCGTCATCTCGCGGACCGCCGCGGCGATCCGGCCGACGAAGGCCTCGTGCGCCGGAACGCGGATCAAGACAGTGCCGTCGGTCCGGATCAGGGCCAGGGAGTTGTTCTCGTTGCCGAGCAGGTCCCGGTAGAACTTCAGGAAGTATCCCGCATCCATGATGCCGACCACCGCCCCCTGGAACGAGCCGTCCCCATGGCGGAGGGGCCGGCTGACCCCGAACACCCACTCGCCCGCACGATCCCGCGACGCCTGGGTGGTGCCGATGTACAGGGAAAGCGAGGGGTCGTCGCGCAGATGGCGGAAATAGTCGCGGTCCGGCACGTCGATGGGCGGCCCGTCCACCGTCCAGTGGAGAACCCGTCCGTCGCCGTCGAGGACGAGGAGATCCCGCAGGTGGGGATTGGCGGCGGCGATGCGCTTCAGCAGGCCGTGGATCTCGGGCGCGTCGCGGCTGCCGGCGGCCGGGCTGATGGCCAGAATCTCGGCGATGTCGTCAAGGGTGCGGGCGACGCCGAACAGGGTTCGCTCGGTGTGGGCGGCCAGCAGCCGAGCCTTGTCGCGCACCACCTGCCGCGCGTCGTCAAGGATGACCGAGCGGGACCGCCAGCTGTGAAAACCGACCAGCGCCCAGATGGTGGCGATCAGCACCACCGTCACGGCGGCCAGCAGCCGCCCACCCGGTTGTGCGGATATCTCCGACCCCTTCCGCCCCTGCATCACCGACACCCCTGCCGCGATCGCCGCCGCGACGTCATGGCGTCATGATAGGGGATGCCGGCCGCGATCCCAAGAAAAAGGCCTCTCCCCCTCAAGGGGGAGAGCGAGGAAGGAAAGGCGCCCGGTTACGGCCAGTCCTTCGCCTTGCCGTGGCAGTCGCGGCAGGTCTGCTTCAGCGTCTCCAGAGCGGCCAGGAACTTCACCGTGTCCCTGTCCTTGATCCAGGTCTGCGCCGCGCCCTCGAACTGTACCGAGGCCCTCTTGCTGGCGGCGGCAAGCTTGTCGAACTCCGGCTCCGTCTTCCATGGCCACTTCTGGCTGGAGGTGTTCTTGTCGCCGGGGAAGACGTGATCGAGCAACCCCTCCGTCCGGCTGATGGCCTCGGCATGTCGCACCACGTTGTCGGCATACTTGTTGGGTGTCGCCGTCAGCATCTCGATCGCCTGGATATGATTCAGGAACGTGCCCATTACCAACTCCAGGTAGTCTCGCTTCCTCATCTCTTCGGCAGAAGCGGTGGTCGCGGTGATCGCGAAAGCCAGGCTACCCATCACCGCCAACGTCCGGATCTTCATGTTTCCCCCTGGGTTTCCTCTATTGGCGAGGATTTCTAATCCCCACGCCTCGAATGGTCAAGTCTCGCGGTCCCGGTGCGCACGGCAATCGGGTGAGGGCTTTCTTTGGTCGAGGTACCGATACATTTTTCAGGCCCTCAGGCGACGGCGGTTTCGGGGGATGGGTCTTCGTCTCCGGAGTCCCCGTCGGCCGCCGCGACTCCGCGCCTGATCTCTTCGGTGAACCCGAACGTGGACAGGTCGGCCATGCGCGTCGGGTAGAGAACGCCGTCGAGATGGTCGCACTCGTGCTGCACCACCCGGGCGTGGAAGCCCTCGGCCTCGCGGTCGATCTCGCGGCCGCCCAGGTCCAGGCCACGATAACGGATGCGGTCGAACCTGGGCACGGCCCCGGTCATGCCGGGAATCGACAGGCAGCCCTCATAGGCGCTGGTCATGGCCTCGGACAGCGGCTCGATCTCCGGGTTGCTCAGCACCGTGAGTGGCACCGGCCGGTTTCCGCGCTCCCCGGGGACGTAAAAGATCACCAGCCGCAACGGCACGAACACCTGCGGCGCGGCAAGGCCGACTCCCCGTTCCTCCTCCAGGGTCTCGATCATGTCCCGCACCAGGCGCAGGACCTCCGGGGCGCGGGGATCGGCCACCGGCTCGGCCCGCCGGCGGAGAATCGGATGGCCCATGCGTGCGATCTTCAGTACGGACATGGGCGTCATTATGGACGCCCCGGCCGCGCCGGTAAATAGGCGCCGGGAAATGGGCGCCGGGAAATGGGCGCCGGGAAATGGGCGAATGAGCGAACGGATTCAGCAACTCAACGCCCTTCACAACGGGGCCGGCATGGGATATAAGGTCGCACGTACCGGACGGTGAGTGCACCGTCCGTTCTTTTTCCACTCCGTGTCAGAGGAGAGCGACCCCTGGTTCAGGTACTTGTCCGCGACAACAACGTCGATCAGGCGCTGAAGGCCCTCAAGAAAAAGATGCAGCGTGAGGGCATCTTCCGCGAGATGAAGCTGCGCCGCAGCTTCGAGAAGCCCTCCGAAAAGAAGGCGCGCGAAAAGGCCGAGGCGGTGCGCCGCGCTCGCAAGCTCGAACGCAAGCGCCTGGAACGAGAGGGATTCTGAGCCCACCCCGTTCTGGGCCTCGTTGACCCTGGTTCGCGTTGACCCTGGTTTACCGGCAGCGCACCACTCCCTGCCGCGCTGCATGATGGTGGACGCGGAGGGGAAGGTGTGTGCGAAACCATGTTGGCTTGCAAGGTCCGCCCATGGCCGAAGTGCCGATTCGCTCGATCCTTCATCTGGCCCGCCGGGCCGGCCGGCGGGCGCTTGATCTGTTACTGCCGCCGCAGTGCCTGGCCTGCGGCTCGCTGGTGGACGAGCCCGGGGCCCTGTGCGCGTCGTGCTGGACCCGCATCCAGTTCATCGTTTCCCCTTTCTGTGCCTGCTGCGGGCTGCCCTTCGAACTGGATCCCGGCGCGGAGGCGTTGTGCGGCGCCTGTATCCGCGAGCGGCCGCCGTTCAGCCGGGCCCGGGCGGTAATGCGCTACGACGATGCCAGCAAGGCCCTGATCCTGAGCTTCAAGCACGGCGACCGTACCGACTCGGCCCCGGCGTTCGGCCGCTGGCTGGCCCGGGCCGGGGCCGACCTGCTGGCCGGGACCGAGGTCCTGGTGCCGGTGCCGCTGCACCGCTGGCGCCTGTTCACCCGCCGCTACAATCAGGCGGCGCTGCTGGCCACCGAGCTTGGCCGCATCGGCGCGGTTCCCGTCGCCCCGGACGTGCTGGCCCGCCATCGTCACACTCCCCCGCAGAGTGGCAACCGCTCCGACCGCGCCCACAATGTCAGGGGCGCCTTCGTCGTCACCCGGCCCGATGCGGTCGCGGGGCGCGCGGTGCTGCTGATCGACGACGTGTTCACCACCGGTGCCACCCTGGCCGAGTGCGCGCGGGTGCTGCGGGCGGCGGGGGCGACCCGGGTGGACGTCCTGGCCCTGGCCCGGGTCATCAGCCGATAGCGGGTGACGACGCGGCCGATTCGCGCTATATCAGGGTTCTCTAATCATGGAGGGAGTGCAATGGCCGACATCGAGATCTTCACCACGCGCGTCTGTCCCTATTGCCGCCGGGCCAAGGACCTGTTCGGCCGCAAGGGGGCGTCCTACCGGGAAATCGACGTCAGCGACGACCAGGCCCTGCGCGAGTCGATGACGGAGCGGGCCGGCGGCCGTCGCTCCGTGCCGCAGATCTTCATCGACGGCCGGCACATCGGCGGCTGCGACGACCTGTATGCCCTGGACGCCCAGGGCGGACTCGACCCCCTGCTTCAGGGTGGAAGCTCTTGAGCGACTCGTTTACCGTCGCCTGCCTCCAGGTCAACGCCGGCCGCGAGGTGGGGCCCAATGTCGACACCGCCTGCCGTCTGGCCCGCGACGCGGCGGGGCAGGGGGCACGGCTGGTGCTGATGCCCGAGAACGTCGCGATGATGGAATGGGGGCGGGACAACATCCTCGGCAAGGCCATGCCGGAGGAGGACCACGCCGCCCTGGCCGCCTTCCGCGACCTCGCCCGCGAGCTTGGCATCTGGCTTCACTGCGGCAGTCTGGCGGTGCGTCTTCCCGGCGACATGGTGGCGAACCGTACCTACGTCCTCGATCCCGGTGGTACCGTCGTCGGGCGCTATGACAAGATCCACATGTTCGACGTGGACCTCGGCAACGGCGAGATCTATCGCGAGTCGTCCACCTTTGCTCCCGGCGACAGGGCCGTGCGGGTGGAGACCCCCTGGGGTGGCCTTGGCCTGTCCATCTGCTATGACCTGCGCTTTCCCCACCTGTTCCGCGCTCTGGCCCAGGGTGGCGCGTCGTTCCTCGCCATACCCGCCGCCTTCACCCGGGTCACCGGGGAGGCCCACTGGCACGTCCTGCTGCGAGCCCGGGCCATCGAGACCGGCTGCTACGTCTTCGCTCCCGCCCAGACCGGCGAGCACGTCCGCGGTCGCCAGACCTTCGGCCACGCGCTGATCATCGACCCGTGGGGCGAGGTGCTGGCCGACGCCGGCCTGGACCCCGGCATCATCCTGGCCGAGGTGGACCCGGCCAGGGTGGCGGACGCCCGCCGCCGCATCCCGGCACTGACCCATGACCGGTCCTTTGATACCAGCGAGCAGCAGGGCAATCGGGCGAAGTGAGAACCGCCATCGGCGCAGGGGCGTCGGCCCGCTTCATGCCGGAGGCACGCCTTCGGCACGACGCGGGCTCGGCTTCTCGAAAATCCGAAGATTTTCGAGAAGCCGCATCAGTCCGGGTCTCGTCGCTCCCAGGAGGCGTTATTCCCTCTTTATCTCGATGCTCCTGGTTTCGGCCTTGGACAGTTCCTTCTTGGGAAGGACCACCCTCAGCACACCATCCTTGAACGTCGCGTTCACCTTGTCGGTGTCCACGTTGCCGGGCAGCGGAATGGTGCGCTGGATCACGCCATAGGTCCTCTCGCTCAGGAAATAGTCGCACCGGCGTTCCTCGCGGCCCGAGCGTTTCTCTCCCCGGATGGTCAGGGTGTCGCTGGTCAGCGAGATCTCGATGTCCTTGTCGTTCATGCCGGGCAGCTCGGCGGCGACCTCGATCTCCTTGTCGTTCTCCGCCACCTCGACACGCGGCTGAAGCTCGCCACCGAACGCCGGGGTGGAGCCGGTCCGCACCAGCGGCGCTTCGAACGACCGCCAGAAGCTCTCGAAAGCGCGGTTGACCTCACCCTGGAGGGCGGAAACGGGATTCCGGCCCTCTTGGGGGGCGCCGACACCGTGCCGGCCGCCCCAGTTCCAGGGAATCAAGTCCCTGATCTGCATCTTCGGCCTCCTCTTTGTCCTGTTCAGTCAACCCGCCTTGACCGTGATCGTCTTCGTCGGCGGTGGACTGGCCTTCGGCAGAGTCAACTTGAGAAGGCCATCCTTCATCGTCGCGTGGATCCGCTCCTCGTCGATGTCTTCCGACAGGGTGAACGACCGGTGATAGTTGCCATCGCGGTATTCCGCATAGGTCTGGGCGTATCCCTCGATGGTCGTCGTCTCGCCGCAGCCGGTGATCATCAGAGTCCGGTTATCGAGCTTGATGTCGATGCCGTCGGCCCCGACACCCGGCATCTCCACCATCACCACCAGGTCGTCACCGGTCTCGTAGATATCGGTGGACGGAGTGAAGGTCGGAAGGGCGCGGGTCGTCTCCATCCGGGCCACGTCGCCATGAATCGCCTGTTCAGCCATGTCACCCACTCCTTCAGGCGTTGCTGATCTTGATGCGCCGGGGCTTGTCCGCCTCGGGCCGCGGCAGCAGGATCTTGACCACGCCGTTGCGGAAGCTCGCCTCGACGCGGTCGGAGTCCACCGGGAACGGCAGGGCGATGGTGCGGCCGAACGTGCCGTGGTCGCGTTCACGGCGGTGATAGGTCACCTCCTCGCCGGTCGGAGCGGCTTCGTCGCGTCGACCTTTGAGGGTCAGGGTGTTGCGGTGGACCGTCACTTCGATGTTTTCCGGTGAGACGCCCGGGACCTCGGCGGTCACCATGGCCCCCTCCTCGCCGGTCCAGACATTCATCGATGGGTACTCGCCAGCCTCGGTCATCGTGCCGAAGCGGCCGAACAGGCGGTTCATCTCCTCCTGCATCCGTTGCAGATTGAGTATCGGATCCGCCCAGACATCCCTGCCCTGCGAATAGCGCAGCATGTGGTCCTCCTTCGACTTGGCCACCTGGTCAATGGCACCAAACATTACATCTCGTCGTTCCTGTCAGTCCGCGGTGGGAGCCCTTTCGGTACTCACCATCCGCGTCTCGTGAACACGAGTGATTTAATGCTGGCGGGAGCGAAGTCAAGGGCAACCGCGGCCTTTGGGACCACGACCCGGCCGCACGCCAGGGTGCGCTATGCCGTCAGGGCCTGGGTCAGGTCGTCGATGATGTCGGCTACATCCTCAAGACCCACCGACAGACGGACAAGTCCCTCGGTTATGCCCTGCGCCGCCTTGTCCTCGGGGGAGAGTCGCTGATGGGTCGTGGTCGCCGGATGGGTGATGAGGCTTTTGGCATCGCCCAGATTATTGGAGATGTCGATGAGCCGCAGGGCGTTCAGGGTCCGGTAGGCCCGGGCCCGGGCCTCTGGACCGGACCCGAAGTCGAAGGCCAGCACGTTGCCGCCGCGGCCGCTCATCTGGCGCATGGCCAGTTCGTGCTGGGGATGGCTCGCGAGGCCGGGATGGAGCACGCGCTTCAGCTCCCCCTTCAGCTCCCCCTGGCCCTCGAGGAAGCGGGCGACGGCGAGGGCGTTGTCGCACTGCCGCTCCACCCGCAGGTCCAGGGTCTCCAGACCTTTCAGCATCACCCAGGCGTTGAAGGGACTCATGGCGGGCCCGGTGTGGCGCAGGAACATGGCGAGCTTGTCGTCGATCCACTGCTGGTCGTTGGCGAGCACCGCCCCGCCCAGACAGCGGCCCTGGCCGTCGATGTGCTTGGTGGTGGAATAGATGACGATGTCGGCGCCAAGCTCCAGCGGACGCTGAAGGACGGGAGTCGCGAATACGTTGTCCACGATCACCCGGGCGCCGGCCCCATGGGCCAGCGCGCAGAGGTGCGGCAGGTCGATGATCTCGAGGGTCGGGTTGGACGGCGTCTCGACGAACACCGCCGCCGTGGGCTGGGACAGGGCGGCCGTCCAGGCCTTGGCGTCGGTGCCGTCCACGAACGTCGCGGTGATGCCGAAGCGGGGCAGGATGTCGCCGATGATGTATGCGCACGAGCCGAACAGCGCCCGCGAGGCCACCACCCGGTCCCCGGTCTTGAGCTGGCACATCAGCGCGGCGAACACCGCCGCCATGCCCGATGCGGTGGACCGGCAGTCGGCGGCGCCCTCCACCTCGGCCAGGCGGTTTTCAAAGGTGCGGATGGTCGGGTTCTTGAAGCGGGAATAGACGTAGCGGTCACGGGTACCGTCGAAGGACTCCTGCGCTTCCTCCGCCGTCCCGTACACATAGCCCGAGGTCAGGAACAGCGCCTCGGAGGTTTCGCAGAAATTGGACCGATCCAGGCCACCGCGAACCTGACGGGTACGCGGCCGCCACCCGGTGGTGGAAGCATCCTTCATGATCGTCTCCTTGGGCTTTGATCCATCAACCGGGGGAAAGCGATGCCAGCCGGTTTCCGCAGCATCATACGCGTTCCGGCCAGCGGGTCAGTTCAGAAATTCGCCCCGGTGGATGCCCCAGAACTCGGTGCGCCGTAGCCAGCCCGAGTAGCCGGACACGACCACCCGGCAGAACTGCGACTCCCGCGGGCACTCGACCAGTTCCCCGACCACCCCCGGCTCCACCATGGCCACCGGTGGCGCCTCGTCGGTCTGGGCCAGCCGCAGCGAGCGGGTATGGCCCAGCACCACCAGGGTGCGCCGTCCAGCCAGCATGCTCTGATGCACCCAGCCCTCGGTGCCTTCCCAGTCGCGGATGCGGCGCCAGGTCTCGTACTCGGCGATGACCTCGACCGGGTAGCCCCGCTTCAGATAGGTCCAGTCCACCGGATAGCGGGTGCCCGGCCCGGTGCGCAGGTTGACCTCGTCCGAGCGCAGCGACACGAACCGCGGCAGGGGAAGTCCGCCGTTCTCGGGCGCCGCCAGGACAGGCGCGCTCAGCCCCGAAAGCAGGAGGACAAGTGCGCCAAGGACGCGGGACGTTGAGATTTTGACCATGGTCATGTTCTGTCGTTCGGGTCGCGTGCGTGAATCGATCGCATTTCTCCGTTCGCAAATCGCCGCAGGGTAATGAGATTGCGCGCCGACGGTCAAGGCTTGCCGACGTGGTGCTCCATCCGGTGAACGGTGTCAATCCTTGTGGAAGACGGCGAAGTGGTTGGGATTGCCCCAGTGGGAAATCAGGGCCTCGTCCGAATTGCACAGATCCACCAGTCCCTGGGTATCACCGGCGAGGATCAGGCGCAGGGCCTGCTCCACGCCGTCCAGCATGGCGGCCGCGCCCGGCCGGGCCACGGGGTCCTCGGCGTAGATGTGCGCCCGGCTGACGAGAAGGCGCAATCGCTCTATAGCTCGTGCGCAGCGGGTGATGCCCGCCACATCGGGTGTCTCGTACCCGGCGTCGATGGACTCGACGAACTCCCGCGTCGCCCTCACCACGGCCGCGACTTCGTCCTCGTCACCGCACAGGAACATGGTGGTGCCGAACAGGTGACCCAGGCAGTTGCGATCGATGAATCGGCGGGTCCGGGCGAGTCGCGCCTCGGGCGGCGTCTCGTTCTTGTACCAGTACACGGCCAGGCTGTCTCGATAGGACGGCCACGAGCCACTCAGGGAAAGGCCGCGCGCCGCCATCTGCCGGACCACCTCCGCCGCATCGAGGGAGTACTTCAGCCGGATGAAGGGGTTTTCCAGCACGTCCATGACCCATGACTCGAAGGCCCGGGTATGGCGAATGCTGTTCCACTTGGTGGCATACAGGCGCCAGGCCAGCTCGACGCTTCGCCGTCCGCCGGTCATGGACGCCAGCGCTGCGAAAAGGAGCTTCCACAGCGCCTCCAGCCCGAAGCTGGTGCGGTCGTAATAGCTGATCACGGCATACCCGCCCGGCCGCAATAGGCGGGCGAACAGGTCCATCCACAAGGCCTCGGGGCGGACCGAGAAGATGAACCCCTCGGCCACGACCGCGTCGAAGGTGCGGGTCGGGACATAGCGCTCGATCGGCAGGGACGACAGCTCGGCGAGGCGATCGGTCAGTCCGAACCGCCTCAGGTAGGCATTGATGAACTCATGGGCCTTGAGGTTGGGCTCCACCAGCGTGAGACGCGCTCCCCACTGGGCGAAGACGAGGGCGTTCTCCCCGCTGTCCGGGCCGAACTCGATGACGTCGGCGCCTTTGAAGACGTGGGGCGAAACCCCCAGGAGTTCGGAGAACAGCCGCCAGCGCTGGGCGGCATAGCGGCTCAGTTCATCGTCGGTTTCCAGTTTGGCGAAGGTGGGAAGCCGCTCCGTCAGATCATAGTAGGTGATCATGCTGGAGACCGCGGTGTCCGTATCCGTCATCACGCTTTCTTTCCGCTCATGTCCCGGGGGTTCACGCGCTGATTCTCAGCTTCTGAGTTTGACAAGGAATTCATCCACGACCGATGCGAGTCGCTCCGACTCGCCGGTCATGGAGGCGGCGGCACCAAGCAGGTTCTGCGATGCGTCGCCGGTTGCCGCGGCGGCGCTGGTGACCCCGGCGATGTTCTCCGAGGCCGTGCCGGTGAACCCGTTGACGCTGTCCAGGGCGAGGGCGATCGAGTCGGTGGAGCGCCGCTGCGCCTCCATCAGGTCGGCCGCGCGTCGGGTGACGTCGCTCACCTGGTCGATGGCCGAGCGGATGCCGCCGATGGCGGTGACGGCGTCTCCCGTCGCGCCCTGAACCGCCGCCACGAGGCCGCGGATGTTGTCCACGGCGGCGGCGCTCTGCCCGGCGAGCTTCTTGACTTCGGTGGCGACGACGGCGAACCCCTTGCCCAGTTCCCCGGCGTGCGCAGCCTCGATGGTGGCGTTGAGGGCCAAAAGGTTGGTCTGTGATGCGATGGCCTCGATCAGGCGGATCGCCTCGGCGATCTTGACGGCGGCACTTTCCAGCTGGGCGATGGTCTCGGTGGCGCGGGCGGCCTCGGTGCGGGCGCCCTCCGCCGCCATCGAGGTCTCGCCCATGCCGCCCTCGATCTGGGCGACGGTTGCCACCAGCGCCTCGGCCGAACGGGTGGCGGTGACGGTGGTGGCGCTGGCATCGGTGGCTGCGTATTGAGCCTTCTGCGCCTGGGCCGAGGTGCCGATGGCCAGTTCGAACATATGGGCGGCGGTCGACTCCACCATCTTCGCCGACCCGGCCACCTGGGCGGCCACGTCCTTGACGCTCGTCTCAAGATCATCGGCGAGCCGGCGGAGTGCGGCCTGACGCTCGGCCTCGGCCCGCTCCTCGATGGCCTGCTGCTCGGCCCGCAGCCGGTCCATGGCGAGGGTGTTGTCCTTGAACACGGCGACGGCCTGGGCCATTTCGCCCATCTCGTCCTGGCGCTCGACCAGGGGGATGTCGATGTCGGTCCGTCCGGTGGCCAGTGTTTTCATGGTGTCGGTCATTCGCTTCAGCGAGCGGATCACCCCCCGGTGCAGGGCGAAGCCGGTCACGCCGGTCACCACCAGCACCGCGACCACCAGCAACAGCAGCGCGCGGTTGCGCGCCTTGTCCAGTTCCTCCTCCACCTGGGCCAGCGATGTGGTGAGCTTGATGACTCCTCGCACCTTGTGATTGCCGCCGTGGCAGCGATGGCAGCGTTCGGCATTGGGAATGGGGGCCAGGAACGACATCAGGTTTTCCCCGTCCGCGGCGGTCTCGAAGGTGCGGACGGTGCGGATCTCATCGATCGCCTGACGGAGGGCGGGATTGTCCGGCGGCAGGACCTGTATCGTCTCTTCCTTGTCGCGCGTTGAGAAGTCCTCGCTGCCGCGGCGGCGGTTGACTTCGTTGATGGTCTCATTCCGGCGGAACGCCTCGATGCCCGTGGTGCGGATGATGCGCAGCTCGCGCACGTCCTTCACCGCCTTCAGGCTCTCGGCGAAGGCCTGGGCGATGTCGGCATATCCGGCGACCATGATGGTCTCCAGACTGTGCTGGACGCTTTCGGTGAGGCGGAGCATGGCGCGTTCGTTCTGGTGCTCGACGATCGCCTGCTGTTGCAGGTGGTTGGTCGCCACGACGGCGGCAACACCCAGACTCGCCGACAGACCGGCGATGCCGATGATGCGAGGACCGAGTCTGATTCCCATTTCCATCCCCCTCCGTATGTCGAACCTCAGGTCGGCACCATCTCGCGCCGGAAAGCCAGGAACTGGTCATAGTCGCGGATGTAGTCGTCGGCTTCGTAGGAGCGGTCGCACAGGACCATGAGGGTGGCGCCGCGGTCGTAGACCTGGTGACTCCAGATGCCGGCCGGGATCAGCAGGCCCTGCCGCGGGGTGTCCAGGGTGAGGCTGGCGCGGTCGGTGCCGTCGGTCCACTCCACCGTGCAGCGCCCGGTCAGGCAGACCAGAAGCTGGGCGCAGCGGATGTGGGCGTGGTCGCCCCGGCTGACCCCGTCCTCACCATGAACCACGAACACCCGCCGAATCGCCTCCAGCGGCAGGATGGCCTCGTCGAGAATGGTGAGTGCTCCCCGTTCATCGGCGATGAATTGCACATCGATGCGCCGGACGTCGTGAATGGTGGGAAGGCGCAAGATCATGTCAGGAAGCTCCGGAGTGCGGCACAGACGGTGGCGATCTGCTCGTCGGTGATGGTGAGGGCGGCGGGAAGGTTGATGCCACGGCTCGAGATATCGTAGCAGACCGGGTTGTCGCGTCGTCCCTCCGCCTCACGGCCGGGAAAGGCCGGCAGCGAGCTGAGGGGAAAGAAGAACGGGCGGCTCGGAATGCCGCGACTCGCCATCTCGGCCATGGCACGGTCGCGGGTCATGCCGAGGGACGGAGCGAAGACCACCACCGGCGACCACACGCTGTTGAACACGTGCGGCGGCTCGGGGTTGAAGGAGAGGCCCGGGATGTCGCCGAGGTGCTCCATGTACTGCCGCCAGATGGACCGCTTGCGCGCCACCAGCTCGTCGAGCCTCTGGAACTGGGCATGGCCGAGGGCCGCCTGAAGATTGAACGGCATGTATTTCGGCGTGACCTCGACATTGTAATAGGCGCCCGGCGCCCGGCCGTGATCACGCAGAAGCTTGCAGCGCTCGAACAGCCGCTCGTCGTCCAGCAGCAGCATGCCCCCCTCGCCGGTGGTCAGGGTCTTGGTGCGGTGGAAGCTGAACACCGAGCCGATGCCGAACTTGCCCGCCCGCACGCCCCGGTACAGCGAGCCCAGCGCCTCCGCCGAGTCCTCGATCAGGATGAGGTTCCGCTCCTCGCAAAGGGCGCGGAGCGCGTCCATGTCCGGCATGTTGCCGAAGAGATCGACCACGATCACCGCCCGCGTCCGCGGGGTGATGACCCGGGCGATGGTCTCGGGCGTCAGGCACCAGTGCACCGGGTCGATGTCGCCGAACACCGTCGCCGCTCCCACGTAGGTGATGCCGGCGACACTGCCGATCCATGTGCAGTCGGGGGCGATCACCTCGTCACCCGGCCCGATGCCGAGGCCCTTGAGCAGAAGGTGGATGGCCGACGTGCAGTTGGGCGTCATCAGGGCGAAGCGGCGGTCGTGATGGGCGGCGAACTCGCGCTCGAAGGTTTCGACGTAGTGATACGCCTTCTCCCCGTACCAGCCGGCGCGCAGGGCATCCAGCACGATCCGCTCCTCGTGCTCGGTAATCCAGGGACCAGACATGTAGATCGGGGTCATCCGCCTGCCTTCTCCAGGTCCTTCTTCCACCGGGCGGGCACACCGGCCACCATCACGTGGTCGGGAACGTCCCGGATCACCGTCGCCCCGGCGGCGACGATCGCGCCGGTGCCGATGCGGACCCGGGAGATCAGCGTCGCGCCCGCGCACACCCAGGCATGGCGTCCGACGTGCACCCTGCCGCACAGCACGGCTCCGGGAGCGATCTCCACCCCGTCCTCCAGCACGCAGTCGTGATCGACGCTGGCGCTGGTGTTGATCAGACACTGGGTGCCAAGGCGCACCCTGGTCTGGATCACTGCCCCCGGCATGATCTGCGCGCCGGGACCGAGCACGGCGTCGGCGGAAATGACCGCCGACGGATCGGCGAAGGATACCGGCTGGAACCCCTCCGCCGCCATCATGTCGTGCAGGCGAACCCGCACATGGCCATAGGGATTGCCGATGGCGATGATGAACCCGATGGCGGACCGGTCGGCGGGACCAAGCCAGGCGCGAAACCGCTCATAGCCCTCGAACACCTCCACCCCGGGAAAGGGAGAGGCAAGTCCCGGCGTGTCGTCGATGGCGGCGAACAGCCGCCCGCCCAGCGCGTCGATGATGGGCTGGTTGACACGGCCCTGGTCGCCCGCTCCCCACATCACGATCCGTTCGGGGAATTGATTGAGGGCACTTCCACAAAGCCCTCTCCCCCCCTCTTCGGGGGGAGAGGGTTGGGTGAGGGGGGTGCCGAAGTTCCCGAACTGGTGCCGGCTGCCCG
>JAMOBE010000084.1:0-15933 GCA_039908285.1 Alphaproteobacteria bacterium
ATCTGGGAAGGCCACCAACCGGTTACAAACCGGCACGCCAAGAAGGAAATTCAACTAATAGGCGGTGGTTTGGCCGGCCGGCGAGATGAGCGATTCCATTCCCGGCGTCGAGGAGGCTCTTTTTCACAGGGCACGGGTGACGAGGGTGGCGACAGCGGCGGACACCGCGCGGTGCGGCATGCCGGACCGGAGGCCTCCGCCCCCACTGCCGGCGCTCCCCCCGCACCGAAAGTCCATCCCCAATATTCCCACAATCCTCAAAACTCGGGCGGGAATGGGAGTTTTGAGGATATTGAGGATATTGGGGATGGACTTTCAATGTCGGGGGCGGGCAATGACCACCCATCGGGAGTGACTGTCACGCATTCCGGCGGTCGAAGTCCTCCCGACGGGACGGACGTGGCTGGCGCTGCATAAAAGGGAGACCGGGCGTGTGACTGTCACACTTGGCGCGCCGCCTGGAATGGACATGCGACCTCCCGCGCCCGACTCACTGGGGGTGTCGCCTGGCTTCAGCGGGGTGGCTCAAAGGCGAGTCGAACACCCCGCCGCATCCCCTCATGGGGTATTCCGGGGAGGCGGACAGTCCATCACCGTCTACCACCATCCACCCCAAGCGATCTTTCGTTTGTGGGTTGGCTTGTGGGTTGATCCCCGGGCCGTTTCGCTAAGTCATTGAAAAACAAAGAAAATATGCGGTCCGTTGGCGGAGGGGGTGGGATTCGAACCCACGGTACCCTCGCGGGTACAACGGTTTTCGAGACCGCCCCGATCGACCACTCTGGCACCCCTCCCACATCACCGGCTCGCCGGGGCGACCTTAACCGACCGATCGCATAACTGCAACGAATTAAGGACGCGATTCGTAACAGGGGCAAAAGGCCGGGCGGGTATGGCTCAAGGAGCGGCGACGAGTTAGTGTAACCTGCTTTCTGTAAATTCGCTACCGCATCCCTGCACGGATTGGTAGCGCGGCGATTTCTCCGGGGCAATTCTCCCCACGCCCACGGAGGAGTCGACATCATGGCCCAACGCGTTGAATACAACCCCCTGGAGGACGCTCTGGATGCCCTACTCACCCATGGCATGGACGGCGCCGGCGAGGCGTTGCGCATTCTTGTCAACGAGGCGAGCCGGCTCGAACGCGCCCATTTTCTGAAGGCCCAGCCCCATGAACGCACTGCCGAGCGAACCGATTATGCCAATGGTTTCAAGCCCAAGACCGTCATGGCCCGGCTTGGCGAGCAGACCTTCGACGTACCCCAGGTGCGCGGCGGCGGGTTCTATCCCAGTGCCCTGGAAAAGGGAACGTTCATTGCTCGTTCCAAAATGAGAACCGCTGCTGCCTATCGTCTATCATGCGTGGCATGGCCCTGGGAATCCTGCTTAGCCGTGTGACAAACCGAGCCCTGGAGATACCAGCCGAAAAATTTACGGAAAAATTGTTGCACAGTCCCACCCCCCTCACCCTGGCCCTCTCCCCCTCGAGGGGGAGAGGGAGTCCAGGTACCGAATGCTTTTCAGGCTCTGACTTCTCGTTGACATTGGACCATCGGGCCGCCATATCGGGCCAGGGAAGGCATATCCGTCTCCCCTGTTGCTGCAACGAGGCCAGGAATGAACACCAATCCCGTATTCGAGCGTATCCGCCACGAGATCACCGAGACACCGGTGGTGCTTTACATGAAGGGAACGCCGATGTTTCCCCAGTGCGGCTTTTCCGCGGCGGCGGTGGACATCCTGACCCGACTGGGCGTCAAGTTCAAAGGCGTGGACGTGCTGGTGGATCCGTCGCTGCGCGAGGGGCTGAAGGCCTTCGCCAACTGGCCCACCTTTCCCCAGCTCTACGTCAAGGGCGAGCTGGTGGGCGGCTGCGACATCATGCGCGAGATGTCCGCAAGCGGCGAGTTGAAGCAGCTCATGACCGACAAGGGCATCACCGCCGACTGAAGAGCGGGTGCTCGATCCGGTCGCCCGCCCTTATCCCCAGGCGGGCGGCGGTGCCGCCGGGAACCTCCAGCACGCTTCTGACCGGCTCCGCCGGACCGACCGGCTCCAGCGAGTGGGGGACGGTGCGCTCGGCGATGCTCACCACCCGGCCATCGGCGGCGATGAACAGCATGTCGAGGGGAATCAGCGTGTTCTTCATCCACATGGCCACCGGCTGAACCTCGCCGAAGTCGAACAGCATGCCGGCATCGGCGGCCAGGCCGGGGCGATACATCAGGCCGCGCGCCCGATCCTCGGGCGAGGCCACCACCTCCACCCGGAAGGGATGGCTGGCGCCGGCGGCGGTGCGGATTACCAGCGCCGCCGGCGCTGATTCGGCCGCCCGCGGGGGCCCGCCGGGAAGAAACACGCCGGCCGCCGCCATCACCAGGCCCAGCACCGCTGCACGCAGAGTCTTCATGGCCCCACCCATACCCGAGCCGGCCGCGTCTGGCAATCGGGCATTTGGCGCTCCCGCACTGCATCAAACTTTATGCAATTGCGCTACAAATAAACGATTAAACAACGGAAGATGCTGTTCAAATAGAGTGTATAATATTTTGAAGAATAGACTTGCACCTCACATGGAGGCCAAATATAATACGCGGTATAGGGACCCGATGGTGTCGGGTCATCCTGGGAGCGAGAAAGCGATGGAAACGCGGGATGTGTCTTCGAATGCGGTCGGTGGGGAAGCTCTCCCCATGGTCGGCGAGGCCATCGCCCAGGACGCGGCAATGGGCGAGGTCATCCGGGCGGTATGCCAGCCGGAGCGGACGATGTTCTCCTCAGCCCACCCCCTCATGAAGGAAAGCTTCGAGCGCAAGCTCTTCTATGCCGGGCAGCCGATCTTTCGCGAAGGCCAGGCGGGCCACGAGGCTTTCGTGGTGCAGAAGGGCTGCGTGCAGATACTGAAGAAGGACGCCCTGGGCAAGGACGTGGTGCTGGCCGAACTGCACGACCGCGCCCTGTTCGGCGAGATGGCGCTGATCGATGACAATCCCCGGTCCGCCTCCGCCCGCGCCCAGTGCGACACGGTCTGTCTCGTGATCAAGGAGAACGATTTCAAGGAACGGCTTGCTGCGACAAGCCCCTGGATCCGGGCGCTGATGCGCATCCTGGTGTCCAACGTGCGCACGGCCAACGCCATGGTCGCGCTGCTGCGGGCCGCCGATGCCATCCCGGCCGGACCGGCGGTGCCCCAGCAGTCATAAGGATCGACGGGAGGTCCCCCCTCATTCCCCCCAATACCTCCCGTTCGGGAACGCCCCGCTTGCCACGGCGGGGCGTTTTCCGTTGTCCGTTGTCCGTTGTCCGTACCCCATTTTCCGTTCGCCCCGGCCAAAGGCGGACTACCGACACCCCGAGATCTTCTCGTGCGCCGCACTTGCCATGAATGCCGATCGAGTCAGGCCGCGGCGTGCGGCCTCGCTGTCGATCGCTGCCAGCAGCCCGGCGTCGAAGGTCAGATTCGCCCGTACCGTGCGTCCCGAATCCAGAAGAAGCGGGATCATGACGGCCGCTTCCCCGATCGCGGCGTCGATGCGTTCCTCGGCCATGATCTGAGCAAGACTGCGGGGGGCGGGAATTGCGGCTCCCCTGGTACCCTGATGCTCCGCCCATTCGCGGGCGGCCAGGATGGCATCGGATACGGCGCCCTCCGGCGATGCGCCACCCCCATGACATCCAGGCAGATCAGGGATGCGAACCCCCCAGACATCGCCGCTGCCGTCCAGGATTCCCACGTACAAGGCCATTCCTACCTCCTTAAGCGGAAGGATCGTGTCGATCATGTCGCGTGCCAGTAATTATTCCAGACAGAATAACACTGGAAATGCGCATTATAATGCGCACGCAGGCCCCTCCCGTCAAGGTCAGCCTTGTCGTCCCAGCCGTACCCCATCTGATCGGTTGCGATCGACGAAAGGGGAGGTCATCCTGCGACCATTCCATCGATTCGCCTGCAAGGGACTCGGCATGTCATCAGACCAGGAGCGCTCCCAGTCACCACGTCATTCCCAGCGCCTGGCGGCGGCCCTGGCCTGCGGAGTGGCGCTGGCCGTCGCCTCCTGTGCCGGCACCGAGCCAAGGGTGTCGCTGGAGCCGCCGGCGCCGCCGTGGAGCGCTCCAACGTCCCAGGGCCATCCCCTGGTGGGGCGGGTGTTCGCCCCCGGGACCGCCGGCTTCGTCACCCCCGCCGAGGCGCTGGAGCGCCTCACGGCGGCCGACTTCGTCCTGCTTGGCGAAAAGCACGACAACCCGGACCACCACCGACTCCAGGAGTGGCTGGTCAGCCGTCTGGTGGCGGGGGGGCGTCGGCCGGCCCTGGTGCTGGAGATGATCGACAGCGACCGCGCCGAGGCCGTGTCCGCCCACCTGCGCGACAATCCTGGCGACGCGGCCGGGCTGGGGGCCGCCGTCGAGTGGAGCAAGAGCGGCTGGCCCGACTACGCCCACTATCGTCCCATCGTCCAGGTGGCCGTGTCCGCCGGCCTGCCGGTGGTGGCCGGCAACCTGCCGAAGGCCCTGGCCCGCCGCGTCAGCAAGGAGGGACCCTCGGCCATCGATCCCGAGACCCGGCAGCGACTCGGCCTCGATCAGCCACCGGCTCCCGAGGCGTTTTCCGGCCTGTCCAGGGAAATCCGCGCCAGCCACTGCGGCATGCTGCCCGAAGAGGCCATCCCGCGGATGGTGGAGACCCAGCGCGGCCGCGACGCCAGCCTGGCGGCGGCCATGGGCGGTCCGCCGGACCGGGACGGCGGGGCGCTGCTGATCGCCGGCGCCGGCCACGCCCGCACCGACTGGGGCGTGCCGTCCTATCTGCGGCGTAGCGTCCCCGGCCGCGCCCCCGGCCGCACCATCGTCTCCCTCGCCTTCATCGAGGTGGACGACGACCACCCCGACGCCGCCGACTACGGCGGACACTTCGGAGTCGCGGCGCTGCCCTTCGATCTGGTGTGGTTCACGCCGCGACTCGACAACGACGACCCCTGCGCCAAACTGGTCGAGCACATGAAGGGGATGAAGAAGAAATGAGCGGAACACGATTTCTTCAATTTTTCCCGATTCTCGCCCTGGCGATGCTGGCCGGGACGGCCCACGGCGCCGAGCCGGCCCAGGGCACCGAGGTGGACTGCACACCCAGCGAGCAGTACGCCGGTCAGAGCATCCCCGTGATTCTCTTCCCCGTCGACAGCGACCGCCTCTCGCCAAAGGACATGGAGACGCTCAGGACCATCGCCCGCCGCGCCCGCTATGCGTTTTCCGTCTGTGTCATCGGCCAGTCGGACAAGCAGGGCCGTTCCGCCTACAACAACGCCCTGGCCCTGCGCCGTGCCCGGGCGGTGGCCGACGCCCTGATCGGTTTCGGCGTGTCGCCCCGCGTCGTGACCGTCCGCGGAGTGGGCGAGCCCTTCGGCGGCCTCACCTTCGGCGGTGCCGACAAGGAGAGACAGGACCGCCGGGTATCGGTGGTGTTCGTCCGATGACCTTCGTGACGTCGACACCGGTCCAGGACCTCACCCGCGACCAGGCGGCGGCCGAGCTGGCCGAACTGGCCGGGGAGATCGCCGCCCACGACCGCGCCTATTACCAGGAAGACGCCCCCGCCGTTTCCGACGCCGAGTACGACGCCCTCCGGCAACGCAACGCCGCCATCGAGGCCCGCTTTCCCGACCTCGCGCGTCCCGACAGCCCCTCGCGGCGGGTGGGGGCGGCGCCGGCCGCCGGGTTCGGCAAGGTGGTGCACGCGGTACCCATGCTGTCCCTCGACAACGCCTTTGCCGAGGGCGACGTGCGGGAGTTCGTCGCCCGGGTCCGCCGTTTCCTGGGGCTGTCCGAGGCCGAGCCGATTCCGGTGGTCGCCGAACCCAAGATCGACGGCCTGTCCATTTCCCTGCGCTACGAGCGCGGCCGCTTCGTCCAGGGAGCCACCCGCGGTGACGGTGCCGAGGGCGAGGACGTGACCGCCAACCTGAGGACACTCGCCGACCTGCCTGTCCGCCTGCGTGGCGCCGATCTGCTCGGCGATGACCTGCCGGCGGTGCTTGAGGTGCGGGGCGAGGTGTACATGAGCCGCGACGACTTCGCCGCCCTCAACGAGCGCCAGAAGGCGGCGGAAGCAAAGGTCTTCGCCAACCCCCGCAACGCCGCCGCCGGCAGCCTGCGCCAGCTCGACGCGGCGGAGACGGCGAAGCGGCCGCTCCGCCTGTTCGCCTATGGCTCCGGCGAGGCGACGGGGGCCGAGTGGGACAGCCACTGGGAGTATCTGACCCGCCTGAAAACGTGGGGATTCCAGGTCAATCCCCTGGCCCGCCGCTGCGACTCGGTCGAGGACCTGCTGGCCTTTCATGCCGAACTGGCCGAGCAGCGGGCCTCGCTGCCCTACGATATCGACGGCATCGTCTACAAGGTGGATCGGGTGGACTGGCAGAAGCGTCTCGGCTTCGTCGCCCGCGCCCCCCGCTGGGCCATCGCCCACAAGTTCCCGGCCGAGCAGGTGCGTACCCTCCTGCGCCGCATCTCGGTCAACGTCGGCCGCACCGGCACCCTGACGCCCGTCGCCGACCTGGAGCCGGTCACCGTCGGCGGCGTGGTGGTCAGCCGCGCCACCCTGCACAACGAGGACGAGGTGGCGCGCAAGGACGTGCGCGAGGGCGACACCGTCATCGTTCAGCGGGCCGGCGACGTCATCCCCCAGGTGGTGGCGGTGGTGCCCGAGCTGCGCAAGCCCGGAACCCCGCCCTGGACCATGCCCGACCACTGTCCGACCTGCGGCAGCCTGGCGGTGCGCGAGGAGGACGAGGCGGCACGCCGCTGCACCGGTGGCCTGGTGTGCCCCGACCAGGCGGTGGAGCGGCTGCGCCACTTCGTCTCGCGCAACGCCTTCGACATCGAGGGACTGGGCGAGAAGCACATCGAGGCATTTTACGCCGACGGCCTGATCCGTAGTCCGGCCGACATCTTCCTCCTGGAGGAGCGGGACCGCGGCGTCCTGACCCCCATCGCCGCCCGCGAGGGCTGGGGGCTCAAGTCGGCGCGCAACCTCTTCGACGGCATCGGTGAACGACGCACCATCGGGCTCGAGCGGTTCATCTACGCCCTTGGCATTCGCCATGTGGGCGAGGCCATGGCCCGGCTGCTGGCGTCCCACTATGGGACTCTCGAGGCCTGGCGGACGGCGATGGTGGCGGCAGCCCAGGACCGGGACGGCGAGGCCTGGCGCGATCTGGTGGCCATCGACCGCATGGGACCGGCCAAGGCCCTGGCCATCGCGTCCTTCTTCGCCGAGCCCCATAACCTGGCGGTGCTGGACGACCTGGCGGCGCTGGTGACGGTGCGGCCGTTCGAACGGTCCGCGACCGCCGGCAACTCCCCCATCGCCGGCAAGACCGTGGTCTTTACCGGCACCCTGACGACCATGACCCGCGACGAAGCCAAGGCTCGGGCCCTGGCACTCGGGGCGAAGGTGGCAGGCTCGGTGTCGCGAAAAACCGACTACGTCGTCGTCGGCGCCGACGCCGGCTCCAAGGCCGCCAAGGCGCAGGACCTCGGCATCACCACCCTGAGCGAGAGCGCGTGGCGCGACCTCATCGGCGGGTAGATTCTACAGTGGAAACCCTGATAAACTGTCCCAGGGTACGGGGGAAACGGGACGGACGCGTCATGACGAAAAAGAAACGGGTCATCGAGGCTCGCTTCCAGTTTCGGCCGGAATATGCCATCGGCGAACCCGTGGTGGACGAGCAGCACCGCTATCTGGTGGACCTCGCCAATGTGCTGCACGAGGCCGTGGTCATCGGCAAGGCGCACACCATCATCGACTATGCCTTCCAGGCTCTCCAGTTCTACACCTCGACCCATTTCGAGTACGAAGAGGCCTTCTTCGCCCGCATCGCGAGCCCCCTCCTCGCCGTCCACCGCGCCGAGCATCTGGACCTGCAGCGGGAATTGAACGAAATGTGGGAAACACGGGACAAGGTCGAGATGTCGGTCCTTGGCGCCGAGATCCAGCAGTGGGTGGAGGACCGCCTGCTTCCCCACATGATCATCGACGACCGCAAGGCACTCAAGGGCGCCCGCCGGCCGGCTCAGGGCGGTAAAGTGAAGACGTGAGCCTTCCCCTTCACTCCCTCTCCCCCTCGAGGGGGAGAGGGCTATTGACAGGTTCACCCGTTTGCCCTGTCCGGGCAGCCGGAAGGTCTGGCATTTGCCGGGGCAATCCCCGAGAATGGCGCCGCCCACCCCTGGAATTGCGAGACCAGTCCATGAGCGATACCAAGCAGCGCATTCACCGTCCGCAACCCGTCACCGGCTATCCTGAGTGGCTGCCGGAGGTGCGTCTGGTGGAACAGCGCTGGCTCGACCGGATACGCGCCGTGTTCGAGTCCTACGGCTTCTGTTCGATCGAAACGCCCTCGGTCGAGGAAATCGAGGTGCTGGTGGCCAAGGGCGGCGATGCCGACAAGGAAATCTACGCCCTCCATCGTCTCCAGGAGGACCAGAGGGACAACGAGCCGCGGGTGGCCCTGCACTATGACCTGACGGTGCCGCTGGCCCGCTATGTGGCGATGCACTACAACGACCTGGTGTTTCCGTTCAAGCGCTACCAGATTCAGCGCGCCTGGCGCGGCGAGCGTCCGCAGGAAGGCCGCTTCCGCGAGTTCTGCCAGTGCGACATCGACGTCATCGACAACGAAAAGGTCTCGCTGCACTTCGATGCCGAGATCCCGGCCATCATCTATGAAATCCTCCAGCGCCTGGAGGTGGGGGCGGTCGGCCTGCACATCAACAACCGCAAGATCCTGGAGGGGTTCTACCGGGGCATCGGCATCACCGACGTGGTGTCGGCCATCCGCATCGTGGACAAGCTGGACAAGATCGGCCGCGACGGCGTGCGCCGCGGGCTGGTGGAGAGTCTGGGGCTGCCTGGAGAGGTGGCCGACTCCTGCCTGGCCCTCGCCGAAATCAGGACGCCGGACGGCGGCTTCGTGGACAGGGTGCGGGCGCTCGGCGTCCGGTCGGAGCTTCTGGATCAGGGCCTCGACGAGCTGCGCTTCGTCTTCGACGAGTTGTCCCACATCCCCCACGGCGTGATCATGGCCGATCTCTCGATCGCCCGCGGCTTCGACTACTACACCGGCACCGTCTATGAGGGAAAGCTGCGGGATTTCCCGACCTATCCCAGTATCTGTTCAGGGGGACGCTACGACAACCTGGTGGGCGCCTACCTGCGCAAGAACCTGCCGGGGGTCGGCATGTCCATCGGCCTGACCCGCATCTTCGCCAAGCTGCTGAAGGAAGGCCTGATCCCCCCCGGGCCGAAGTGCCCGACCGAGGTCATGGTGGCCTTCCTCCCCGGGCATGAGCGGGCGGCGGCGGCGGCGGTGGCCGCCAGCCTGCGCCAGGCGGGCATCCGGGTCGAGATGTACCACGAGCCGAAGAAGGTCGATGCCCAGATGCGCTATGCCGCGCGCAAGGGCATCCCCTACGTCTGGTTCCCGGCCCCGTCGCCCGGGGCGCCCCACGAGGTCAAGGACATGTCCTCGGGCCAGCAGGCCGCCGCCGATCCCGCCACCTGGAGGCCGGGAACTTCTGTCGCGTCGGAACGCGTTTCGGGATAGTGTGGACGGGACCAGGCTCATCGACACCAGGAGAAGACGGACATGGGGACGACGGGCGAAACCATCGTGCGCAAAACCTTCGAGGCGGGCACCGAGATCTTCATCGAGGGCGATGAGGGCGACATCGCCTATGTCATCGAGTCCGGCCAGGTCGCCATCAGCAAGGACATCGACGGTCGGGATATAGTGCTCGGCACCGTCGGCCCTCAGGGGGTGTTCGGCGAGATGGCACTCCTCGACAACATGCCGCGCATGGCCACGGCGACGGCCCTCGAGGACACCGTGTGCGTCTGCGTGCCGGCCGACGTCTTCCGCCGCGAGATGAAGAAAGCCGACGCCCTGATGAATGCTCTGGTGATCGGGCTGATCAACAACCTGCGAAACGCTCCCGCCTTCATCGCCCGTTCCCTCGAGGTGCTGGCCGAGGCGACGTCCGGGGCTGACGAGGCCCAGAGCGAACGCGGCCTCCGCGACGCCGTGCGGCGGGTGATCCGGGAGTCGAGATGATACCGGCTAGAGCAGTTTCCGCTCAAGCGGAAACTGCGAAAAGCCCGCGCGGCGCTTGAGCGGCCAGAGGCAAATTCTAGAGCGTTTCCGCTCAGGCGGAAAACGCTCTAGCGGAAAGTCCAGCTCATGCGGTCCGATACCGTGCCGGCTTTGAGAAAAACAGATAACACGGATGAACACGGATAAGAAGGGATGAACACGGATGTAGAATTCCAGGATGCTACTCCGCCTTGATCCGTGAAAGTGAATTAATATAAATACAGCATAAAGTTTGACGCATGTCTCGCTTAAGTTCATGTCAGACGCCGTTGCATCTGTGTTCATCCGTGTTATCTGTTTTTTTCTTTCCACAGATGCGGTGATTTGTTGTTCCCAATGCAACATGAACAATGAGGTGCCGTCTCCAGGCCTGATCCGTCCGTCAGGCAAGTTCCCTCGGCACCAGGCGCGGCAGGTCGCGGTTGCGGAAGTCGAGGGTCAGGAGGTCCTCGGCGTCCAGGCCGAAGGCCCGGAAGCGGTCGCGCCAATAGGGTGAGGTCTCCATCCGTCGCCGCAGGCGGGCGATCACCGCCGGCTCGATGCGCCCCTCGCTCCGCTGCTGGAGGAAGCCCAGGAAGTACAGCGCGAAGGCGTTCTCGGGCGAGATGACGTCGCCGAGCACCCGCAGGTGCGCCATGAGCTGGGCGATCTTCACCGGCCGGTGCTCGCTGAAGATGCGGTGGAAGTTCAGGTGATAGTTCATGAAGAACCACACGTCCGTCAACTGGGCGCCATCGGGGACCGCGTCCAGGGGGATGGCGGCGAAGGCGGCCTCGAAGTCGGCGGTGGCGAGCCGCAGTCCCTGCTCGATCTCGGCCTGCTTGCCGAAGGCGCCGCCGTTGAAGCGCACGTCGGTGCTGCCTACCGGCTGGATCTGCCCCTGAGCCACCATGGCGTCGTGAATGGGGGTGTTGGGCAGCGGCTGGAGCTGGCTGGTGCGGCACCAGTCAAGGTCCATCTCCCGCGCCACCCGGATGGTGTCCCAGATCATCCGCATGGTCTCGCCGGGGAAGCCCAGCATCAGCAGCAGGCTGGCATGGATGTCCTCGTGCCGGCGCAGCACCTCGGCGGCGCGCAGGAAGGTGTCCACCGTGCCGGGCTTGCGGATGCTGCGCAGGATGCCGGGGTTGCCCGACTCCATGCCGATGTTGAGGGCGATGCAGCCGCTGGCGGCGGCGGCGGCGATCACCTCCTCGGTGCACGACGCGGCGATGACGCCGTTGGTGGCGTCCCAGGTGATCCCCAGCCGGCGCCGCGCCATCTCGGTGAACAGGGCGACGGCCCGCCGGTGGTCCTTGAACAGGTCGTCGTCGAGCCACATCACGTGGCCGACCCCATGCTGGTCGCGGAGCAGCTCGAGTTCATCCACCACCGAGGCGATGGAGCGCTGGCGCACGCCCTCGCCGTTGAAGCTGCGCACGCTGCAGAAGGTGCACTGGCCGCGGCAGCCCCGGTTGGAGAGCACGCTGGCATAGCGGGTCCCCGCCGGCTTGAAGCAGTAGAAGGCGCCGATGGTGCCGTGACGCGAATGGGCCGGCAGGTCGATCAGGTCATAGGCGGGAATGACATCGATCTCCTCCGCCGTCGGGCGCAGGGTCTCGGGAAAGCGGAGTCTCCGGCCAGCGGCCCGGTCGTCGATCACCAGGTTGCCAAGGTCGCCGGCCGGCCGGCGGCGGTTGATCACCTCCAGCAGCAGGGGAACGGCGCGGTCGCCCTCCCCCACCACCGCCAGGTCGGCGACGGCCACGTCGTCGAGGATGCGCTCCACGTCGTTGCTGACATGCACGCCGCCCACCATCAGCGGCGCCCCCCGGCCCGCCAGGTGGCGGCACACCGTGCGGAACGACGCATGGGTCATGGTGAACATGCAGGTGACGCCGATCAGGTCCGGGGCGAAGTCCGCCATCTCGGCGTCGATCCGGCTGGTCCACACGGCGTCGACGTCAAAGTCCTCGGGCGAGGGGGCGGCGTGGCAGGCGCCGAGCACCGCGTCGTTGAGGTTCACCACCCGCACGTCCAGCCCAAGCCGCCGCAGATTGGCCGCCAGCACCAGCAGGCCATAGGGCGGGTAGTTGGTGTAGCGCCCCCGCTTCGCCGTGTCGAAGCGAAACAGCGCCGCGTCGGCGTCAGGAGGGGTGACCAGCAGCACCCGGCGCACCAGGCGGCGCGGGAACAGGCGGTTGAGGGCCGTTTCGGCCGCTGCGGCCACTGAATCACTCACGAAGCCGCCTCCCTATCGATCGCATCGTCCAGCAGCGCCACCTTGCGCCGCACGGCAAGCCGGGGGGCGATCGGCTGGAGACCGAGGTCCGGCCCAAGCCGCCGGCTCACCATGAACGAGCGGCGGGGACGGGGCTCGCGGAAGGCGATGTCGGCCCACGACACTGTCGCATAGCCCATCCGTCCGCCGTGGCGGCTGTCGGCGATGATCCAGTCGGCGAGCTGGGTCCGGGACACCTCGGGGCTGGCGACGCAGTGAACGATTCCGGTGACCGGGGCATCGGCCAGCATCAGCAGGGCGCGGGCGACGTCGCCGGCGTCGGTCAGGCTGAACACGTTGTCGTGAGCCATGCGCGCCCCGGGTTTCAGCAGGGAGGCATGGGTGCGGGCGACGGCGCAGGCGTCGGCGGCTCGCGGCGACACGGTCAGGCCGGTACGCAGGATGCACAGGTTGCCGCCGGCGCGCAGCAAACGGGTTTCCGCCTCCACCTTGAAGCGGCCATAGAGGGTGGTGGGGTTCGGCGTGGCGTCCTCGGCGTACCCCCCGGTCTCGCCGTCGAAGACGTACTCGGTGGAGACGAACACCACCCGCGCTCCCCCGGCCAGGGCCTCATCGGCCAGGCGGAGAATGGCGGTGACGTTGAGGTTCTTCGCTTCGTCGGGGTGGTCGCACACCTGATCGGGAGCGGTCATGGCCGACAGCAGATAGACGCAGTCCCCCGGTCCGGGCGCCCCGAGGTCGGCAAGCCGGCCGTTCAGGCAGTCGAAGCGGACCAGTCCCGGTCCCGGGTGGTGAAGGCAGGTCCCCACCGCCGGCCGTGCCGCCGCCCGCGCCTCGGTCAGCAGCAGGCTGCCCAGCGCGCCCGAGCCCCCGACGACGATGACCCGTCCCCGCGGCATCGGCTCAACCACTACTCCCTCTCCCCCCGGAAGAGGGGGGAGAGGGCTTATGTCGTTCATGGCAGCACTGCATTCGCGCCCTCTCACTCCGTCGCCTGGGCCTGGAGCATGGCGGCGTATTCCTCGGCCAGCCGGGTGCCGTCGGGTGGCTCCTCCCAGATGGTGCAGTCCTTGCAGATGGGGACGGCTCCCTTGGCGCCGGTCAGGTGCAGGCGTCGGCGCTCGGTCATGATCGCCGAGTTCCACACCTCGGCGATGGAGTGATCGGCGACGCTGCCCGTGGGATAGTGGTTGTTGTAGTCGGCGTTGCACAGCGGCACCCGGCCGTCGGCGAAGATCACCATCAGCGACCACAGGGCGACGCACGGCAGCAGGGGCTCGAAGGTGTGGGCCACCGACTGGTAGTTCCCGAGCTGTCCGCCCCAGTTGTGGACGTTGTGATAGTTGACCCGGTCGGTCTCTCGCAGCTTCGTGTGCCAGAAGCGTTCGAACTCCGGCCATTCCTCATAGTTCTTCGGCTGGCGCACCATGCGCACCCAGATGCGGGTGGCGGGGCGCAGGCTGTCGCGCAGCGCGATGAAGCGCAGGGCGTTGGCCATCACCACGTCGTGGTTCAGCCGCACGCGGATGCTCTCGAACACCGCCTTGTCCAGGCTGTCGATGGACAGGATGATGGTATCGAGCCGGGCCTCCAGCAGGCGCCGGGCGTTGGCCTCGTCCAGGAGCGACACGTTGGTGCTGATGCCGACGTCGCGGATGCCGCCATCCTTGAGGTAGGCCACCCGGTCGGGCAGGGCCTTGTCGAGGAGGGGCTCGCCGTCCTGGTGCAGGCTGACGCGGCGGATGGTGCCGGCGTTGGCGATGAGTTCATCGGCGATCTTGCGGAACAGCGGCTCCTTCATGGATGGCGTGCCGCGCGCCCAGTCGGAGACCGTGCACATGGGACAGCGGGCATTGCACGCGTTCACCGTCTCGATCTGGAAATACCGAGGGAAGCGGAGCAGGTCCTCGTATGTCTCGTCGGGACTTATGCGCTTGACGAGGTACTCGTGCAGACGGTCGGATGTCATGGCGCCAGACTCCTTCCCGCCGTTTGCGACCGGGGGGGACTATCGCACCATGGGGGCCGTCTGGCAATCCCGGTTCGTGGGAGCTATCCTCCGACTCGCAGGAAGGACTCGAACATCAGCACCACCCACAGGGCGGCGCTGTGGTCCCGCAGTCCCGACTGGTGCTGCTCCGCCATCCGCCGCAGGGCGTTGACGTCGAAGCAGCCGCAGTCGCCGAGGGCCTGACTGCTCACCGCCGCCTGCACCCGCTCCCGCAGCGGTCCGCGGAACCAGGCGGCGAGGGGGGCCGTGAAGCCCTGTTTCGGCCGGTGAAGCAGCCGGTGGGGGACGTAGGGCTTGAGGGCGCGCTTCAGCAGATACTTCCCCCCACTGCGAGACAGTTTGAGCGACGAGGGCAGGCCTAGGCCCCACTCCACCAGGTCGTGGTCGAGCAGCGGCGAGCGCACCTCGAGTGAATTCGCCATGCTGGCCCGGTCAACCTTGACCAGGATGCGGCCGGGCAGCCAGGTCTTGAAGTCGGCGTACTGCACCTTTTGCAGCGGGTCGTCGGTGGGGGCGTTCTCCATGTGATGCCGCAGCACCTCCTCCGCCGAATAGCCCTGCAGGTCGCTGTGCATCCGGTGGCTGAACAGGGCGTTCCGGGTGGCGTCGTCCAGGACCGAGACGCTGCCGAAATAGCCGGCGACCGAGTCACAGGCCAGCTCCCGCAGGATGGTGCGAGCGCGCAGGGGTTGCGGCGCCCAGTCGAGTTTGGGATAGATCGCACCCAGGGCTCCGAACAGCGGCCGGCGCAGCGCCGCCGGCAGCAGGCGCCGCACCTTCTCCTCGCGGCAATGCCAGGGATAGCGGCGGTAGCCGGCGAACAGCTCGTCGCCGCCGTCGCCCGACAGCGCGACCGTCACCTTTTCGCGCGCCAGGGCCGAGACCCGCAGGGTCGGCATCGCCGAGCTGTCGCCGAAGGGTTCGTCGTAGATGCCGGCCAGGCGGTCCACCAGGTCGAAGGAGTCCGGATCCACGGTGCGCTCGTGGTGCTCGGTGCCGTAGCGCACGGCCATCTCGCGGGCGAAGGCGGTCTCGTCGAAGGCACGGTGGCCGAAGCCGAGGGAGAAGGTCCGCACCGGATCGGGTGACAGCTCCGACATCAGCGCCACCACCCCGCTCGAGTCGACGCCGCCGGAGAGAAAGGCGCCGAGGGGCACGTCGGACACCAGACGCAGCCGGATGGCCTCGCGCAGGCGGGACGCCAGTTCGGCCTCGGCGTCGGCGGTGGAGCATGGGGCGTGGGGGGTGAAGCTCAGGTCCCAGTAGGCGGCAAGCTCCGGCCCGCCCCCCCGCCGCCAGGACAGGACGTGGGCCGGCGGCAGCTTGGCGATGCCGCGGTAGATGGTGCGTGGATCGGGAATATAGCCGAGGGAGAAGTACTCCTCGATGGCCCGCGGGTCGAGCTGGCGGGGCATGGCGGGATGACGCAGCAGCGCTTTCAGCTCCGAGCCGAACACCACCAGGCCGTTGTCCAGCCGGGCGTAGTAGAGCGGTTTCTTGCCGACCCGGTCGCGGGCGAGAAACAGGGTCTCGCGATCGCGATC
>JAMOBE010000085.1:0-15839 GCA_039908285.1 Alphaproteobacteria bacterium
CGCTACATCTCTTCCGTGGACAGTGGCAACCTGGCGGGACATCTGATCGCGCTGGCCAATGCATTTCTGGAGTGGCGCAGCCACCCCCTCACGACGACACGGCGACTTGCCGGCATCGCCGATGCCATTGACCTCGCACGGGAAGAGGCGGCCCGCCTGAATGATGGCCGTCGAACGCAGACGGTGACGTGGCCGCAGCTCGACGACGCCCTGGCCGTGCTCGCCAACGACGCCGGACGGCCATCCCAGGACGGCGAAGACATCGCGGAACGGCTCTCGGGGCTTGCCGCCCAGGCCGAAACGGTCGCCGACATCGCCCGCGCGCTTGCGAGCGAGCGGGGCGATGATATCGGTGCGGATACGCTGTTCTGGGTGGGTGCGGTTTGTCGTTCGATCGACAGCCACCGCCGCGATCTCGGTCAGTCGGCGGTGGCTGCCGCCTCTTTGGAGGTGCGTCTCTCGGACCTCGAAAAGACGGCCCGGACGACGGCCTTCGCGATGGAGTTCGATTTTCTGGTCGACCACGACCGCAAGATGCTTTCCATCGGCTACGTGGTGGCCGAGGACAGGCTCGATCCGAGCTGCTACGACCTTCTCGCCTCCGAAGCGCGGCTCGCCAGCTTCCTGGCCATCGCCAAGGGGGACGTTCCGGCTCGCCACTGGTTCCGCCTCGGCCGCACCGTCACGCCGGTTGCCCACGGCGCCGCGCTGGTGTCCTGGTCGGGATCGATGTTCGAGTACCTCATGCCCTCGCTCGTCATGCGCGCGCCGGCGGGAAGCCTCATCGAACAGACCAGCCGGTTGGTCGTGCGGCGCCAGGTCGACTTCGGGGCGACCCTGGGCGTTCCGTGGGGCATTTCGGAATCGGCCTACAATGCCCGCGATCTGGAGTTCACCTACCAGTATTCGAACTTCGGCGTCCCCGGCCTCGGGTTCAAACGCGGACTTGGCAACGACACGGTGGTCGCGCCCTACGCGACGGCACTCGCCGCCATGGTCGATCCGCTGGAAGCGGCCCGAAACTTTGATCGGCTTACCGAGGTGGGCGCGCGGGGCCGTTATGGTTTCTACGAGGCTCTCGACTACACGTCGACCCGGGTGCAGGAGGGCAGGAGTTTTGCCGTCGTCCGAGCCTTCATGGCGCACCATCAGGGCATGACCATCGTCGCCCTCGCCGATGCGCTGCTGGACGGCGTGATGCGGACGCGGTTCCATGCCGAGCCCATCGTCCAGGCGACGGATCTGCTGCTGCAGGAGCGCACGCCGCGCGATGTCCCGATGGCCCGTCCCCTGGCCGTGGAGGTGAAGGCGTCCGCCAGCATCCCGGAAATCGAGCCGCCAGGCGGTCGCCGGCTCACCACCGCGCACGGCACGACACCCGCGACGCATCTGCTGTCGAACGGACAGTATACGGTGATGATCACGGCCGCCGGTTCGGGCTTCAGTCGCTGGCGGGACGTGTCCGTGACCCGGTGGCGCGAGGATGCGACCTGCGACGATTGGGGCTCCTACATCTTCCTCAGGGACGTCGGCGACGGCAGCGTGTGGTCCGCGGGCTTTCAGCCAAGTGGGGCGGAGCCCGACACCTACGAGGTCTTCTTCAAGGAGGATCGCGCCGAATTCACGCGCCGCGACGGGACGCTCACGACAACCCTCGACGTGCTCGTTTCCGCGGAGGACGCCGCCGAGGTTCGCCGCGTTTCGATCTCGAATTCCGGCACTTCGGTGCGGGAGGTCGAGGTGACATCCTACGCCGAAATCGTGCTGGCGCCCCACGCCGGAGACGTCGCGCATCCGGTATTCTCCAAGTTGTTCGTCGAGACCGAGTATCTCGACGACGTGGGCGTCATTCTGGCGACACGACGGCGGCGGGAACCGGACGAGCCCGGGATCTGGGCCGCCCATCTCGCCGTGGTCGACGGCGATGCCGTGGGCAAGCCGGAGATGGAGACCGACCGGGCCCGCTTCCTTGGCCGGGGGTGCGGCATCCGAACGGCGATGGCGGCGGGTGACCGCCGAGGCCTTTCGAATACGGTTGGCACGGTGCTCGATCCAATCTTTGCCCTGCGCCGCCGGGTGCGCGTGGCGCCGGGATCAATCGTGCGCATCGCCTTCTGGACGATGGTTGCTCCAACCCGCGAGGCGGTGCTCGATCTCGCCGACAAGCATCGAGACGTCACCTCGTTCGAGCGGGCGGCCATGCTCGCCTGGACCCAGGCGCAGGTTCAGCTCCATCACCTCGGCATCAACCCAGGCCAGGCCGGTCTATTCCAGCGTCTCGCGGGGCACCTGCTCTATGCCGCACCGACACTGCGTCCGTCTTCCGACACGATCCAGCGTGGTGGTGGTAGCCAGCCGGGGCTGTGGACGCAGGGCATATCGGGAGACCTGCCGATCGTGCTCCTGCGCATCGCCAATACCGAGAACATCAATGTCGCGCGGCAGTTGCTGCAGGCCCATGAGTATTGGCGTTTGAAGCGGCTTGCCGTCGATGTCGTCATCCTGAACGAACGCGCGTCCTCGTATGTCCAGGACCTTCAGATCGCGCTGGAGACGCTGGTTCGTCTCAATCAATTGCGACGGCGGGGTCGGGAGGATGGACCGTCAGGCCGCGTCTTCATCCTCCGGGCGGATCTGATTCCGGCGGAGGCGCGTGCCCTCCTGTCGTCCGTGGCGCGGGTCGTGCTCGTCGGTCACCGCGGAACTCTATCCGATCAGCTCGATCAGGCGCCGGAGGCGAAAGTCTCGCCCCCGCCTCCGCCCCGTTCCGCGCCCCGGACCAGTCCCGCCGGAGTGCGGCCGCCCGTTCCATCGCCCCTGCCGGTTCTTGAGTTCTTCAACGGACTTGGCGGTTTCGCCGACGGTGGGCGGGAGTATGTGACGATTCTCGGTCCCGGTCAGTCGACGCCGGCGCCGTGGGTCAACGTCGTCGCCAATCCCGCGTTCGGCTTCCTGGTGGCGACCGAGGGGGGAGGCTGCACGTGGTCCGTCAACAGCCGTGAGAACCAGCTCACTCCCAGGTCGAACGACCCGGTCACCGATCGTCCGGGTGAGGCATTCTATGTGCGCGACGAGGACACGAGCGATCTCTGGGGCCCGACCGCCCTGCCGATCCGCGATATGACGGCAACCTATGTCGTTCGCCATGGCTATGGATACAGTCTCTTTGAGCATACGTCCCACGGAATTGCACTTGAACTCCTCCAGTATGTTCCGCTCGACGACCCCATCAAGATCTCGCGCCTGAAGCTCCGCAACACGTCGGGCCATACGCGCCATCTTTCGGTGACCGCCTATGCGGAATGGGTGCTTGGCCCGTCGCGGACGGCGTCGGCGCCGTTCGTGACGACCGGGATCGACCCCGGCACCGGTGCCCTGTTGGCCCGCAATCCATGGACGTCGGCTTTTGGCTCCCGCGTCGCCTTTGCCGATCTCGGTGGGCGCCAGACGGCCTGGACCGGAGATCGGCGGGAATTCATCGGTCGCAACGGAACGCTCGCGAGCCCGGCGGCACTCGCCGGCGTGGTGCCGCTTTCAAACAAGGTCGGCGCCGGCCTCGATCCCTGCGCAGCGCTGCAGACCACGGTCGAGCTGCTGGTCGACGGTATTGTCGAAATCGTCTTTTTCCTGGGCGACGCTGCGAGCAGCGAAGATGCCGCGGCCCTGATCACATGCTACCGCACCGCCGATCTTGACGCCGTGCGCTCCGATGTCAGCCGCTACTGGGACGATGTTCTTGGCGTCGTCCAGGTGAAGACGCCCGACCGCTCCATGGACATCATGCTGAACGGCTGGCTCCTCTACCAGACGCTGGCCTGCCGGCTCTGGGCCCGCTCCGCATTCTACCAGGCAAGCGGCGCCTATGGCTTTCGCGACCAGCTCCAGGACGGGATGGCGCTCGCCACCTCGTGTCCGGTGGTGACGCGTGATCACCTGTTGCGGGCGGCGGCTCGCCAGTTCGTCGAAGGCGATGTTCAGCACTGGTGGCTGCCGCATTCCGGCCAGGGAGTGCGCACCCGGATCTCCGACGACCGGATCTGGCTCGCCTACGCGGTCGCGCACTATGTCGACACGATTGGAGATGCCGCCATTCTCGACGTCGAGATCTCCTTCCTGGAAGGCGAAAAGCTTGTGGCGGGGCAGCACGACAGCTTCTTCCAGCCGACGGTCGGCGACGAGACCGCCAGCCTGTTCGAGCATTGTGCCCGCGGTCTCGACCAGAGCCTTGCCATCGGCACCCATGGGTTGCCGCTCTTCGGCACGGGCGACTGGAACGATGGTATGAACCGCGTCGGCGAAGGGGGGCAGGGAGAGAGCGTCTGGCTCGGCTGGTTCCTGCACGCCACGCTGACGGCCTTTGTCCCCCTTGCCGAGGCGCGCCACGAGACGGTTCGTGCGGCGACATGGCGCGCCCACGCCTCCGCGTTGCAGACGTCCCTTGAGCGCGAGGCATGGGACGGCGACTGGTACCGGCGCGGCTGGTACGATGACGGAACGCCGCTTGGCTCGACAACGAGTCAGGAATGTCGGATCGACGCCATTGCCCAGTCGTGGGCAGTGATCTCGGGGGCCGCGATGCCCGAGCGTGCCGCCCGCGCCATGGCCGCGGTCGAGCGGGACCTCATCAACACCAAAGACAGGCTGGCGTTGCTCTTTGCCCCGCCGTTTGACAAGACGCCGTTTGATCCCGGCTACATCAAGGGCTACCCCCCCGGTATTCGCGAAAACGGCGGCCAATATACCCATGCCGCCCTTTGGTCCGTGATGGCGTTCGCGGCGCTCGGCAAAGGCGACAAGGCCGCCGAGTTGTTCTCCCTCCTGAACCCCGTCAACCACGCACGCTCGCGGGGTGATGTCCACCGGTACAAGCTTGAGCCCTACGTTGTCGCAGCCGATATCTATGCGACGGCGCCCCATGTCGGACGCGGCGGCTGGAGCTGGTACACGGGCTCGGCGGGGTGGATGCAGCGGGCCGGCGTGGAGAGCATTCTGGGGCTGCGCCTGCGGGGCGACCTTCTGTACTTCAATCCATGCATCCCAGGCTCGTGGGCGGGCTTTGAGATATCGCTCCGATACCGCACGGCCCGCTACGAGATTCTGGTCGAGAATCCCGATCGAGTTGGACGGGGCATCGCGTTCGCTGCGGTCGACGACCGGACGATCGCCGAACGCCCCCTGTGCCTGCGGCTTGCCGACGATGGCGCCACACACCGGCTGCTGGTCCGTCTCGGCTGACCAGCCACGAAAGCGGCTTCAAGCGATATCGCAATGAGTGTGAACAATAATCGCATGGTTCCTTGTGACGTTGTATGACTTAACAAATGCAGTAAAACGGCTAGTTATGTATTAGTTGCGTACACAATAAAGGGTGATGATTCCATGAATCTCGGCATAGTACTAATCGTTATCCTGATCCTGCTTGTTATTGGCGCGCTTCCGAGATGGCCGCACAGCGCAAGCTGGGGCTACTACCCGAGCGGAGGGCTGGGTATCATCGTCATCGTCATCCTCATCCTGCTGCTGATGGGACGGATCTGACCACCCCGGGGCCGCCGTCAGCGGGAGGTGGCGCCTGACGGCGTGCCGGGCTAGAGCGTTTTCCGCCTGAGCGGAAACGCTCTAGAATTTGCCTCTGGCCGCTCAAGCGCCGCGTGGGCTTTTCGCAGTTTCCGCTTGAGCGGAAACTGCTCTAGCCTTTCAGGGCGTGCCCGCCCCGCCAAATATCCAGCTCCTCCTCGCGCTGGGTATTTGCTGGGTATTTGTTGAACGTATCACGGCACCTCTTCATCAGCGTGGCGGCGTTGGCTTTTGTCTCCCATCGCAGGTCAGGAAACGGCGCAGGCTCGTGTTGCCAACGGCAACTCCGGCGGCGAGTGCCACCAGCAGAAGTGCACCGGGGTGATCCCGGACAACTCCCTGGAGCCGATTCGCCAGAACCGCCACCGCTTCCGCCGCTTCCGCCGCTGCCAGGGCGGCTTCGGGCACCCCACCTGTTTCCATCCCACCTGTTTTCGTCGTTGGAGCAATCGCTTCCGTGGGTACGGCTGGCCGGGCGCGGCGTCCGCAACGCGTCCACGGCACCCTGATTGCGACGAACCCGATAACAACGGCGAGCCCGACCCCGATCCCCGCCGTGACCAGGGCGGCCAGCGGCGGCTCAAAGACGGGCGCAAGGGCGAAGAACGTAGCCGCTGCCGCCGCCATCAGGCTGACAAGAAGGACCGCCGCCGCCACCACGACCGCCAGAATCCTCCATGCCAGATGCCTCAACCCCGCCCCCACCCAGGACTGGAGCCCATCGGCGACGGCGGCCAGCATCTCGGTCATAATCTCACCGTCGGTCTACGTGGTGGTCGAGCATGCGGCCGATCACGACGCCGACTCCCAGCGCCGCGACCAGACTGGCGATGGGATGCTGCTCGACCTGCTTGCCCAACAGTTCGGCGCCATCACGGCCTTTCTCCAGCAGACCCTCGGCCGAGGCTCGCGCACGCTCGGCTCCATCGCGCAGTCCGGCCGATGCCAGATGGCTGGCGCTACCGACCAACTTGCCGATGTCATCCCGCAAGGCGCCGATGTCGGTGCGCAACGTATCGATTTCAATGGCGAAATCCCTGTTTGTCATTCGTTCTCTCCCTGCATCGAAAGGTACTCGCCAGTGGACGGGCCTCGATGGCCGACCTGGCGATCTCACGACACTAACGGGGATCGTGCAACCATCGTTGCATTGGGACGGGGGGGCCGGGTCAACTGCGTCGTATTGGCGACGCGCGCTTGCCTTCGGCGTTCGTCCTCGGCCTTGCCGCGAGACGTCAGGGAGGGCGGCCTTTGACGCGCGCCTTCAAAATGTCACCCCGAGGGGATGCGGCGTTCGAATTTTGCCGCATCGTGCAGTAGGCTAACCTACAGAAGACAATTCCGTTGACGCACCCATGTTAGCAAATTATTCTCTGTAGCGCGAGTTACAGAGGAATTGCCATGCACCTCCATGATGCTTGCACCATCCACAGCGGCTTCACGGCCCGAGGCCGGCTGGAGTCCGTCGATGCCGGCGGCGTGCCCGCGATCCAGTTGCGGGACATCTCCGCCGAGGGCATCGCCGATCCGGGCCGACTCGCGCGCGTGCGGTTGGATGAGGTGGCGGACAGATATTTCGTGCGCGCTGGCGATGTGGTGTTCCGCTCGCGGGGGGAGCGGAACACTGCCTCCGCTCTGGATGCCCGGTTCGTCGAGCCCGCACTCGCGGTGCTGCCGCTTCTTGTCCTGCGCCCGAAGCGTGACGTCGTGACGCCGGAATATCTGGCCTGGGCGATCAATCAGCCCGCCGCGCAGCGCCACTTCGACCAGGCGGCCTATGGCACCAACATCCGCATGGTGCCGCGATCGAGCCTGGACGAACTCGAGCTCGACATCCCCGACATCGCCATCCAGCGGAAAATCGTCGCCATCGACGCCCTCGCCGAGCGCGAGAGGGAATTGAGCATTCTGGCCGCCGAAGGGCGACGGCGGCTGACCAGCATGATTCTCGCCGAACGAGCCAAAAACATGCGCCCCACCGCCGGGCGGGAAAGGAACGTGAAGTGAACGACCAGCTCACCCAGAACCAGGTCAACCAGACGGCTTGGGCGGCATGCGATACCTTCCGTGGCGTCGTCGATGCCGGGCAGTACAAGGACTACATCCTGGTGATGTTGTTCCTGAAGTACATCTCGGACCTCTGGAACGACCACGTCGAAAGCTACCGCAAGCAGTATGGCGGCGACGAGGCCCGCATCCGCCGCCGGCTGGAGCGCGAACGCTTCGTGCTGCCCGAAGGCAACAGCTTCTACGATCTGCATGAGCAGCGGAACGAGGCCAATATCGGCGAACTGATCAACATCGCCCTGGAGAAGATCGAGGACGCCAACCGCGCCAAGCTGGAAGGCGTGTTCCGCAACATCGACTTCAATTCCGAGGCCAATCTGGGCCGGGTCAAGGACCGCAACCGTCGCCTCAAGAACATGCTGGAGGACTTCGCCAAGCCCGCCCTCGACCTGCGCCCGTCGCGGGTGACCGAGGACATCATCGGCGAATGCTATATCTACCTCATCTCGCGCTTTGCCTCGGACGCCGGCAAGAAGGCCGGCGAATTCTATACCCCCGCCGCCGTGTCGCGCCTGCTGGCCAAGCTGGCCGCGCCGAAGCCGGGCGACACCATCTGCGATCCGGCCTGCGGCTCGGGCTCGCTGCTGATCCGGGCGGCGGAAGAGGTCGGCTCGGACAACTTCGCCCTCTACGGCCAGGAAGTGAACGGCGCCACCTGGGCGCTGGCGCGGATGAACATGTTCCTGCACGCCAAGGACGCCGCCCGCATCGAATGGTGTGACACCCTGAACAGCCCGGCGCTGGTCGAGGGCGACCAGTTGATGAAGTTCGACGTGGTGGTGGCCAATCCCCCCTTCAGCCTGGACAAGTGGGGCGCCGAGGACGCGCCCGCCGACCCTTATCGGCGCTTCTGGCGCGGCATTCCGCCCAAGTCCAAGGGGGATTACGGCTTCATCACCCACATGGTCGAGATCGCCAGGCGCCAGAGTGGCCGGGTGGCGGTGATCGTCCCCCATGGCGTGCTGTTCCGGGGCGGCGCCGAGGGTCGCATCCGCCAGGCGCTGATCGAGGAAAATCTGCTCGATGCCGTGGTGGGCCTGCCGGCCAACCTGTTCACCACCACCGGCATTCCGGTGGCGATCCTGGTCTTCGACCGATCGCGCGAGCAGGGAGGCCCGAACGAAGCGCGCCGCGACGTGCTGTTCATCGACGCCAGCAAGGAATTCACGCCGGGCAAGACCCAGAACGTGATGGACGAGCAGCACATCGGCAAGATCCTGGAGACCTACGCCAGCCGGGCCGAGATCGACAAATACTCCCACCTGGCTAGTCCCGACGAGATTGCCGAGAACGACTTCAACCTCAACATCCCCCGCTACGTCGATACCTTCGAGCCGGAAGAGGAAATCGACGTCGCCGCCCTGCAAAAGGACATCGACCGGATCGAGGGCGAATTGGCCGAGGTGCGGGGGCGCATGGCGGGGTACCTCAAGGAACTGGGCCTATGAGCAAGAAGCCCGGCCTGACCATCCGCAACAGCACGGCGGAATTCCTGATCTTCACCGCCCAGGCGGGGGAGAACGGCATCGAGGTGCGCTATGAGGACGAGACCATCTGGCTGACGCAAAAGCTGATGGCGGAATTGTTCGACGTCGATGTGCGCACAATCAGCGAGCATCTCAGAAACATCTTCAAAAGCAATGAATTGGATGAAGGCTCAGTTGTCCGGAAATTCCGGATAACTGCCGCCGACGGCAAGGGCTATCTCACCGCCTGTTACAACCTCGACGCCATCATCTCGGTGGGCTACCGGGTCAATTCCCGGCGCGCCACCCAGTTCCGCCAGTGGGCGACGCGGGTGCTGAGGGAGTTCGCCGTCAAGGGCTTCGTTCTGGACCGCAAGCGGCTGGAGAACGGCAGCTTTCTCGGCGAGGACTACTTTGAACGCCTGCTCGCGGAAATCCGCGAAATCCGCCTCAGCGAGCGGCGCTTTTATCAGAAGGTCACCGACATTTACGCCACCAGCGTCGATTACAACAAGGACGCCCCGACGACGCGGGAGTTCTTCGCCAAGGTGCAGAACAAGCTGCACTACGCCATCCATGGCCATACGGCGGCGGAACTGATCAAGCAACGCGCCGACAGCACCCAGGACCACATGGGGCTGACCAGTTGGGAAAATGGCCCGGACGGCAAAATCCTGAGGACCGATGTCACGGTGGCCAAGAACTACCTGACCACCGATGAACTGGACAGCCTGGGGCGGATCGTCAACGCCTATCTCGACCTGGCCGAGGACCGCGCCCGGCGCAAGATCCCCATGACCATGGAGGACTGGGCCAAGCGGCTTGATGCGTTCATCGAATTCAACGACCGCGATATCCTGGACAATCCGGGCAAGGTCAGCGCCCAACTCGCCAAGGATCACGCTACCAGCGAATTCGAAAAATACCGCATCATCCAGGACCGATTGTTCGAATCCGATTTCGACAAGGAGGTGACGGCCCTCACCACCGCCGCCAAGGGGCGGAAGAGGGGGGGCGGGGATGAATAAGGGCCATAAGCGCGCCGCCATCGGCGACCTCTGTGAATTCATCAACGGTAATGGATTTCGTCCACCGGACTGGAAGCCATCAGGGCTGCCGATTATCAGAATTCAGAATTTGAATGGCGTAAAGACGTTCAATTATTTTGACGGTGTTCCTAAGGACAAATGGATCGTCGAACCAGGCGACCTGCTTTTCGCGTGGGCTGGTGTGAAGGGAGTGTCATTCGGACCGACGATTTGGCCCGGACCTCGCGGAGTCCTTAACCAGCATATCTTCCGGGTTATCCCAAGTGGCAAAATCGATCGGTATTGGCTCTATCTCGCATTGCAGGTCGCAACTGCCAGGATTGAAGCCAATGCCCATGGCTTCAAGTCGTCACTGGTGCATGTCCACAAAGACGACATCACCGGTCAGGTTATCGATCTTCCCCCCCTCCCAGAACAGCGCAAGATCGCCGAAATCCTGCGGACCTGGGACGAGGCCATCGAGAAGCTGGAAGCGCTGCGGGCGGCGAAAGAATCGCGGCTGGATGGGCTGCGTGACATGCTCATTGCGCGGGGCAGCCGGACCGGCAAGCCCACAACTTTCGGCTCATTTCTGAGCGAGAGCCGTGTTTCAGGCGGTGATGGGACGACAGCGCGCAAGATTTCCGTTCGGCTCTACGGCAAGGGTGCCGTCGAGAAGATCGACCCGCGCGGTGGCAGTGCCAACACGCGATACTATCGCCGCAAGGCGGGGCAGCTCATCTGGAGCAAGCTCGACTTTCTGAACGGCGCCTTTGCGCTTCTGGGCGACGATCTCGACAACTGCGAGTCAACCCTGGATCTTCCGGCCTTCGATTGCGCGCCTTTGGTAAACCCGCAATGGGTAATTCAATACCTGACCCGCCCGGCCTATTACACGACGCAGGTTCACCTCGCTCGGGGGCAGCGCAAGGCCCGCAGGATCGCGCCCGAAGACTGGCTTGCCTCGCCCATTCGCCTCCCCGATCGCACGACACAGGATTGGATTGTCGAGATTCTCGCCACCGCCCGCTTCGATCTCGATGGCACCGCCCGCGAAATAGAATCCCTCACCCGTCAGAAGCGCGGCCTGATGCAGAAGCTGCTGACGGGCGAATGGCGGGTCGCGCCATGAGGTTCGAGGCCGTGACCACAAGCCGTCGCAGAAGGGTCATGACGCTGATTTGCTACGCTGGCTCAGCGTCCGAAGTCTCGATAGGTTCAAAGCCGATGGGCAGCGAACTCGAAGACCATCTGGGCATGGTTGGCGGCGGAAGTCAAGGTTGTCTTCCCGCCCGGGCCGGGAAAGCGGCCGCAATCCCTGCTCAAAAGGGTAGGATCGCATGACCTTCGACGCCGCCGAGAAGTACCAGTCCCAGATCCCGGCCCTGCAATTGTTGGTCGCCCTGGGCTTCACGCCGCTGTCCCAGGCCGATGCGCTGCACCAGCGTGGTGGCCGCCTGCGCAACGTGGTGCTCGACGACGTGTTGGCCGACCAGCTCTTGCGCATCAACCGCTTCACCCATCGGGGGCGGGACTATCCCTTCGACCTCGCCGACGCGCACGAGGCCATCCGGCGGCTGAAGCCCACGCCCGATCGGCAGAAGGGGCTGCGGGGCACCAATCAGGACGTCTACGACACCCTCGTCCTGGGGACCACCATCACCAAGACCATCCAGGGGGACTCGAAGTCCTTTTCCTTCCGCTTCATCGACTGGGAGACGCCGTCCAACAACGTCTTCCATGTCACCGCCGAGTTGTCGGTGGAGCGGACCGGCAGCACCCAGACGAAACGCTGTGACATCGCGGCCTTTGTCAACGGCATCCCCTTCGTGGTCATCGAGAACAAGCGGTCGACCGAAAGCGTGAAGAAGGCAGGCAGTCAGCTTATCAACTACCAGAAAGAGGACAACATCCCGCAGTTGTTCCATTTCACGCAGTTGCTGATGGCCATGAACCGCCTTGAGGCGCGCTATGCCACAGTTGGATCGCCCCGGCAGTTCTGGCAGACTTGGCGGGATGCCGAGGACCGTGACGACGACATCGTCCGGCTGGCCAACCGGCCCATGACTGCCGCCGAGGCCGATGCGGTGTTCTCCGGCGATTTCACTTCCGCGCGCGTCCATTTTGAGGCGATGGCGGCCGAAGGCCCGCGTGCCGTCACTGCCCAGGATCGGGCGATCCATGCGCTGTGCCGGCCCGAGCGACTGCTCGATCTGGTGCGCCGGTTCACCGTCTTCGACGGCGGCACCCGCAAGGTGGCGCGGCACCAGCAGTTCTTCGGCATCCGCAAGGCGGTGGAGCGGGTCCGGCAATTCTCCGTCGACGGACGGCGCAAGGGCGGCGTCATCTGGCACACCCAGGGGTCGGGCAAGTCCCTGACCATGGTCATGCTGGGCCGCGCCTTGGCACTGGACAAGTCCTTTCCCAACCCGCGCATCATCATCGTCACCGACCGCGACGACCTCGATAGGCAGATCAAGGACACCTTCAAGTCCTGCGAGATGGAACCGATCCGCGCTGCCAGCGGCGCCAACCTCATCGAGCTGATCCGCAACAAGGCCTCGCTGGTCACCACCATCATCAACAAGTTCGATACGGCGGCCAGGGGGGCGGTCGATATCGACGAGGATCCCAACATCTTCGTTCTGGTCGATGAAAGCCATCGTTCCCAGACCGGGCGTTATGGCGGCGACAGCCAGTTCGCTACCCGGATGCGTCGCATCATGCCCAAGGCCTGTTACCTCGGCTTCACCGGCACGCCGCTGCTGAAGAAAGAGAAGAATACCCTGTCCACCTTCGGCGGCCTGATCCACAAATACGCCATCGACGAGGCGGTGGCCGATGGCGCGGTGGTGCCCCTGCTGTACGAAGGCCGGCTCGTCGAACAGCAGGTCAACGGCGACGTCATCGACCGCTGGTTCGAGAAGATCAGCGAGGGACTGACCGACGCCCAGAAGGCCGATCTCAAGCAGAAGTTCTCGCGCATGGACGCCCTGTCGAAGACCAGCCAGGCTATCCGGGCCAAGGCCTTCGACATCTCCGGGCATTTCCGCAAGCACTGGCAGGGAACCGGCTTCAAGGCGCAGTTGGTGGCCCCCTCCAAGGCCGCCGCCGTCCGCTTCAAGGAGGTGCTGGACGAGATCGGCCACGTCACCAGCGAAATCGTCATTTCGCCCCCTGACGACAACGAGGGCAACGAGGAGATCGACAAGGAGTCGAAGGACCTGGTGCGGGTCTTCTGGGCGCAGATGATGGCCCGCTACAAGACCGAGGACGAGTACAACCGGCAGATCATCGACGCCTTCAAGGGTGCTGGCGATCCCGAAATCCTTATCGTCGTCTCGAAGCTGCTCACCGGCTTCGATGCCCCCCGGAACACGGTACTCTACGTCTGCAAGGCGCTGCGCGAGCACAACTTGCTGCAAGCGATCGCCCGTGTGAACCGCCTCTTCGAGGACGAGGACTGCAAAATCGAGAAGCAGTTCGGCTTCATCCTCGACTACGAGGGATTGCTGGGCGAATTGGACGCGGCGTTGACCACCTACAGCGCCTTCGATGGCTTCGACGCCAACGACCTGGCGGGCACCGTCCATGATGTGCGGGAGGAAATTCGCCGGCTCCCCCAACTGCACGACCAGCTTTGGGACCTCTTCAAGCCGGTCAAGAACAAGAAGGACATGGAGCAGTTCGAGCAGTTCCTGGCCGACGAGGCCATCCGCCAGGAATTCTATGAAAAGCTCAAGGCCTTCAGCCGCTGCCTGCACATCTCCTTGTCGTCGGACAAAATTCTCGACGTGTTCGACGAGGCCAGGATCGCGGCCATGAAGCGCGACTGGAAGCAGTTCTCCGAATTGCGCCGCTCCGTCCAGTTGCGGTACCAGGAGACGGTCGACGTGAAGGAATTCGAGCCGAAGATCCAGAAGCTGCTCGATGACCACGTCGTTGCCCTGCCGGCCGAAACCATCATCGAGATGGTGAACATCAACGATCCTGATGCCCTCAGAGCCGTCGTCGAGGAGGCCGGCGTGTCCGAAGCCTCCCGCGCCGACCGGATCGCCAGCGCCACCCGGCGCGCCATCACCGAAAGGATGGAGAAGGACCCCACATTCTACCGCCGTTTCTCGGATTTGCTGGAGGAAACGATCCGCGACTATCGCGCCATGCGACTGTCTGAGAGGGAATATCTGCAAAAGGTCGTCGATCTGGCCAGCAAAGTGGCGAACAAGGATCACGGACGGCAAATGCCGGACGCCATCAAGGGAAACGATGACGGTCAGGCGTTCTTCGGCATACTGGAAGATGTCCTTGTGACGGGGGATGGTCAGCCGGTCGATAAGGACGAGGCTGCCGCCATCGCGCTTGCCATCATCGACATCATCAAGGCCCACCACATTGTTGATGTCTGGTCCAACGATATCACCCAGAACAACATGCGGAACGCCATCGACGACTATTTCTTCGATGTGCTCAGGGATGACAAGGGCATCGATTTGCCGGTCGAGGTGATGGACGATCTCGAGCACAAGATCATGGACCTGGCTCGCGCAAGGTTCCCGGGATGACCACGGAACGGTATTCCATCCAGTATGGGGAGCACGCCATCGAGTTCGTTGTTGTCCGCCGCGACAGGAGGACGCTTGAGATCGCGGTGGAACCCGATGCCACGGTGGTGATCGCGGCGCCGCTGAATGCCACCGTGGCCGATATCGAGGCCAAGGTGCGCAAACGCGCGGCCTGGGTCAGGCGTCAGCAGCGGGATTTTTTCCAATACCTGCCCCGGACCCCGGAGCGCCAATACGTGGCGGGCGAGACTCATCTTTATCTTGGCCGCCAATACAGACTGAAGGTGGTGCCGCATATCCAGGCGAAGGTGGTCTTGGTTCGAGGCTTCATCCTGGTGCAGACCCATTACCCAGCGAAGACCGAGATCACCCGTGAGCTGGTCGAAAATTGGTATCGCGAACGCGCCCACGCGAAATTCGCCGAGCGCCTGGAAGTGAACCTTCTTCGCTTCCCGGAACCGGATCGCTTTCGCCCCAAGGGGCTTATCGTCCGCCAGTTCCAGCAGCGGTGGGGGGCGATGTCACCCGCCGGTCGGCTGCTGCTCAATCGACGGCTCATCGAAGCACCCATCGATTCGATCGATTACGTCATTACCCATGAACTCTGCCACATGGCGGAGCCTCACCATGGTCCTGCATTTTTCGAGCTGCTGAACCGTATATTGCCTGACTGGCAGAAGAGAAAAGAACGACTTGAGCTGAGAATGGCATAAGGTGTTGTGGAGCGGCGTGCAAAAGTCGGCCAGTTTCAGGGGTGATCGGCGTCCAAAACTAGGCCACCAAGACGCCCATGTCCTTGGAGGATCACATCCAATCCCCCGCACGCAACCCATATCGGCTATATCTTGGGCCACCGTCAAAGAATACCTACCGCCTGTGATATTTTCGACTCACAAGCCCAACCTGCCACGCACTCGAATGCGATTCGTCCGCATTTCGAACCGCTGGCGTCCCGAGTGTCGAGTTGACTCCAGCACCACCGGGGGACAGACTGGCCCCGTGGAACGTGGCCATGCTGTTGCGCAGGTAATGGCGTAGCGAGCGGAGAAGGCACAATGAGCGCATCGGCCGTCCTCAAGCTCCAGAAGGTCGGGTTCACCGTTGAGCAGGTGGAAGCCCTGGCCGACTTCATGGACACC
>JAMOBE010000086.1:0-15789 GCA_039908285.1 Alphaproteobacteria bacterium
CGGGATCTGGACGGGCGAGCCATGCCCGCCAATTTCACCGATCTTGGGACCACAATCCGCCACTTCCAGGACACCGCCGCCATCATGGCCAATCTCGACCTGGTACTCTCATCGTGCACGGCGCCGCTGCACCTGGCCGGGGCGCTGGGGCGGCCGGTCTGGGCGCTGCTGCCCTACGGCCCCGACTGGCGCTGGATGCGGGAGCGCGACGACAGCCCCTGGTATCCCTCCCTGCGCCTGTTCCGCCAGCCGGCACCCGGAGACTGGGCGGCGGTGGTGGCGACCGTGGCGAAGGCGCTGACGGAGCTTTTTCCGCCGTCGGCGGTATGATACTCGTGGGCACGACAAGGGACGGACCACGGGGATACGGGCGATGACCTCCACCACCGCGAAGGAACTCTATAGTCTCGACGGCAAGCGCATCTGGGTGGCCGGGCACCGCGGCATGGTGGGCTCGGCCCTGGTGCGGCGGCTTGGCCGGGAGGCCTGCCAGGTCCTTACCGCCGGCCGCGACGAGCTGGACTGCACCCGCCAGGCCGACGTGGAGGCATGGATGGAGCGGAACCGGCCGCAGGCGGTGGTGATCGCGGCGGCCAAGGTGGGCGGCATCCACGCCAACAGCCACTATCCGGCCGAGTTCCTCTACCGCAACCTGGCGATCGAGACCAACATCATCCACGCCGCCTGGCGGACGGGAGTGGAGAAGCTGCTGTTTCTCGGCTCGTCGTGCATCTACCCGCGACTGGCCCCCCAGCCGCTGACGGAGGACATGCTGCTGACCGGCCCGCTCGAGCCCACCAACGAGTGGTACGCGGTGGCCAAGATCGCCGGCATCAAGATGTGCGACGCCTATCGCCGCCAGTACGGCTGCGACTTCATCTCGGTGATGCCGACCAACCTGCTCGGGCCCGGCGACAACTACGATCCCCAGAACAGCCATGTGGTGGCGGCGCTGATCTCCCGCTGCCACAAGGCCAAGGTGGAGGGCACCCCCGAAGTGGTGCTGTGGGGCACCGGCTCGCCGAAGCGGGAGTTCATGCACGTGGACGACGCCGCCGACGCCATGGTCTTCCTGCTGCGTCACCACTCGGGAGAGGGGTTCCTCAACCTCGGCACCGGGCAGGAGATCACCATCCGCGACTTCGCCGGCATGGTGGCGGAGGTGGTGGGCTATACTGGCCAGTTCCGTCTCGACACCACCAAACCCGACGGCACGCCGCGCAAGGTGATGGACGTGTCGCGGCTGGCGGCGCTGGGCTGGACGTCGCGCATCGACCTGCGCCAGGGACTGGCCGACGCCTACGCCTGGTATCTCGCCAACGTCGCCGGCAGGACCGGGTGAGAACCGCCGGCGCCGATGGTCTGTTCGACCTGGCCCTCGGGCTGGTGGCGGAGGGACGGTTCGACGCCGCGGTGCTCCCCCTGACCCGTCGCGCCGAGCTTCTTGGCCGTGCTCCCGCCGCGCTGACCGACCTTGGGGTGATGCTGGCCCGCGCCGGCCGCGGCGACGAGGCGGTGGTGGCTCTGCGTGAGGCTCTGGCGGCGGCGCCCGACTTCGTTCCGGCGCGGGCGGCCCTCGGCACCGTGCTGATGGAGCGGGGCCAGGTCGCCGAAGCCGAGGCCTGCCTGCGCTTCGTGCTGGAGCGAACGCCGGACCACCCGGCGAGCCTCAGCAACCTCGGCGCCCTGCTGGTGGCCGACGGTCGCCCCGCCCTGGCCGAGTCCCTGCTGGCGCGGGCGGTGGCGCTCGAGCCCGGCAATGCCCGCTCCCTCAACAATCTGGCACTGTGCCGCGACGCCCTGGGGCGGTCGGAGGAGGCCATGGCGCTCCTCCGGCGGGCCATGGCGGCGGAGCCGGGCTATGGCGATCCCGCGTGCAACCTGGGCCGGATGCTCCGCCTGCGCGGCCGCTTCGCCGAGGCGACGGCGGCCTACCGTCAGGCCCTGGCCGCCGATCCGGACAACACCGAGGTCCACGATAACCTCCTGTTCTGCCTCTGCTACGATCCCACCCTGAGCCCGGAGGAGGTGTTCGCCGAGCACCGGCGCTGGGGTATCCGCCATGCCGCGTCGGTGGAGGCTCCGGCTCCCCATGGCATGGAGCCTCCGGCTCCCCATGGCATGGAGCCTCCGGCTCCCCATGGCATGGAGCCTCCGGCTCCCCATGGCAATGACCGCGATCCCGGGCGGCGGCTGCGGATCGGATACGTGTCCCCGGACTTTCGCGAACACTCGGTTGCCTGCTTCATCGAGCCGGTGCTGGCGGCCCACGACCCGCGGCAGGTCGAGACCGTCTGCTATGCCGATGTCCCGGTTCCCGATGCCGTGACCGTCCGGCTGCGCGGCCTGGCCCACCACTGGCGGGACCTGCGGGGGATGAGCAATCGCCAGGTGGCGGCACTGGTGCGGGAGGACGGCATCGACATCCTGGTGGACCTGGCCGGGCACACCGCTGACAACCGCCTGCCGGTATTCGCACAAAGGCCGGCTCCGCTTCAGGTCACCTGGATCGGCTATCCCGGTACCACAGGCTGTCCGGCCATCGACGTCCGCTTCACCGACGCCCTGGCCGACCCGCCCGGTGCCGCCGATGCCCTGCATACGGAGCGGCTGGTGCGTCTGCCCCATGGCTTCCTGTGCTATCGCCCCCCCGACGATGCGCCCGAGCCTGCGGCTGGCCCACCGGCGGAGGCGGCTCCCACCTTCGGCTGTTTCAACAACCTGGCCAAGGTCAACGACGGCGTGGTGGCGGTGTGGGCGGCCCTGCTGGCTCAGGTTCCCGGGGCTCGTCTGGTGCTGAAGTCGGCCCAGCTCGCCGACGTCGGACAGTGCGCCGAGACCCGCACCCGCTTTGCCGAACACGGCGTCGATCCCGATCGCCTGGATCTCGTCGGACGGGTCGCGTCGCGCCGGGATCACTTCCTGGCCTACGGGCGGGTGGATGTGGCGCTCGATCCGTTTCCCTATGCCGGCGTCACCACCACCTGCGAGTCCCTGTGGATGGGGGTGCCGGTGGTGACCCTCGCCGGTCGCACCCACGCTGCCCGGGTCGGGGTGAGTCTCCTGACCCGCGTCGGCCTCGCCGACCTGATCGCCGCCGACGAGGACCACTACGTGGCCATTGCCGCGGCCCTGGTCCGCGATCGCACCCGGCTTCGGAGTCTGCGGCCCGGCCTCAGGTCGCGTCTCGCCGCCTCGCCGCTTGGTGATGCGGGTCTCTTCACCCGGGCGCTGGAAGGCGTATACAGGGAGATGTGGCGGGCCTGGTGCCCGGGTGGTGGAGCGTAAGAAGAACGGGGAGGGAAATGCGGCTGCATATCGGCGGAAAGGTGGCGGCACCGGGGTGGACGGTCCTGAATATCGAGCCCGGGCCCTGCGTGGACGTGGTGGGGTCGTGCACCGACCTGTCGGCGTTCGCGGACGGACGCTGCCAGGAGGTCTACGCCTCCCATGTGCTGGAGCACCTGCGCTACGAGGACGAGCTGCCGCAGGCACTGAAGGAGTTCTTTCGCGTGCTGAGGCCAGGTGGGGTCCTGCGGGTCGCGGTGCCCGACCTGGATTTCCTGTGCCGGCTGTTCGTGCTGCCCGATCTGACGTTCGATCAGCGCTTCACGGTGATGCAGCTCATGTTCGGCGGCCACAGCGGCGAGCACGATGTCCACATGGTGGGATTCAATCAGGAGATCCTGACGAGCTATCTGGACGATGCCGGTTTCGTCGCCATCGTCCGGGTGGAGGACTTCGGGCTGTTCGATGACTCGAGCAGCCTGACCATTGCCGGCCACCCCATAAGCCTCAACGTCGAGATGCGGAAGCCCCGGCATGGATGACGCGGAGACACGGGCCAGGGCCGACGCCGCCTTCAAGGCGGGACGGCGGGACGAGGCCGAGGCGTTGTGCCGGTCGCTGATCGACGGCGGCAGCCGGGACCCGGCCGTTCATCGTCTCATGGGGGTGCTCGACTACCATGCCGGTCGCCCGGCGCAGGCGGTGGAGCGGTTCCGGACGGCGCTGGAGATCCGTCCCGGAGATCCGAACCTGCACATCCTGTGCGGAACCACGCTGCGGCTCATGGGACGCGACGACGAGGCGGTCCGTCATCTCGAAGCGGCCCTCGCGGGCGGGGCCAGCGTGCCGCTGCACTGCGATCTGGCCTTTCTCCTGCTGGGGCGGGGGGACATCGACGGAGCGGAGCGGCACTACCGGGCGGCCCTGGCCATCGATCCCGCCCAGGCGGCGCCCCACGGCGGCCTTGGCATCGTCCACCGGCGGCGGGGGCGGCCGGAGGAGGCCATCGCCGCCTATCACCGGGCCCTGGCCCTGGACCCGGCCTTCGCCGAAGCCCACAACAACCTGGCCATCGCCCTCCAGGACCTGGGGCGGCTCGCCGAGGCCGGCACCCATTTCGATGCGGCGATCCGCCTCGATCCCGACTTCGTGCAGGCCCATTTCCACCGGGCATTGGTCCATCTGCTGGAGGGGGACTGGCGGGAGGGCTTTGCCGAGTACCAGTGGCGCTGGCGGATGGCCGAGTTCCGCTCGCCGCACGTCTCCCGACCCTGGTGGGATGGCGGTCCGCTGGATGGCCGCACCATCCTGCTGCATGCCGAGCAGGGCTTCGGCGACATCCTCCAGTTCGTCCGCTTCGCCCCGGCGGTCAAGGCCCAGGGCGGACGGGTGGTGCTGGAGTGTCCGTCTCGCCTGCACCGCCTGCTGGCCGGTCTCCCCGGCATCGACCGGCTGACGGCGCCCGGCGACGCCGTGGACTACGACTACGACGTGCAGATGCCGCTGATGAGCCTACCCCTGGTCCTGGGCGTCACGGTCGAATCGCTGCCCCGGCTCCGCTCCTACCTCGTCGCCGAGCCGGCCCTGGTCAAGGCGTGGCGCCACCGTCTCGGTCCCAGGCGGTCCTTGCGCATCGGCATCGCCTGGCAGGGCAATCCCGGCTACCGCGCCGATGCCCAGCGTTCGCCGCCGCTGTCCCAGTTCCTGCCGCTCTTGCGCCTGCCGGGGGTGGAGGCGTTCAGCCTGCAGAAGGGCTATGGCCGCGAGCAGCTTGACCTGCTTCCCCCCGACGTGACGGTGACCGATCTCGCCGATGCCCTCGACATGGACAGCGGCGCCTTCGTCGATACCGCCGCGGTGATGCAGGTCATGGACCTCGTGGTGTGTTCGGACAGCGCGGTGGCGCATCTCGCCGGAGCGCTGGGCCGGCCGGTGTGGGTGCCGCTCGCCTTCGTTCCCGACTGGCGGTTCCTCATGGAGGGCGAGGACTGCGTCTGGTATCCCACCATGCGGTTGTTCCGTCAGCAGGCGGCCGGAGACTGGCCCGGCGTCTTCGCCCGGATCGCCGCGGCGGCGGAAACGGCCATGGTGGAGGAGGGAGTCGGATGACGGAGGATCTGGTCGCCCTGGAGGAGTTCGGCCTGGCACTCGCCATGGCCGGCCAGGGCCGGTCCGCCGAGGCCGCCCACCACTACCGCCACGCCCTGGAGCTGGACCCGACGTTCACCGAGGCCCGCTACAATCTCGCCAACCTCTATCTGACCGCCGGCCTGCTGGACGAGGCCGAGCCCCTGTACCGGGGGATTCACGCCAGCGAGCCCCTGTTCGCCCGGGCCGAGTGCAATCTGGGGATGCTGCTGCTGCGCCGGGAGCGCTTTGCCGAAGCCGTGGACGGCCTGACCCGCGCCCTGGCCGCCGAGCCCGACCTGCTTCCGGCCCGCCATGGCCTGGCCATGGCCCTGCTGCGGCTCGGGCGGACCGCCGAGGCGGTGGAGCAGTACCGGTTGGTCACCCTCGCCGCGCCCGACACCCTGGATGCCCGTGAGGAACTGGGCCTCGGTCTGCGCGACCTCGATCGCTGCGAGGAGGCGGCGGCGGAGCTGCGGCTGGTGGCCGAACACCGCCCCGATGACCCGGGCACCCTCACCAACCTGGGGAACGTGCTGGTGCAGATCGGTCGCTTCGAGGAGGCGGACCGCTGTCTGCGGCGGGTCTGCGCCCTGGAGCCCGACGATGCCCGCCATCGCAGCAATCTTGGGGTGCTGCGCCAGGCGGAGGGGCGGCTGCACGAAGCCGTCAGCGAGTATGGCCACGCGTTGAGCCTGGCGCCGGACGATCCGGACATTCGCTTCAACCTGGCCACGGCTCTTCTCGGTCTTGGCGAGTACCAGCGGGGGTTCGCCGAGTTCGAGTCCAGGCTTCAGGCCGCCGACAGCGTTCTGAATCGCATCGACACCGACGCGCCGCCGTGGGATGGGCGCGTGGTGGAGGACATGAGTCTGCTGCTCTACCCCGAGCAGGGGTTTGGCGATGCCATCCAGTTCGTGCGTTATGCCCCGGTGATGGCGGCCCTGGGGGTGCGGGTGACGCTCGCCTGCCGGCCCGGGCTGATGCCGCTGTTCTCGACCCTGTCCGGCGTGGAGCGGCTGGTGTCCATCGACCAGCCGCTGCCCCGCTGCGACGCCCATGCGCCGCTGATGAGTCTACCCCATCTTCTGGGCACCACCCTCGACACCATCCCGGCGGAGGTGCCCTATCTCACGCCCGACCCTGGTCTGGTGCGGCGCTGGAGCAGCCGGATCGACGACGGCCGGCCGGGCCTCAAGGTGGGAATCGTCTGGCAGGGGACACGGACCGCCAACCCCCTGGCCCGCACCCGCTCCATTCCCCTCGAGACCCTGGCCCGACTGGGACGGCGGGGGGTGACCCTCTATTCGCTGCAGGTGGATCAGGGGCGGGACCAGCTCGACGACCTGGTGCCCACTCCGTCCCTGGTGGACATCGGCGGCGACATCGCCCGGGACGGCGGCCTGTTCATGAATACCGCGGCGGTGATGGCGGGTCTCGACCTGATCATCACCATCGACACCGCCGCCGCCCATCTGGCGGGAGCGCTCGGCCGTCCGGTGTGGGTGCTGCTGGCCCACGCCGCCGACTGGCGCTGGCTGGTGGGGCGCGACGACAGCCCCTGGTACCCGACCGCCCGGCTGTTCCGGCAGCCCCGCCACGGCGACTGGGACGCGGTCATTTCCCGCATGGCCGGAGAACTCAGCCGGTTCGCCGGTGGTGTACGGAAGTAAGATCCATGATAGGGTAAGGCACCGATTCGGCCCGGGAGCGCGACGCTGAACCATTTCGACACGGATATCGCCATCGCCAGGGAGGCGGCGCAAAAGGGGGATTTCACCAGGGCCGAGAGTATCTGCCGTCCTCTCGCCGAAGAGGGGGGCGTCCCGGAAGCCTGGTATCTTCTGGCCCTGGCGGCCCAGAATCGCGGCGACCACGCCGCGGCGTTCGACCTGGTGGAGCGCGCTGTCCACGCCGATCCCCGCGAGCCGCGCTATCACCAGCGCCGGGGACTGATCGCCCGTGGCCTCGGTCGCGACGACGAGGCCTTCAGCAGCCTTCGTCTCGCCGTGCAGCTCGAGCCGGGCCTGGTCGAGGCCCACAGGGTCCTTGGGGACATCCTGCGCCAGCGTAACCGGTATGCCGAGGCGGCGATCTGCTATCACGCCGCGGTCGATCTGGATCCCGACAACTGGCACTCCCGGCAGAACCTGGCCAACTGTCTGGAAGCGATCGGAGACAGCGAGGCCGCGGAAGCACACTACCGCGAAATTCTGCGTCGCACCGGGCTCGTGACGACGACGGCGCTGGCCCTCGCGGTCATGCTCAATGGTCGCGAAAGCCACGCGGAGGCTCTCGACCTGCTCGACCAGGTCGTTTACCACCACCCCACCATGGCCGCTGCCCACAACGCCCGCGGCATCGCCCTGGCCGGCCTGGATCGGGCGACGGAGGCCGAGGCGGCCTACCGCGAGGCGCTGGTCCTTGATCCCCATCTCGTCGGCGCCTTGTCCAATCTGGGCTGCCTGCTGCAGGGCTGGGGCCGCCTGACCGAGGCCATCGCCTGCCACCGCGCGGCACTGGACCTGAAACGCGACACGGCCGTGGCCCACAGCAATCTCGGCCTGGCGCTGACCACCTGCGCCAGGGTGCCCGAAGCCATCGCCGCCTTCATGCAGGCCATGGCCCTGGATCAGAACAATCCCCGCGTGCACAGCAATTTCCTGCTGTGCCTTTCCTACGATGCCGCGGGGGTGCCCGAGGACATCGCGCGGGAGCATCGTCTGTGGAGCGCCCGGCATGCGGCGGCTCTGACGGCAGCCGCCGCACCTCACCTCCGTCCAGCGGCGCCGCGCGATCCCGAGGGTCGCCTGAGGGTGGGATACGTGTCGGCCGATTTTCGCACCCACTCCGTGGCCTACTTCGCCGAGCCGGTGATCGCCGCCCACGATCGCCGGAGAGTCGAGGTGTTCTGCTATGCCGATTTCAGCGTGTCCGCCGCCGACGGGACGAGCGACCGCATCCGGGCCGCCGCCGACCACTGGACCGATATCACCGGACGAACCGATGCCGACGTCGCCGCGACCATCCGTGCCGACGGCGTGGACATCCTGGTGGATCTGTCCGGGCACACGGCCGGACACCGGCTGCTGGTGTTCGCGCGTCGGCCGGCGCCCATTCAGGTGAGCTGGATCGGCTATCCGCCCACCACGGGTCTGACGGCGATGGACTATCGCTTCACCGACGCCATCGCCGATCCGCCGGGCGAGACCGAACACCTGTATGCCGAGACGCTGGTGCGCCTGCCGGGCGGCTTTCTCTGCTACCGGCCGCCGGAGACGGCGCCGGAGGTCGCACCGCCGCCCATGACGGGGGCCGGGTGCGTCACCTTCGGCTCGTTCAACAATCTGGCGAAGATCAATCCACCCGTCGCCGAGGTCTGGGGAGAGGTTCTCCGGCGCGTTCCCGGGTCCCGGCTGATGCTGAAGTCACGGGTGTTCAACGATGCCGCCGTCCGCGCCGACATCGAGGCGCTGTTCGCCGCCCACGGCGTTCCACCCGAGCGACTCCTTCTGCTCATGCACCGGAACACGCCCGAGGATCACCTTGACCTCTATCGCCACGTGGACATCGGCCTCGACCCCTTTCCCTACAACGGCACCACCACGAGTTGCGAGGCGCTGTGGATGGGCGTTCCCGTCATCACCCTGACCGGAGCCTCGCATGTCAGCCGGGTGGGGACGAGCCTTCTGACGCGACTTGGTCTTGGGGCCTTGATCGCCCGGACGCCTTCGGAGTACGTGTCCATCGCCGAGATGCTTGCCGGCGACCTGGAGCTTCTCTCCAGCCTGCGGGGGGGACTGAGGTCGCTGTTTGCGACCTCAGGTATGATCGACGCCGGGCGCTTCACCACCGGGGTGGAAGCGGCCTATGCGGAGATCTGGCGGCGCCGGGTGAGCACGGGGAGAGACTGAGATGGGCGGAGCGACCAGATCGAACCATCCCGTCATCACCACCGCGTTCGACCTCCACAACGCCGGCCGCCACGACGAGGCCGCCGCCGTGTGTCACCAGGTGCTGACGACGGCTCCGGATGATGTCGAGGCACTTCACCTGCTTGGCCTCATGGCCATGGAAGCCGGCGATCGGGAGACGGCGCGCCATCTGCTGGGCCGCGCCATGGCGGTCAATCCGGCCTCGGTCCGTCTGCGCTACACGCTGGGGCGGCTGTGCATGGCCGAGGACCGTCTCTCCGACGCCGTCACTCATTTCAAGGTGGCGGTCCATCTGGCCCCCGGCCATCAGAATGCCTATTGCCATCTTGGGCGGGCGCTGTTGCGGCTGAACCGGTTCGCCGAGGCCCGGGTGGCGCTGCTCTGCGCCGTCGAGATCAATCCCGATTTCGTGGCCGCCCTGACGGCGCTTGCGGAAGCATACCTGCGCCTGCGCAACGACCGCGACGCCGCCGACTGCCTGCGCCGCGCCCTGTCGCGGGATCCGAACCATGCGCCCGCCCACGATCTGTGGGCAAACATCGTGATGAGCGACCACCGGCCGAGCGAGGCCGAGCGACACCTGCGCATCGCCATCGCCCTGGCCCCGCAGGCGAGCCCGCCGCTGGCGAACCTGGCCAGTTGCCTGATGGCGCAGGCCCGCATCGGCGAGGCCCGCGTGGCATACGAGGATGCCCTGCGCCTCGGCCCGATGGAGCCGGGCCTGAACAGTGCCTACTGTTTCTGTCTTTCCCACGATCCCGCCGCCACCGCCGGGGAGATACTGGCCGAGCACCGCCGCTGGGACGCGATCCATGCCGCTCCCCTCGCGTCGCTCACCGCCCCCGCCATGCCGTCCGTCCGGTCCGGGGAGCGACTGAGAGTCGGCTACGTGTCGCCGGACTTCTGCAAGCATCCCGTCGCCTGGTTCTTCGGCCCGGTGCTGGCCGCCCATGATCGTGCGAAGGTTGAGATTTTCTGCTACTCCGACGTCGCCCTTCCCGACGGCATCACGGAGGAGCTTCGCCGGACCGCCGAGCACTGGCGTGACCTGACCGGCAGCAACAACGAGGCCGCAGCGGCCACCATCCGCGGAGACGGCATCGACATCCTGGTGGACCTGGCCGGACACACCGGGGGTAACCGGCTGCTGACCTTCGCCCGGAAGCCGGCCCCGGTGCAGGCATCGTGGCTCGGCTACCTTGGCGGCACCGGGGTCGCGGCCATCGACTGGCGCATTTCCGATGGGTTCGCCGATCCCGTGGAGGTCACCGATGAATTCTGTTCCGAGCGGGTGATGCGGCTGCCGGGGGCCTTTCTCTGCCTGACTCCGCCGGCGAACGCGCCCGACGTGAGGCCGGGACCGGGGGAGCGGGGGGAACCCGTGGTCTTTGGCTGTTTCAACAAGCTTCACAAGATCAACGATCAGGTGATTACCCTGTGGGTACGGATCCTGGCCCGGGTGCCTGACTCCCGCCTGTTGCTGAAAGCGGCCGGACTGGGCGACGCCAGCCTGCGCGAAGGCCTCGCCGCCCGGTTCGCCGCCCACGGCATCGCGGCGGAGCGGATCGTCATGACGGCCTACGCCCTCGATCACGCCCATCATCTGGCGCTGTTCGGGGACATGGACATCGCCCTGGATCCGTTTCCGTGGAACGGCGGCACGACCACCTGCGAGGCCCTGTGGATGGGCGTGCCGCTGGTGACGCTGAACGAGCGGCGACCGTTCCGCATGGGAGCGGGACTGCTGACCGCCGCCGGTCTGCCCGAGATGATCGCGGCGTCGCCCGAGGAGTACGTGGACATCGCGGTGGCCCTGGCGGAGGATACTCCGCGCCGCCGGTCCCTGCGGGCCGGGATGCGAGCGCGGCTGCTGGCCTCGCCGCTCCTGGATCCCGTGGGGTTCACCCGGGGACTCGAGGAGGCCTTCGCCGCCATGTGGCGGGATTACATGATCAGAAGTGGGGAAGCCTGAGCATGGCATACATCGATTTCGTGGGCGGCCTGCACAACCGCACCAGGCGGGACTACGTGCAGCGGGTGGTGGAGAACGACAAGGCCGACTGCAGCACCGTCGCCAAGCGCTACGACCGTGAGTACTGGGACGGCGACCGCCGGTACGGCTATGGCGGTTATCACTACGACGGCCGCTGGTACGAGGTGGCGGCGGCCATGGCCCGGCATTACGGGCTGAAGGCGGGCGATCGCATCCTCGATGTGGGCTGCGGCAAGGGGTTCCTGCTCCACGAGTTCACCCGGGCGGTCCCTGGTATCGAGGTCGAGGGGCTCGACATTTCCACCTATGCCATCGCCAACGCCAAGGAGGAGGTCAGGCCGAAGCTGACCGTCGGCAGCGCCGCCCGGCTGCCCTTCGCCGACCGCTCCTTTGACTTCGTCGTCTCCCTCGGCGCGCTGCACAACCTGCGCATCGATGAACTCTGGGTGGCCTTGAGCGAAATCCAGCGGGTCGGCCGGGACCAGCGCAAGTACATCATGGTCGAGTCCTATCGCAATGAGCGGGAAAAGGTGAACCTGCTCTATTGGCAGCTCACCTGCGAGTCGTTCTATTCCCCCCCCGAGTGGGAGTGGATCTTCGCCAGGACGGGGTACGATGGAGACTACGGATGCATCTATTTCGAATGACTCCATCATGACCCGGGTTCTCATCATCGGCGGTGACGGCCTGCTGGGGCGCGCCCTCCGCTCCCGCCTGGTCGCCGATGGGATCGAGGTGATTGCCACGTCGCGCCGTGCCGACGCGGAGTTTCGCGTCGACCTCGCGGGTGAGCCCGACCGGTGGCCCGGGTTTCCCGCCGTCGACGCGGCGGTGCTGTGCGCCGCGGTCACCTCCCTCGCCGCCTGCCGGGCCGATCCCGTGGGGACGGCCCGCGTCAACGTGCGGGCCACGGCCGAAGTGGCGCGGCGACTCGTCGCCGTCGGGGCGCTTCCGCTGCTGCTGTCCTCGACCCAGGTGTTCGACGGCAGCGAGCCGCGGTGCCGCACCCAGGATCGTCCCCGCCCCGTCACCGAATACGGCCGCCAGAAGGCGGCGGCGGAGGCGGAGGTACTGGGTCTCGGGGGGGCCGTCGTCCGACTCTCCAAGGTCCTCGAGGGGAGCGCCGCGCTGCTGCGGGACTGGGCCGTCAGGCTGCGGCGGGGAGAGCCGATCGTCCCCTTCAGCGACATGACCCTGGCCCCCATCTCCCCGCCCTTCGCCGTCGGCCTGATCCGCTCGGTGGTGACGAAGCGGGTGCACGGCATTCTTCATGGGAGCGGCGACTCCGACGTCAGTTACGCCGTCATGGCGGGACGACTCGCGGCGGCGGTCGGGGCGGATCCCCGACTCGTGCGACCGGAGTCGGCGCGAGAAACCCGGCCGGACCTGGAGTCGGTCCCCGTCTGGTCGTCATTGGCCATGGGTCAGGCCGAGTCCCAACTCGGGTGGGAGCCCCAGTCCTCGGCCGCGGTGATCGATGCCGCCTGTGCCGAAGCGGCCGCGTCCTCCTCCCCCTCCCATGGGTAGGCTGGTGCCATGCACCGCAACGCCAAGGCTTCCCGCCGTACTTTAGAACATGATGATCAAATACTTTAGCAATCCCTCATTCTGGGCGGCCTCGTCCGGCGCGCGGCCGTGCCGTCATGCACCTTCTTTGAGTTGACTTCGGTTCGCCCCGGGGCTTACCTTTTCGCGGCGCCGAAAAGGCGCATAAACAAAAGTGTGGGACGTCGTCCGCGGGGATAGTACGCCGACTGGGGGCATTTCCTATGATTCAAAGAGACCGACCGCTTTCTCCCCACATCCAGATCTACAGGAGGCAGCTCACGTCGGTGATGTCGATCCTCCATCGCCTCACCGGAGTGGGCCTGGCCCTTGGCACTCTCCTGCTGGTCTACTGGGTGAGCAGTGCCGCCTATGGACCGGACGCGTACCTGAAGGCCCAGGGCTTCATCGGGTCGTGGTTCGGGAAGCTGCTGCTGTTCGGGTGGTCGGCTGCTCTTTTCTACCACCTGTCCAACGGGGTCCGGCATCTGCTGTGGGACGCCGGCTGGGGTTTTGACAAGCGGCAGGTGTACGCCTCGGGTCATGCGGTGCTGGTGGCGACGGCCGTCCTGACCGTGCTGGCCTGGATCATCGGTCTCAACGGATAGGAGAGGGAACGGTCATGAGCATGCGTTCCTCATTGGGCCGCGCCCGGGGGCTGGGCTCGACGGGCGAGGGGGTCGGGCACTGGTGGGTCCAGCGGGCGACGGCGGTCGCACTGGTGCCGCTGGCCCTGTGGCTGGTGATTTCGGTGATCCGCGTCGCCGGGGCCGACTATCAGCACTTCCAGCAGTGGCTGGCCCGGCCCGGCAATGCGACCCTGATGGTCCTTCTGCTGGTGGCGACCTTCCACCACGCCCAGCTTGGCCTGCAGGTGGTGATCGAGGACTACGTGCACCGCGAATCGACCAGGATCGCGGGCATTCTCGTGATGAAGGCCATCATCGTTCTGCTCGGCACGTTCTCGGTCGTGTCGGTTCTCAAGATCGCGTTCGGAGGCTAGGACCCATGGCTGCCTACCAGATCACCGACCACCTTTACGACGTCGTGGTCGTCGGGGCCGGCGGCGCCGGCCTGCGGGCCACGCTCGGCATGAGCGCCACGGGCCTCAAGACCGCCTGCGTGACCAAGGTGTTCCCGACCCGCAGCCACACCGTCGCCGCCCAGGGCGGAGTGGGCGCCGCCCTCGGCAACATGGCCGAGGACAACTGGCGCTGGCACATGTACGACACGGTGAAGGGCTCCGACTGGCTCGGCGACCAGGACGCCATCGAGTACATGTGCCGCGAGGCCATCCCCGCCGTTCACGAGCTGGAGCACTTCGGCGTGCCGTTCTCCCGCACCCCGGAGGGCAAGATCTACCAGCGGCCCTTTGGCGGCCACATGAGCAATTTCGGCGAGAAGCCGGTGCAGCGCGCCTGCGCCGCCGCCGACCGCACCGGCCATGCCATCCTCCACACCCTCTATCAGCGGTGCCTGAAGCACAGCGCCAAGTTCTTCGTCGAGTACTTCGCGACCGACCTTCTGATGGACGCGGACGGCGTCTGCCGAGGCGTCATGGCCCTCGACATGGCCAACGGCACCCTGCACCGCTTCCTCGCCCACCAGACGGTGCTGGCGACCGGCGGCTATGGCCGTGCCTACTTCTCCTGCACCTCGGCCCACACCTGCACCGGCGACGGCAACGGCATGGTGCTGCGGGCGGGCCTGCCGGTGCAGGACCACGAGTTCGTGCAGTTCCACCCGACCGGCATCTACGGCTCGGGCTGCCTGATCACCGAGGGCGCCCGCGGCGAGGGCGGCTACCTGACCAATTCGGCGGGGGAGCGCTTCATGGAGCGCTATGCCCCGACCGCCAAGGACCTGGCGTCCCGCGACGTGGTGAGCCGGGCCATGACCGTCGAAATTCGCGAAGGCCGCGGAGTCGGCCCGGGACGGGACCACATCCACCTGCATCTCGAGCACCTGGGCGCCGACGTGCTGCACCACCGCCTGCCGGGCATCACCGAGACCGCCAAGATCTTCGCCGGTGTCGACGCGACGCGGGAGCCGTGTCCGGTGCTGCCGACGGTGCACTACAACATGGGCGGCATTCCCACCAACGTTCACGGCGAGGCGCTGCGCCCGACGGCCTCCGATCCCGACGCCGTGTGCCCCGGCCTGATGGCCATCGGCGAGTGCGCCAGCGTTTCGGTGCACGGCGCGAATCGACTCGGCACCAACTCGCTGCTCGACATCGTGGTGTTCGGCCGCGCCGCCGCGATTCGCGCCGCCGAACTGGTCAAGCCCGGCACCAAGCACAAGCCGCTGTCGCCCTCGGTGACCGAGGCGGCGCTTGCCCACTTCGACGCCATCCGCCATGCCAAGGGCAAGACCCCGACCGCGGCGATCCGCCTCGACATGCAAAAGACCATGCAGAACGATGCGGCGGTGTTCCGGGCCTCGGCCACTCTGGAGGAGGGGTGCCGCAAGATGGACATGGTGGCCAAATCCATGTCCGATCTCGGCATTTCCGATCGCTCGCTGGTGTGGAACTCCGACCTGATCGAGGCGCTGGAGCTGGAGAACCTGATGGCGTGCGCCATCACCACCATCTACGGCGCCGAAGCCCGCCACGAAAGCCGGGGCGCCCACGCCCACGAGGACTACCCCGACCGGAACGACGAAAAGTGGATGAAGCACACCCTGGCCTGGATCGACGACAAGTGGGCGGTGAGACTGGACTACCGTCCGGTCCACACCTACACGCTGACCGACGAGGTGGAGTACATCGCGCCAAAGGCGCGTGTTTACTGAGATGCGGAAAATGTATCGGCACCACGACTATAAAAAGCCCTCTCCCCCCCCTTCAGGGGGGAGAGGGTTGGGTGAGGGGGGCGCGAAGCTCCCGAAATGGTGCCG
>JAMOBE010000087.1:0-15570 GCA_039908285.1 Alphaproteobacteria bacterium
AGGGGTATAGCTCAGCTGGTAGAGCGGCGGTCTCCAAAACCGCAGGTCGGGGGTTCGAGCCCCTCTGCCCCTGCCATTTGCCATCGGGTGTTGGACGTCGGCCGGTTGCCGTTGGTTCCAGCCATCCGATGTTCAGTTTAGAGAGAGAAATTGTTTAGTTTAGAGAGAGAAATGACGAAAACCAGTCCGGCCCAATTCATCCGCCAGGTCCGTCAGGAAATGGGCAAGGTCACCTGGCCGAGCCGTCGCGAGACGACGGTCTCGACGAGCATGGTGCTGATGATGGTGCTGGTGGCGTCCCTGTTCTTCCTTGTCCTCGATCAGATTCTCGCCTGGGCGGTGAAGGCGTTCTTCGGGCTGGGAGGCTGACACCATGGCGGCACGCTGGTACGTTATCCACGTCTACTCCGGGTTCGAGAAGAAGGTCGCCGACTCCATCCGCGAGCAGGCGGCGCAGAAGGGCATGGTCGACCTCTTCGAGGAGATTCTGGTGCCCACCGAGGAGGTGGTCGAGGTGCGCCGCGGCGCCAAGGTCAGCACCGAGCGCAAGTTCTTCCCGGGCTACGTGCTGATCCGCATGGACCTGACCGACGAGACCTGGCACCTGGTCAAGAACACGCCGAAGGTCACCGGGTTCCTCGGCGGGCGGGGCCGTCCGGCGCCGATCTCCCAGGCCGAGGCCGAGCGCATCATGCGCCAGGTCCAGGAGGGCATCGATCGGCCCAAGCCGGCCATCACCTTCGAGATCGGCGAGCAGGTCCGCGTCTGCGACGGGCCATTCACCTCGTTCAACGGTCTGGTCGAGGAGGTGGACGAGGAGAAGGCCCGCATCAAGGTGTCGGTGTCCATCTTCGGCCGCTCCACCCCGGTGGAGCTTGAGTACGCGCAGGTGGAGAAGGTCTGAACCGATCGAGTTCTTCATCTGCTGTCGAGCAGGGCCGGCCTTCCGCCGGTCCGGACGCGGGAGGCGCGCCACGCCGCACCGCGACCCTTGGTTGAAAGCTGAGGTAGGTCAATGGCAAAAAAGATAACCGGATACGTAAAGTTGCAGGTGCCGGCCGGCAAGGCCAACCCGTCGCCGCCCATCGGACCGGCGCTGGGTCAGCGCGGTCTCAACATCATGGAGTTCTGCAAGGCGTTCAACGCCAGCACGCAGGGGCTCGAGCCCGGCATGCCGATCCCCGTGGTGATCACCGCCTTCAGCGATCGCACCTTCACCTTCGTCACCAAGACGCCGCCCGTCAGCTACTTCCTGAAGAAGGCGGCGGGCATCGACAAGGGCTCGCAGACCACCGGACGGGGCTTCGTCGGCGAGGTCACCATGGACAAGGTGCGGGAGATCGCCGCCCAGAAGCTGCGCGATCTCAACTGCCACGACGTGGACTCGGCCGTCATACAAATCGTGGGCTCGGCCAAGTCCATGGGCATCCGGGTGGTGGAGTAACAGCCATGGCGAATGGAAAGCGACTGAAGAAGGCATACGAAGGCCTGGTGGTGACCACCGACTATGACCTCGCCGAGGCGATCCGCCTGGTGCGGGATCGGGCCAAGGCCAAGTTCGACGAGACCATCGAGGTGGCGATGAACCTCGGCGTCGATCCCCGCCACGCCGACCAGATGGTCCGCGGCGTGGTGGAACTGCCGAACGGCACCGGCAAGACCGTGCGCGTCGCCGTGTTCGCCAAGGGCGACAAGGCCAAGGAGGCCGAGGCGGCCGGGGCCGACATCGTCGGCGCCGAGGATCTGGCGGAAAAGATCCAGGCCGGCCAGATGGACTTCGACCGCTGCATCGCCACCCCCGACATGATGGGCATCGTCGGCCGTCTCGGCAAGGTGCTGGGCCCGCGCGGCCTGATGCCGAACCCGAAGCTCGGCACGGTGACCGCCAACGTCACCGAGGCCATCCGCGCCGCCAAGGCCGGCCAGGTCCAGTTCCGGGTGGAGAAGGCTGGCCTCATCCACGCCGGCGTCGGCAAGGCGAGCTTCAGCGAAGCGGCGCTGGCCCAGAACATCCGCACCTTCTGCGACGCCATCATCAAGGCGAAGCCGGCGGGTGCCAAGGGCACCTACGTCCGCAAGGTGAGCCTCAGCTCCACCATGGGGCCCGGCGTCAGGGTGAGCGTACAGAGCATCACCGAAGGGTGAGAGGAATTCCCCCGGCCGTCCTGCGGCCGGGGGAGAGGGGGCTTCGGCCCCCGGACCTGTCCGAGACCGCAGGCGCCGATCCGGCTCGTTCCGGAAAGGCTTGATGGGGTGTCCCACCTGCATAGACAGTGGTTGCGAGACGTCTGGACCCTTCCCGCGATGGGAAGGTCGGCGACTTGGACTTCTGGGACAGGGGAGACCGGTCCTCCGCCACGGCGGGGGGCTGATCGACAACCTATCCGGTTTCCATCTTTCGGGACGGGGACTGGAGACGAGGAGCGGAGACGAACGTGAACCGTGACCAGAAAAAGGAACTGGTGTCCACGCTCAACCGCGTGCTGGGAGAGACCTCGATCGTCGTCGTCGTGCACTACACGGGCATGACGGTGGCCGAGATGAGCGCTCTTCGGGCACAGATGCGGGAGGCGGGAGCCAGCTTCAAGGTTACCAAGAACCGGCTCACGCGTCTTGCCCTGGCAGGTACGAAGTACGAGACCCTGGCCCCGTTGTTCACGGGACCGACGGCGGTCGCCTTTTCGAAGGATCCGGTCGCCGCGGCACGGGTGTCCGTCAAGTATGCCAAGGGGAATGAGAAGCTGAAGATCCTGGGCGGAGCGCTTGGGACGATGGTCCTCGACCAGCAGGGCGTCAAGGCCCTGGCCGAGCTGCCATCGCTCGACGAACTCCGCGCGGGATTGATCGGCATGATCAAGACCCCGGCGACTCGTATCGCCGGCGTGCTGCAGGCCCCGGCCGGCCAGTTGGCCCGGGTGCTCAAGGCATACGCCGACAAGGACCAGGACCAGGAAGCTGCGTGATTTCGCACAACCATCGCGACGACCAGACGTCTGCCAATGCAGGAGAAGAATACAATGGCCGATCTTGCCAAGCTTGTTGATGAACTGTCCGCCCTGACCGTCCTCGAGGCGGCGGAACTGTCGAAGATGCTGGAGGAGCGCTGGGGCGTGTCCGCCGCGGCACCGGTTGCCGCCGCCGCGGCACCGGCCGCCGCCGCCGCTCCGGTCGAGGAGCAGACCGAGTTCGACGTGATCCTTGCCGCCGCTGGCGAGAAGAAGATCAACGTCATCAAGGAAGTCCGCGCCATCACCGGCCTTGGCCTCAAGGAAGCCAAGGACCTGGTGGAGGGTGCGCCGAAGACGGTCAAGGAAGCCGTGTCCAAGGACGAGGCGGCCAAGCTCCGCAAGCAGCTTGAAGAGGCCGGTGCCAAGGTGGAAGTCAAGTAGGGCGTTCCCGACACACCACCGGGGTCGTTCTGGGTCGGAAAGGGGGGAGGGCCGAAAGCCCGCCCCCGCTTTCCGGCCCACCGGCGTTTCTCCCGCTCGCGTCCGGATGGCGCAGGCGATGAGAAGCCGGGACGGAAGGGTACTCCCGGCCACGATACGCGGCGGCACAGGCCGACGGCGTGACGCGGCAGCGGGAGAGTTAAGCGGGAGCGGCGAGGCCGATCCCGGGTTACGACGCCTTCACCTGCCGGCATCCGGCCAGCGGAGAAAGCGGCGGCACGATCAACCGACGAAGTTCGAGGAGCGGCAATGGCTAAGTCCTTCACGGCTCGCAAGCGGGTACGGAAGAGTTTCGGGCGCATCCCGACGGTCGCACCGATGCCCAACCTGATCGAGGTTCAAAAAAGCTCCTACGCCCAGTTCCTGCAGATGGACGTGCCTCCGGAAAAGCGCGTGATCTACGGTCTGCAGGAGGTGTTCAAGTCGGTGTTCCCGATCCGGGACTTTTCGGGCCGCGGCGAGCTTGAATTCGTCAAGTACGAGTTTGATGCCCCGAAGTATGACGTGGACGAGTGCCAGCAGCGGGGCATGACCTTCGCGGCGCCGCTCAAGGTGACGCTGCGTCTCGTGGTGTGGGATATCGACGAGGATACCGGCGCCCGCTCCATCCGCGACATCAAGGAGCAGGACGTGTACATGGGCGACATGCCGCTCATGACCGCCAACGGCACCTTCGTCATCAACGGCACCGAGCGCGTCATCGTCAGCCAGATGCACCGGTCCCCCGGCGTGTTCTTCGACCACGACAAGGGCAAGACCCACTCGTCCGGCAAGTTTCTGTTCGCGGCAAGGGTCATTCCCTATCGCGGGTCGTGGCTGGACTTCGAGTTCGACGCCAAGGATCTGGTGTACGTGCGCATCGACCGTCGGCGCAAGCTGCCGGTGACGACTCTTCTCTATACGCTGCTCGGTCCCAAGGCCGAGGCGTTGCGGGTGAGCCGCGAGGCCGAGGGCCGGTCGCTCGAGCCCGGTGAAGTGCGCGGCATGACCGGGGAGGAGATCCTCGACTACTTCTACGACCGGGTGATTTTCTACCGTGACGAGAAGGGTTGGAAGGTCCCGTTCTCTCCCGAACGTCTGCGCGGCGTCAAGCTGCTGTTCGACCTGGTCGATGCGGCGACGGGGACCCTCAAGGTCGAGGCCGGCACCAAGATGACGCCCCGACTCGGCCGCAAGCTGAAGGAAGAGGGGCTCACGGAGCAGCGCATCTTCCCCGAGGAACTGGTCGGCCGCTATGTCGCCGAAGATATGATCGACGAGGACACGGGCGAGATCTTCATCGAGGCCGGCGAGGAACTGACCCTCGACATCCTGGACAACCTGGCCAAGAGTGGCGTTACCGAACTGCCGCTGCTGCATATCGACCACATCAACGTCGGCCCCTACATCCGCAACACGCTGTTCCTCGACAAGAACAGCTCGCGCGAGGAGGCCCTGATCGACATCTACCGGGTCATGCGCCCCGGCGAGCCGCCGACCCTGGAGACGGCCGAGGCCCTGTTCCACGGCCTGTTCTTCGACTCCGAGCGCTATGACCTGTCGGCGGTCGGGCGGGTGAAGATGAATGCCCGCCTGGAAGTCAACGACGTCGCCGACACCGTCCGTGTCCTGCGCCGCGACGACATCCTGCGGATCATCAAGGTCCTGGTGGACCTGAAGGATGGCCGGGGCGAGATCGACGACATCGACCATCTGGGCAACCGGCGTGTGCGCTCGGTGGGCGAACTGATGGAGAACCAGTACCGGGTCGGCCTCCTGCGCATGGAGCGGGCCATCCGCGAGCGCATGAGTTCGGTGGACATCGACTCGGTGATGCCCCACGACCTCATCAACGCCAAGCCGGCGGCGGCGGCGGTGCGCGAGTTCTTTGGCTCGTCGCAGCTGTCCCAGTTCATGGACCAGACCAACCCCCTGGCCGAGATCACCCACAAGCGGCGCCTCTCCGCCCTTGGGCCGGGCGGCCTGACCCGCGAGCGGGCCGGCTTCGAGGTGCGCGACGTCCATCCGACCCACTACGGCCGCATCTGCCCCATCGAGACTCCGGAGGGGCCGAACATCGGCCTCATCAACAGCCTCGCCACCTATGCGCGGGTGAACCAGTACGGCTTCATCGAAAGCCCCTACCGCAAGGTGGTGGAGGGCCGGGTCACCGACGAGGTTCTCTATCTCTCGGCCATGGGGGAGGGACGCTACACCATCGCCCAGGCCAACGCCGAACTGGACGGCGAGGGCCGCTTCGTCCACGACCTGATCAGTTGTCGCCGCGACAGCGACTTCGTGATGGTGCAGCCGAGCGAAATCGACTTCATCGACGTGTCGCCGAAACAGCTCGTGTCGGTGGCGGCGGCGCTGATCCCCTTCCTCGAGAACGACGACGCCAACCGGGCGCTGATGGGCTCCAACATGCAGCGCCAGGCGGTGCCGCTGATCCGCGCCGAGGCACCCCTGGTGGGCACCGGCATGGAGGAGGCGGTGGCCCGCGACTCGGGCGCCTCCATCGTCGCCCGCCGTTCCGGCATGGTGCAGCAGGTGGACGCCACCCGCATCGTCGTCCGCGCCACCGAGGAAACCTCGGCGTCGGCTCCCGGCGTCGACATCTATCGGCTGTCCAAGTTCCAGCGCTCGAACCAGAACACCTGCATCACCCAGCGGCCGCTGGTCAAGGTGGGCAACGTGGTGCGCAAGGGCGACATCATCGCCGACGGCCCGTCCACCGAGCTTGGCGAACTGGCCCTCGGGCGCAACGTGCTGGTCGCCTTCATGCCGTGGAACGGCTACAACTTCGAGGACTCGATCCTCATCTCCGAGCGCATCGTCCGCGACGACGTGTTCACCTCGATCCACATCGAGGAGTTCGAGGTGATGGCCCGCGACACCAAGCTGGGCCAGGAGGACATCACCCGCGACATTCCCAATGTCGGCGAGGATGCCCTGCGGAACATGGACGAGGCCGGCATCGTCTACATCGGCGCCGAGGTCAAGGCCGGCGACATCCTGGTGGGCAAGGTGACGCCGAAGGGCGAGTCGCCGATGACGCCGGAGGAGAAGCTCCTGCGCGCCATCTTCGGTGAAAAGGCCTCCGACGTGCGCGACACCAGCCTGCGGGTCCCCCCCGGGGTCACCGGCACGGTGGTCGAGGTGCGGGTGTTCTCCCGCCGCGGCGTCGACAAGGACGAGCGCGCGCTGGCCATCGAGCGGGCCGAGATCGAGCGTCTGGCCAAGGACCGCGACGACGAGCGACGCATCCTCGAAGGCTCGTTCCACGAGCGGCTCAAGTCCCTGATCCTCGGGGCGACGGCGGTGAGCGGGCCGAAGGGCATGAAGAGCGGCCAGCCGGTCACCGAGTCGCTCCTGTCCGGCTACACCCCCGGCCAATGGCGCCACATCGCCGTCGACGACGACGCGGTGATGGGCGAGGTCGAGGCGCTGAAGAAGCTCTATGACGAGCAGATCGAAAAGCTGCAGGCCCGCTTCGAGAACAAGGTGGACAAGCTGCAGCGCGGCGACGAACTGCCGCCCGGCGTGATGAAGATGGTCAAGGTGTTCGTCGCGGTGAAGCGCAAGCTCCAGCCCGGCGACAAGATGGCCGGTCGTCACGGCAACAAGGGCGTCATCTCGCGGATCGTTCCCCTCGAGGACATGCCGTTCGCCGCCGACGGCACCTCGGTCGACGTGGTGCTGAACCCGCTCGGCGTGCCGTCGCGCATGAACGTCGGCCAGATCCTGGAGACCCACCTGGGCTGGGCGTGCAGCGGCCTCGGCCGGCAGATCGGGGACGTGCTGTCGGCGGTCCAGGGCGGCCGCGCCGACATCGCCGACCTGCGGGCCAAGGTCCGGGATGTCTACGGCGAGGCCATCTACCACGAGGACATCGCCGACCTTGGCGACGAGGAACTGCGGGAACTGGCCGGCAACGTGCGGGCCGGCGTGCCCATCGCCTCACCGGTGTTCGACGGTGCCCGCGAAAGCGACATCGTCGCCATGCTGGAGAAGGCGGGACTGCACAGCTCGGGCCAGGTCACCCTGCACGACGGCCGCACGGGCGAGCCCTTCGACCGCCGGGTTACCGTCGGCTACATCTATATGTTGAAGCTGCACCACCTGGTGGACGACAAGATCCACGCCCGCTCCATCGGCCCCTATTCGCTGGTCACCCAGCAGCCGCTGGGCGGCAAGGCCCAGTTCGGCGGCCAGCGCTTCGGCGAAATGGAGGTGTGGGCGCTCGAAGCCTATGGCGCCGCCTACACGTTGCAGGAAATGCTGACGGTGAAGTCGGACGACGTGTCCGGGCGCACCAAGGTCTACGAGTCGATCGTCCGCGGCGACGACGGCTTCGAGGCCGGCATCCCTGAGTCCTTCAACGTGCTGGTCAAGGAAATGCGGTCGCTCGGGTTGGACGTGGAACTGAACCAGTCCCCCACGTGAGAGTCCAACGCGTGAGATCGGCGTTCGCGTCGGTGACGGCATCGGTTTTTCCGGTCACGGTCCGGTCGGCAAGGGGAGAGCCCCCTTCCGGCGGTCGGGATCAGCGGGAGAGAGTGGCATGAACGAACTTACGAAGATCTTCGGACAGGCCAGCGGGCCACAGGCGTTCGATCAGATTCAAATCTCGATCGCGAGCCCGGAGAGGATCCGTTCATGGTCGTTCGGTGAGATCAAGAAGCCAGAGACCATCAACTACCGCACCTTCAAGCCGGAACGGGATGGTCTGTTCTGCGCCCGCATCTTCGGGCCGATCAAGGACTACGAGTGCCTGTGCGGCAAGTACAAGCGCATGAAGTACCGCGGCGTCGTCTGCGAGAAGTGCGGCGTCGAGGTCACCCTGTCCAAGGTGCGGCGCGAGCGCATGGGCCACATCGAGCTGGCGGCGCCGGTGGCCCACATCTGGTTCCTGAAGTCCCTGCCGAGTCGCATCGGCCTGCTTTTGGACATGACGCTGAAGGACCTGGAGCGGGTGCTCTATTTCGAGCACTACGTGGTGGTGGAGCCCGGCCTGACGCCGCTCAAGATGCAGGAACTGCTGACCGAGGAGCAGTACCAGTCGGCCCTCGAGGAGTACGGCGAGGACAGCTTCCGCGCCGGCATCGGCGCCGAGGCCATCAAGGAGCTGATGAGCACCATCGACCTCGATACCGAGCGCGAGACCCTGCGCACCGACCTGCGCGAGACCACCTCCGAGGCCAAGCGCAAGAAGCTGGTCAAGCGCCTCAAGCTGATCGAGGCCTTTCACGAGTCGCGGTCGCGGCCCGAGTGGATGATTCTCGACGTCATCCCGGTGATCCCGCCCGAACTGCGGCCGCTGGTGCCGCTGGACGGCGGTCGATTCGCCACCTCGGATCTCAACGACCTCTACCGGCGGGTCATCAACCGCAACAACCGCCTGAAGCGGCTGATCGAACTGAAGGCGCCGGAGATCATCATCCGCAACGAAAAGCGGATGCTGCAGGAGGCGGTGGACGCCCTGTTCGACAACGGCCGCCGTGGACGCGCCATCACCGGGGCCAACAAGCGGCCGCTCAAGTCCCTGGCCGACATGCTGAAGGGCAAGCAGGGACGGTTCCGCCAGAACCTGCTCGGCAAGCGGGTGGACTACTCGGGCCGTTCGGTGATCGTCGTCGGGCCGGAACTGATGCTGCATCAGTGCGGCCTGCCGAAGAAGATGGCGCTCGAACTGTTCAAGCCCTTCGTCTACTCGAAGCTCGAGACCTACGGCATGGCCTCCACCATCAAGGCGGCCAAGCGCATGGTCGAGAAGGAGCGTCCCGAGGTGTGGGACATCCTGGAGGAGGTGATCCGCGAGCACCCGGTGATGCTGAACCGGGCGCCGACCCTGCACCGACTCGGCATCCAGGCGTTCGAGCCGGTGCTGATCGAGGGCAAGGCGATCCAGCTTCATCCGCTGGTGTGCACGGCCTTCAACGCCGACTTCGACGGCGATCAGATGGCCGTCCACGTCCCCCTGGCGCTCGAGGCCCAGCTCGAGGCCCGCGTGCTGATGATGTCCACCAACAACATCCTGAGCCCGGCCAACGGCAAGCCCATCATCGTGCCGACCCAGGACATCGTGCTCGGCCTCTACTACATCACCATGGACCGCGAGGGTGAGACGGGCGAGGGCATGGCCTTCGCCGACGTGGCCGAAATCCAGCACGCCCTGCATGCCGGCGCGGTCAGCCTGCACGCCAGGATCAAGTGCCGCTATCGGGGCGTGGACGAGACCGGGCAGCGGGTCACCGTGGTGGTCGAGACCACGCCGGGCCGCATGCTGCTGTCGGAGGTGCTGCCGCGTCACCCCAAGGTGCCTTTCTCCCTCATCAACCGCCTGCTGACCAAGAAGGAGGTGACCGGCGTCATGGACGTGGTCTACCGCCACTGCGGCCAGAAGGAGACGGTGATCTTCTGCGATCGCATCATGAGTCTCGGCTACCAGCGGGCGGCGCGGGCCGGCATCTCGTTCGGCAAGGACGACCTCGTCATCCCGAAGGCCAAGGAAACCCTGGTCCGCGAGGCCGAGCAGCAGGTCAAGGAATTCGAGCAGCAGTACCAGGACGGTCTGATCACCCACGGTGAGAAATACAACAAGGTGGTGGACTGCTGGTCGCGCTGCACCGACCTGGTGGCCGATGCGATGATGAAGGAAATCCAGAAGATCGAGCCTGGCAAGCCCATCAACTCCATCTACATGATGGCCCATTCCGGCGCCCGTGGGTCGGCGGCGCAGATGAAGCAGCTGGCCGGCATGCGCGGGCTCATGGCCAAGCCGTCGGGCGAGATCATCGAGACGCCGATCATCTCCAACTTCAAGGAAGGCCTGACCGTGCTGGAGTACTTCAACTCCACCCACGGCGCCCGCAAGGGTCTGGCCGACACCGCGCTCAAGACCGCCAACTCGGGCTACCTGACCCGTCGTCTGGTGGACGTCGCCCAGGACGCCATCATCAGCGAGGACGATTGCGGCACCGAGGAGGGGCTGACCATGTTCCCGGTGGTCGAGGGCGGCACCGTGGTGTCGTCGCTGGCCGAGCGCATCCTCGGGCGCACCGCCCAGGAGGACGTGGTCCATCCGGTCACCGGGGAGGTCCTGCTGACGCGTGGCCAGCTGATCGGCGAGCGGGACGTGGACGTGGTCGAGCAGGCCGGCATCGAAAGGGTGCTGATCCGCTCGGTGCTCACCTGCCATGCGCGAGTCGGCGTCTGCGCCGCCTGCTATGGCCGCGACCTGGCGCGGGGCACGGTGGTCAACTCGGGCGAGGCGGTGGGTGTCATCGCCGCCCAGTCCATCGGCGAGCCGGGCACCCAGCTCACCATGCGCACCTTCCACATCGGCGGCGCCGCCCAGCGGGGCGCCGAGCAGTCCAGCGTCGAGGCCGCCTACGAGTCGAAGGTCACCCTCGTCAACCGCAACGTCGTCGTCAACGGCCAGAACGTCATGGTGGTGATGTCGCGCAATTGCGAGTTGATTCTCATCGACGCCGGTGGCCGGGAAAAGGCCCGTCACCGCATTCCCTATGGCGCCAAGCTGCTGGCGGACGAGGGAGCCGCCGTGGTCAAGGGCCAGAAGCTGGCCGAGTGGGACCCCTACACCCTGCCCATCCTCACCGAGAAGGAAGGCGTGGTGCAGTTCGTCGATATGGTCGAGGGCATATCGGTCCGCGAGGTGATGGACGAGGCCACCGGCATCTCCAACAAGGTGGTGGTGGACTGGAAGCAGCAGCCGCGGGGCTCGGAGCTGAAGCCGCGCATCGTTCTGCTGAATCCGGCCGGCGAGATCATCCTGCAGCCGAGCGGCATCGAGGCCCGCTATTTCATGTCGGTGGACGCCATCCTGTCGGTGGAGAACGGCCAGGCCGTGCGTGCCGGCGACGTGCTGGCGCGTATCCCGAGGGAAAGCACCAAGACTCGCGACATCACCGGCGGTCTGCCGCGGGTGGCGGAGCTGTTCGAGGCGCGCAAGCCGAAGGACTACGCCATCATCGCCGAGTCGGAGGGCCACGTCGAATTCGGCAAGGACTACAAGTCGAAGCGGCGGATTCTGGTGGTGCCCGACGATGGCGGCGAGGCCAAGGAGTACCTGATTCCCAAGGGCAAGCACATCACCGTGCAGGAGGGAGACTACGTCCGGCGGGGCGACTCGCTGATGGACGGCAACCCGGTGCCCCACGACATCCTGCGGGTGCTCGGAGTCGAGGCCCTGGCCAACTACCTGATCAAGGAAATTCAGGACGTCTACCGACTCCAGGGCGTGAAGATCAACGACAAGCACATCGAGGTGATCGTCCGGCAGATGCTGCAGAAGGTGGAGATCACCGAGCCGGGCGACACCACCTTCCTGGTGGGCGAGCAGGTCGATCGCCACGAGTTCCGAGTCGAGAACGACAAGACCATCGATTCGGGCGGCCGTCCCGCCGTGGCGTCACCGGTGCTGCTTGGCATCACCAAGGCTTCGCTGCAGACCCACTCGTTCATCTCGGCGGCTTCGTTCCAGGAGACCACCCGAGTCCTCACCGAGGCGTCGGTGTCGGGCAAGGTGGACAACCTTATCGGGCTCAAGGAGAACGTCATCGTTGGTCGGTTGATTCCCGCCGGCACCGGCGGCATGATCAGCCACATGCGGGCCCTGGCCGCGCAAAGGGACCGCGACCTGGCCCCGCCGGACGCGGAACCGCAGCCGCCGGCCCTTCCGGCCGGCCAGACTCCGACGCCGCCCCCTGCGGAATAGGAGTGGACCTGGCGCGACCGGGGCGTGGCGGACCCGCCCCGGTCGATCACTGCGGTAGGCCGTCATTTATGCTTGACGGGGCGTGGTGCGGTAACTAGGATGCGCCTCTCCCAAGGGGGGGCCGGTGGTAGGGCTTCTCGCTCTAGACGCGGCTTCGACCCGATTAGCGAGAGAGACTATACGGCCAGAGGGTAACGAGTGACCCAACGGTCGGTGACGGAATTTCTGAATGGCCCCGGAAGCGGTGCTCTGGGGCGCATTCAGTTGCGTGGTGTGTGAACGAGGAAAGCGAGCGAATGCCGACGATCAACCAGTTGATCCGCAAGCCGCGTCAGCAGCCGCTGAAGCGGAACAAGGTCCCGGCCCTGGAGGCCTGCCCGCAGAAGCGCGGCGTATGCACGCGCGTCTACACCACGACACCGAAGAAGCCCAACTCGGCCCTGCGCAAGGTGGCGCGCGTGCGCCTCACCAACGGGTTCGAGGTCACCACCTACATCCCGGGCGAGGGGCATAATCTGCAGGAGCACTCGGTGGTCATGCTGCGCGGCGGTCGAGTGAAGGACCTGCCCGGCGTGCGCTACCACATCATCCGCGGCACCCTCGACACCCAGGGCGTGAAGGATCGCCGCCAGCGCCGGTCCAAGTACGGCGCCAAGCGTCCGAAGTGAGAGGTTCGCCATGTCTCGTCGTCGTGCCGCGATCAAACGCGAATTCAGCCCCGATGCCAAGTTTGGCGATCGCGTGGTGGCCAAGTTCATCAACTGCGTCATGATGGACGGCAAGAAGTCCGTGGCGGAGGCCATCGTCTATGGCGCCCTCGACGTCGTCGAGCGCAAGACCGGCCAGAGCCCGCTCAAGCTGTTCCATGACGCCATCGACAACATCAAGCCGGCCCTTGAGGTTCGCTCCCGCCGAGTCGGCGGCGCCACCTACCAGGTGCCGGTGGAAGTCCGCGCCGACCGCCGCCAGGCCCTGGCCTTCCGGTGGTTGATCGAGCACTCCCGCAAGCGGTCGGAGACCACCATGGTGGCCCGCTTGTCCGGAGAACTGCTCGATGCCGCCAACAACCGCGGCGGTTCGGTCAAGAAGCGGGAAGACACCCATCGCATGGCCGAGGCCAACAAGGCCTTCGCGCATTACCGCTGGTAGACCAGGCACAGGTTTAGAGTACGCCCAATGGCACGTCAGACGCCCATCGAACGGTACCGCAATATCGGCATCATGGCTCACATTGATGCCGGAAAGACCACGACGACCGAACGAATCCTCTATTACACGGGGAAGTCGTACAAGATCGGCGAGGTCCATGATGGTACCGCCACCATGGACTGGATGGAGCAGGAGCAGGAGCGCGGCATCACCATCACGTCCGCCGCGACCACCGCTTTCTGGCGCGACCATCGGGTCAACATCATCGACACCCCGGGTCACGTGGACTTCACCATCGAGGTGGAGCGCTCCCTGCGCGTCCTCGACGGTGCCGTGTGCGTGTTCGACTCGGTGGCCGGGGTCGAGCCCCAGTCGGAGACGGTGTGGCGCCAGGCCGACAAGTATCATGTGCCGCGGGTGTGCTTCGTCAACAAGATGGACCGCATGGGCGCCGACTTCTATCGTTGCGTGGCCATGATCAAGGACCGTCTGGGCGCCGTGCCCCTGGTGGTGTCGCTGCCGGTTGGGGTGGAGAGCGAATTCGCCGGCATCATCGATCTGGTGCGCAACCGGGCGATTATCTGGAAGGACGAGACCCTCGGCGCCGAGTTCGAGTACCGGCCGATTCCGGACGACCTGGCGGAAAAGGCGGCCGAGTACCGCAAGGCGCTGGTGGAGACCGCGGTCGAGATGGACGACGCGGCCATGGAGGCCTACCTTGAGGGCACCGAGCCCGACGAGGCCACCCTGGTCAGCTGCATCCGCAAGGGGGCCATCGCCATGACCTTCGTGCCGGTGCTGTGCGGGTCGGCGTTCAAGAACAAGGGTGTGCAGCCGCTCCTCGACATGGTGGTGGACTACATGCCGTCGCCGGTCGATGTGCCGTCGGTCATCGGCGTGCTTCCCGACAGCGACGTCGAGGCCGTGCGCCACAGCGACGACTCCGAGCCGTTCTCCGGCCTCGCCTTCAAGATCATGAACGACCCGTTCGTCGGCTCGCTGACCTTCGTGCGCATCTACTCGGGCGTGCTGGAGAGCGGCTCCTACGTCCAGAACACCGTCAAGAACAAGCGCGAGCGCATCGGCCGCATGCTGCTGATGCATGCCAACAGCCGCGAAGAGATCAAGGAAGGCCGCGCCGGCGACATCGTCGCCATCGTCGGCCTCAAGGACACCACCACCGGCGACACCCTGAGCGACGCGTCGAAGCCGGTCATCCTCGAGCGCATGGTGTTCCCCGAGCCGGTCATCGAGGTGGCCGTCGAGCCGAAGACCAAGGCGGACCAGGAAAAGATGGGCATGGCTCTCAACCGCCTGGCCATCGAGGATCCCTCGTTCCGGGTGTCCACCGACATCGAGAGCGGCCAGACGATCATCAAGGGCATGGGTGAGCTGCACCTTGAGATCATCGTCGATCGCATGAAGCGGGAGTTCAAGGTCGAGGCCAACGTCGGCGCGCCGCAGGTGGCCTATCGCGAGACCATCTCCAAGCTGCACACCATCGACTATACCCACAAGAAGCAGACCGGCGGGTCGGGCCAGTTCGCCCGCGTCTCCATCACCTTCGAGCCGCAGCCGCCGGGAACCGGCTACCTGTTCGAGTCGAAGGTCGTCGGCGGCGTGGTGCCGAAGGAATACATCCCCGGCGTCGAAAAGGGCCTGAAGTCGGCCATCGACACCGGCGTCCTGGCCGGGTTCCCGGTCACCGACCTCAAGGCGACCCTGGTGGATGGCGCCTACCACGACGTGGACTCGAGCGCGCTCGCCTTCGAAATCGCCGCCCGCGCGGCGTTCCGCGAGGGGCTGCCCAAGGCGGGGCCGAAGCTTCTCGAGCCGATCATGAAGGTCGAGGTGGTGACGCCCGACGACTACATGGGCGACATCATCGGCGACCTCAACAGCCGGCGCGGCCAGGTGCGGGACATGGATCAGCGGGGCAATGCCCGGGTCATTTCCGCCATGGTGCCGCTTGCCAACATGTTCGGGTACGTCAATACCCTGCGGTCGATGAGCCAGGGGCGCGCCCAGTACAGCATGCACTTCGACCACTATGCCGAAGTGCCGAGCAATGTGTCCGAGGAAATCCGGGCGAAAGTGGCCGGCTAAAGTCTGAAGCGAGAACGGGGATACGGCGATGGGCAAGGAAAAGTTCGAACGCAACAAGCCGCACTGCAACGTCGGGACGATCGGGCACGTGGACCACGGCAAGACGTCGCTGACGGCCGCGATCACCAAGATTCTGGCCGAGACGGG
>JAMOBE010000088.1:0-15389 GCA_039908285.1 Alphaproteobacteria bacterium
ATATCCCGCTCCACACCAATGGATCGGAAAACGACATCCGCTGCCACGTCACCCGCCGAAAGGTCAGCGGCACCACACGAAGCGATCTCGGACGTGACGTTCGAGACGCCTTTCTCGGCTTGATGAAAACGTGCGGCAAGCTCGGCGTCTCATTCTGGGACTACCTGGGAAGCCGCTTGGGTGTCTGCGGCGCACACGTCCCCAATCTTGCCCAACTCGTCGCCGCCCCCTGAACCGGCCCTGCCCGGCCTTTTGCCCCTGTTACGAATCTATCTTGTAACCCCTTGATTTCCTTGGTGAGCGCGCTGGGGTTCGAACCCTGGACCTGCTGATTAAAAGTCAGATGTTGACGGTTCATAAGCGCCCGTACCGCCCCATGATTGAGCGGAAAAATCCCGCAGAAATGCGAGGTTTTCTTGAATCCGAGTTGGCGGTATGGGATTATACGACTCGGTACGACGGGCGACTCATGTTAGCCCAATGTTAGCCCGAGAATGTTAGCCCATTGTTAGCCCGGGAGGTTTACACCATGGGAACACGCGGTGCGCCGGAGCGGCTGGTCCGCGCCAATGACCTTGCGATCCGGGCGCTCAAGCCCGACGATGCCCGGTACATCGCCTGGGTGGAGGGGTGCCCGAAGTTCGGGGTGCGGGTGACGCCCAATGGGGCGAAGTCGTGGGTCTATGGGTATCGGGCAGCCGGCAAACTCCGCTGGCTGACCATTGGCCCCTGCCCGGACCTGTCGCTGAAGGACGCGCGGGAGGCGTGGTCCGAGGCCGTGGCCAAGGTGGCGCGGGGGGAGGACCCGGCCGCCGCCAAGGCGCAGGCCAGGGAGGCAGCCACCGTTGCGGCGGAGGTGGCCGCGGGGGCGCCGACCGTGGGGGATCTGATCGAGGAGTACATCACCCGCTACGCCCGACCGAAGAAGCGCACAGCCGACGAAGACGAGCGCATTCTCCGCCGGGAACTGGCCGGCATGCTCGACCGCCGCGCCGACGGCGTCACGCGCTATGAGATCGTCAAGGTGCTGGATGGCATCGTCGATCGGGGTGCGCCCATCATGGCCAACCGCACCCTGGCCGCCGTCCGCAAGATGTTCAATTTCGCTCGCGGCCGGGGCGCCGTGTCGTCCAATCCGGCCGAGGGGGTGGACGCGCCGAGTGCCGAGCGCTCGCGCGACCGGGTGCTGACCGAGGAAGAAATCGCTCGCCTGTGGCCGGCGATCGCGGCCGCTCCCGACACCGCGCCGGCGCTGCGCCTCGCCCTGCTGTTCGCCCTGGCCACCGGGCAGCGCAAGGGCGAGGTCCTGGGCGCGACGTGGGCGGAGATGGACCTGGACGCCGCCGTATGGACCTTGACGGCGGATCGCACCAAGAACCGCCTGCCCCACCGGGTGCCGCTGACACCCATCGCCCTCGAGATCCTGACCAGGGCGAGGGACCTCGGTCCGGCGGAGGGCGCGCACCACACCACCAGGGGGGCATCTGCCGCTGCCCTCGTCGATGGCGCCGCCGGTGGCGCTGGGATGGTCTTCCCCTCGCCGAGGAACGGTGGCCCCCTCGACGAGGGCGCCATCTACCATGCGCTACAGCGGATCATGACCCGCTCAGGGATGCTCCCCTGCACCGTGCATGACCTGCGGCGCACGGTGGCCACCTGGCTCGCCGCCCACCGGGTGCCGGAGTCCATCATCGGTCGCATCCTCAACCACTTGTCCGGCCACAGCATCACCCGCCGCCACTACGACCTGTACGGGTATGACGATGAAAAGCGCGCCGCCCTCGGCCAGTGGGGGGAGTTCCTCCTCCGTATCGAGTGGGGGGATGGCACTGCGCGGGATGGATAGACCTCGGCGCCCCCTGGCGGCGTCCTTCATCTCTTGCTGGCGGTGGACAAGATCGTAGGGTAGGGTAAATTTTCCAGGGACCGCATTGACACTGGAACCACGGTCGCACCCTGGCGCAGGGAAATGATGATCACAGCAATACGTAAGGCTTATCTTCGGAATTTATCCTCATGATTGAAGAGGCTGCCAGACATGGCAACTGCGGATCACGTCAAGGCACTGATTCGAAGCCACTCGGAGGGTGACGACGAACGGTTCTACGCGGTCGCTTTGCAAGTCGCCGCTCAGGCCGCCCGGCAGGGCCATGCGAAGTTCGCCCAGGAACTCCGCGACTTGGTGGACCGCGCGAAAGTGCGCGGTGGGTCCCCAGCGCCCGGGCAGAGGACGAAGCCGGTTCCGATCGTCCAGCCGCGCGGCGAACTCGCCGGACTCCTCACGGCGGCCTTCCCCACGATCCGACTGGCCGACATGGCACTGGATCGGCAGGTTCGCGCGCGCCTTGAGCGTATCCTCCTGGAGCAACGCCAGCGCGAGGAACTCCGAGTTCACGGCATGTCGCCGATCCGCAAGCTCCTCCTCATCGGCCCTCCAGGTACCGGCAAGACGATGACAGCCTCGGCGCTGGCCAGCGAACTGGGCGTTCCCCTCTTCACGATCCAACTCGATGGACTGATCACCCGCTATCTCGGAGAGACCGCAGCCAAGCTGAGACTGATTTTCGACACCATCCAGAAGACGCGGGCCGTCTACTTTTTTGATGAATTCGACGCACTAGGCAGCGAGCGCGCGACGAAGAACGAGGTCGGCGAGATCCGACGGGTGCTGAACTCGTTCCTACAATTCCTGGAGCAGGATGACTCGGACAGTGTCGTCATGGGGGCGACCAATCACCCGCAGATTCTGGACCGGGCACTGTTCCGCCGATTCGATTCTGTGATCGAGTACAACCTGCCATCGCCCGACATTTCGGAACAAGTCATCCGAGACCGCTTGGCACTGCTCGATACGTCTCAGGTGAACTGGCCCGAGGTCGTGGAGGCGGCGAAAGGACTGTGCCACTCCGACCTCACCCGCGCGTGCGAACAGGCCGCCAAGAACGCCATCCTCCAGGGCCGTACCTGCGTCGACAACCAAGATCTCGTTGAGGCGCTGCAGGAGCGGCGGGCCATCCATCGATGATTTGAATTTTGAGGAGGTTCCAGAACGATGGCTGCGCCGCGAAACCGCAAACATCTGCTCGTCCCCGGCCCGCCTCGTTCCGAGGACTATCGCCCCCATGCCAAAAAGATTAACCCGCCTGTCTATCCGGGGCCAGGAGACCGCGCCGCGCATGCGGCCGGCCTTATCAATGCCCTGACGGAGATCCGGCAAGAGGCGGAAGCCGGCCGAAAGGAGGCCAGAATCTCCGTAGCCGGCGCGCCATCCGGCATTACGGTCGAGTTCGAAAGCCCACCCGGCTTCGACCTGAGGCTCGAGTCACTCGAAAGCAAGCGACAGGGCATAGATCTGCTGAATGTCCGCAGTCTGTCGAAAGAAGGCAAGCTCATCCAGTTTGCGACCGTCTTCATTCCGGATGGTGCCCTGAAGCATTTCTTCGACCGCTTCGAACAGCATGTCAAGCAAAAGACCAAGAAGGGAGAGCCCCGCCACAAGGATCTCGTGGACAGGATCGCGGCGCTGCGCAAAGCAACCCTGCGTGCGCTATGGACTGATACCGAGGACGCCTACCCCGCAGATGGTGAGACAATCTGGTGGGAAGTCTGGCTGCGTCGTCACGATGGCGCAGAACTGGCACGCCTCTTCGATTTTGCCCAAAAGATCAACCTCACGGTCAGCGAACGGCGTCTCGGCTTCGACGACCGAATCGTGATCCTGGTGAAAGGGACGGCAGCCCAGCTTTCCGCATCCCTGGACGTGCTCAACGAATTCGCGGAGCTGCGCCGCGCAAAGGAAAGCGCCGCTTTCTTCGTCGACGCACTGTCTCCCTCCGAGCAGGCCGACTGGGTAGGCAATCTCAAGGATCGCATCATCCTGCCCGACGAGAATGCGCCGACAGTCTGCATTCTCGATACCGGCGTCACGCATGGGCATCCCCTGCTGCGGGATATCCTTGCCCCCGAAGACGCCACGGCCGTCGATCTCAGCTGGGACACGCACGACCACGCTGGCCATGGCACGGAGATGGCCGGTCTTGCCGCCTATGGAGACTTGGTCCGGGCGCTGGCGTCCAGTGCGCCCGTTCCCATCCGGCACCGCCTGGAATCCGTGAAAATCCTCCCGCCCAGAGGCGCCAACCTCCCGGAACTCTATGGCGCGATTACCGCCCAGGCCGTGGCGCGTCCAGAAATCCAGGCACCCCGAAGGCCGCGAACCTTCTCGATGGCTGTGACCGCAGCCGACGAGCGTGATCGCGGTCAGCCGACCTCCTGGTCGGCCGCCATCGATGCGCTTGCCGCTGGCCGCTCCTTCGACCCATCGAACCAGGGGCTTGCCTATCTGGACGACGATGCCGCGAACGCGCCCCGTCTCTTTGTCCTGAGTGCCGGTAATGTGGACCCCACCCATCTGCAGAAGGACCATCTCGGCCGTAGCGACATCGAGGCCATTCACGATCCGGCCCATGCCTGGAACGCCCTGACCGTAGGGGCGTACACGGAGAAGGTATCCATCACCGACGCATCCTACGCAGGCTGGTCGCCTTTGGCGCCAACCGGAGGCCTCTCGCCCTGGAGCACGACATCCGTCACCTTCCAGGAAAGCTGGCCGCTCAAGCCGGACGTGGTTTGCGAGGGCGGCAATCTCGCTACGGACGGGTCACACATCGATTTCCCCATACCGGATTTTTCTCTGCTCACGACCCACCACAAGCCCGCCGAAAAGAGCTTCACCCTATCCTGGGCGACGAGCGCGGCGACGGCCCAGGCCGCGCGCATGGCGGCGACGATCAGCGCCGAGTATCCGCATCTCTGGCCAGAAAGCGTTCGTGGTCTGCTCGTTCAGTCGGCAAGATGGACCAGGACGATGCGCGCGCATCTCGACGGCGCGGGCGGCAAGAAGGCCCGCGCGAAACTGGTCCGCCGCTATGGCTACGGCGTACCAGATCTTGCGCGTGCGCTCCGTAGCGCCGATGACGCGCTCACCCTGATCGCGCAGTCCTCAATTCACCCCTTCGCAGACGGGAAGATGTGCGAGCTTCACCTGCACGAGCTGCCGTGGCCGAAGGCCGCCTTGGCAGAAATGGGGGGGACCCCCGTTAGGCTGAGGGTCACCCTTTCGTACTTCATCGAACCCAACCCGGGACGGCGAGGCTGGAAGAAGCGCCATCGCTACGCCTCGCACGGCCTGCGGTTCGACATGAAACTGCCCACCGAAAGCACAGACGAATTCCACAAGCGCCTTAACCAGAAGGCCCTTGAGGAGGACGAGGGAAAGCCGGACACCAGCGGCGGTCTCGCCGCTTGGTTCATTGGCGATGCGCGCAACAAGGGATCCCTTCATTCGGACATCTGGGAGGGCACGGCAGCCGACCTTGCCGAGTGTGGCGTCATCGGAGTGTTCCCCGTCTCCGGCTGGTGGAAAGACCAGCCAAAATGTGACCGCAGCCAGTTCGGCGCCCGCTACACACTGATCGTCACCATTGAGACCGATGCGGAAGGCGTCGATATCTGGACGCCGGTCGCGCAGGAAATCGGCGTTTCGGTCGAAGAGGCGAAGATTGAGATTTGATCAGCGACAACCTCGGAATTGGAGTTGAATCTGGCCGCCCCGCCCTTGCCAACTCCAAACCGTTGCAGCCTGGAGCAGGATCTGGTGCTACACGGTCGGGTCTGCCTCAGCCTTTCCGTGCGCAACGACGGTTTGAACCCATGCTCGTACCCTGCAGCGCCCATGGCCTGAAGACGTCTGGCCATGACCTCGGCGTAACAATGCGCACACCCCGGTGACATCTTGGTGCAGCCCACGACAGGGTTCCATGTCTGTTCTGTCCATTCAATCCGCGACATCCTGCCACCTCCTGTCTTTGGCTACCGATTTTGTCGGTGCGCTTTCGCCACCATTACCCGCCACTCATAGTCTAGCGCTGGTGCTTCGTGCATCCAAACAAAATAAGCGCATTGTAACGAAATATATTCCCGTGGTGTCTCAACTATGAGTGACGGGCGTCACTTGGCTGCATGCCAGCGCAGCGCGGTAATCGTCTCATCGAAGGGGAGATGTTCTCCCCGGATGTGGGGCGACGACGATGACGACACGGTGTTTCGATCGTTCTGGGACTGCCCGCAGGCTTGGGTCAGCTTTGGTTGTTCTTGCCGGCCTTTGCGGCGGCGGCTTTCCGGCTGCCGCTCAGGTGACCCAGACCGCCATGGCCACCACCTCCGCTCCGGTGGCTCACCGGGCCATCCCCGGCCAGATCATGGATCTGCACCACCGGTGGATCATCACCGGTGACCAGTATCCCTGGAGCGCCATCGGCCGGCTGACCACCGACGGCGGGTACTGCTCCGGCGCGATGATTGGCCGCCGTCTGGTGTTGACCGCCGCCCATTGCTTCTGGAACAAGACCACGAAGAAGCGGGTGTCAACGGGATCGCTGCGGTTCTCGGTCGGCTACAAGGATGGCGGGTTCCTGGCCTCCGCCTCGGTCAGGCGCGTCCACATCGCCCCAGGGTTCGACGGCGCCACCGACTACACCGACACGATGGCCGCCAATGACTGGGCGCTGGTCGAACTGACCGAGGATCTCGGCGCGGTGAGCGGCACTCTCGGTATCGAGACCTTCACCAGCGCCTCCGCCAGGGTGGCCGCGCGCGAAGGGCACCGCTTCGACCGGGCGGGCTTTGGCTTCGAGCACCGGGAGATCGCCCTGTCCCGCATCGAGTGCGGTGTGACCGGGGCCACCGACACGGGTCAGGTTCTGAACGACTGCCATCCGATCAAGGGCGACAGTGGCTCCCCGGTGTTCCACGACACCGGCGACGGCTTCAAGGTCATTGCCGTCACCGTGTCGGCGACCACCACTCCTGATCATCGCGTGGTAGGGGGTGCTGTGGCCACGGACGCCTTTGCCGAACTGGCTGCCAGGCTGGGGGCGTCATCGCGGGGAAGCCGTGGCACCGGCAATTCACCCAATTCGTGAACAAGACTGGCTAAACAGGCTAAAGAATTTTGGGTATGATCCTGTCGATCAGCGCCTTGGCTGCGATCCGATTGCTCGAACATTGGTAGACAAGATCGAAAAAATGCTCGTATATCGCTCGTTTATCGTCCGGCAGCCGGGCTAGTGGGCTTTCCGCCGGCGCCCTTGCCGCCAGGGTGTCCAGTTCCTCGCGCAGCTTTTCGATCCGCGGCTTGAAAACGGTCATGGCCTCGCCTGCAAGTTCGACCATCTCGGCGATCTTGGCCATCGGGGCGATTGTCCGGTCGATGTCCGAGACCATGCCCTTGCGGGCGGCCTCACCCAGCGTTCCCTGGGCCAGGATGTCGAGCTTCTCCCGCGCGGCAGCCTCATGAATCTCGAACTCTCGCAGCCACTTCCGTCTGACCGAGGAGTTGCGGCACCGCTTGGCGACGTCGCGTCCTATAGGCGCCAGATGGTTCCATAGGCTGCTGAGATGGACGGACTCCTCGTAGTGGTCGCGTCGCCCGTTAGGCAAGATGCGCCGGTCGACAACGTGGATTTCCCCGACCGCCCAGCTGTTGAAACGCGGCTCCGGAAACAGGTCTTCGGCCAGGTTGTGGCCGCCAACCTGGATATTGCCGCTGCGGAATCGCAGACCCTTCACCAGCGCCCGGTTCGGAATGGCACCCCGGTAACTGTGGTGGAGAAGCCAGCCGGCAGCCGCTATGCCACCGTCATGCCCGGGAAGCTCCAAGAACTCGACGTCCGTGAATGTGTCCGGCTTCCCGTCGTCCGCATCGAAGGCGTCGCGGTGCGGACGGGTGAGCGGCGCCGAGCCGTTGACGCGGATCTTGACGTTCCCCGGATCGGCGTGACGGCTCAGGAAGGCGTCTATCTCTGCCGCGAAGAAAAACTCCTCGGCGAATGGCACCGGAGCCACTTGCGACAGGTATTCGGAGACCGTGTCAGCATCCAATAGTACATCGTTGCGATGGCGAACGATGCCACTCATCTCAACCTCAAAGAACCGCTCCGGATGGCCCGGCAGCGTCTCCGTCTCGCCCAGCCTGATGATGTCTGTGATGAGGCGCCCCAGTCCGCACTGGTACTCGGCAGACCGGAGCAGTGTCTTGAGCTTGGCGCAGTCCCAGCGGATCTCTTGCACTGTCTCGCCGGCCCCGCCCCTGGAGCGAAAGATCAACTCCCGGCAGTAGCCCAGGCCGGCCAGCCGCCCAACGCCGCGGAAACCGCGCACGCCGGTGCCTCGCTTCGGGCTGGTGCCGATGGCGGTCATGCGGGTCGCGAAGTCCTTCTGGCGGACGCCCACCCCGGTGTCCCGAATCCTGATGGTACGCGTCTGCGGGTCGATGGAGATCGATACGCCATGGGAAGCCGGTTCCGGCGCCAAGCCTGCCTCCGCTGCGGCCTCCAGGGCGTCTGCGGCGTTTTGCACGTATTCCCGATAAACCGTCAGCGGATCCACGTACATTGCGGAGCTGAGCAACTCCAGGATGTCCTTGCCGATTAGAACATCACGGTCCTTCATGAGGCGTTCCTGTCCAACTCGTCTTCCAGGTCAACGTCTTCGACCATCTCCTCTTCAGGGATCGCCAGAGGTACCTTGGCCTGCTTGAGTTCCTTGGACTTGCGGTCGCACTCGTCCTTGCTCATCGGGACGTAGTAAGGGAGGATGCGCAGCAGAGCCCGATTCGCCGTCCTGGCCGGCAGGGCGGCGATGCCGCTCGGTGAGCATGAAGACAAAAGCTCCAGCAACTCGGCCCGGTCTGCGGACGTCAGGCGGCGCGCCTCGGCGGCGTACTCATCGCGTACTGTGCGTCCGCCCCCGGTCTCGAACCAGTCGCGGAAGAAAATGTAGTCGTGTGGCATAAGCAGGATTTCACTAAACTCCTCCGCCGTGCTCCCAAACGCGCGGACGAAGAACTCGGGGTTCCCGCTGACGATGCCGTGCGTGGCCTGGAGGATGGTTTGGATAGAGCGCAGTTGGTAGCGTGTCCAGTTGGCTCCGACGTGTTTGCGATCGGTCCTGTCTACCGGTTGGTAGCGCATGGGAAACGACCAGATGCGAATGCCGAGTTCCTCGTTCAGACTCACGTTGAGCCACATCCGCGTGAAAAGGTCCTCGGGACTGTCATGAAAGTTGAACAGCATGTAGTTTGACAGGTCCCTGAGTCCGAAATCGTGCGCGAACCGCACTGATTTCTCGTAGGGGTCGCGCAAGCCCATGTGGTCGAAGGCAATCCGCAGCGGTGAGAGGCAGATTGACGCCATTTCCCGCATATACATCCTGTCCTTGGACAAAATGCGCGCGTCGACTCCCTGGTTGAAGTCCACGCGCCGGGCTGCCGCTGTGCGCTCGTGATCACGCTTGAGCTTGGCGCCGGGTGTGAAGCCGAGATCTCGGATCTCCGCGATGATCTCCCGGAAACGCGGCGACGCTGTGATATTGTTGTCCATGAGGATCAGGTCGCGCTTTGGTCCGTAGACCTCATCCACGGCCGTGACCAGGGATGTGAGCGGCGCGGCGTCCCGCTGCCCGCCCTCCAGGATGGGAACGCCGCAGAAATGGCACTTGCGGATGCATCCACGGCTCGCATATCCGAAATACGCGTCTCTCACCGGGTAGCTATACTTCACTTGTTCCAAAATACTATAATCCGGCACCAGATCCTCTATGGGTGTCCCATCTCTGTCGTCGGAGTAGAGCTCTTCCGCGAAGTCGTCCAGTTGGAGCGATACGGCGGGTGCCTTGTCGAGTAGCCCCTTGATGAAGCGGATTCCGTGCCAGCGGCGCTCGGACATGAACCGATCATGCGCCAGCGAGGCTGCAATGCCGCCAACGAAAATCTTGTCACGCTGGCCATTGGCAGCCTTGACGGCGAAATCGATGGCTGAAGCGGTACGGTCGAACTCGAACGAGAACAGTGTAGCGACATAGACGCGGTCCCACCCCGTGGACAGGACGGACTTGTCCTCACCCTTCACGAACCGCACGTTGTCGTTCTTTCCGCGTGGCCCATGATACTGGGCGATCTTCATCAATCCGAGTGGAGGATACTTGTTCCTGTATTTCGGTTCGATGAGAAGAATATTGCGCCCTGCCATTAGCGTCTCCACGATTTGATTCGACTGTGCAGGCCAGTCAAGACGTCCTATTCTTCTTTTGACGGAGCTTTTTGTTAACCTCGTGGGCGGTCCTTGTGGCCACATCGTCGCCACCAACCTTCTGCACAATATCCATGACCATTCTGAGGATTTTCCGTTCTTCGCGGCTGAGGGAACTTTCGTCGATCAGAGAGCGTGGCTTCTCCGAGAGCTTCTTGCGGCGAACTTCGGCCTCTTCCTTCTTCCGCTGGAGCGATTCAAGCTCCTCCGGCGTGCGTTCGGAGGTCATAGCCTTCTCGATGCGCTCTTCGGCGGTCTTCACCTTATCGATGGCTTTAGCGCGGTGGGCTTCAGTGGCGAAGCCTTGAGTAGCCTCCTTGTCGACGGCCTCGAACACGAGTTCCGCGTCCAGCTCCACCAGATCGACATCCCGATTGCGCTCATCAGAATTCCGGTAGACCCGCCTCACCAGCGGGCGCGCCCATTCAATGAGCGTCGTCTCGGCTTTGCGCCACGCCTCGTTGTCTTCAAAGAAGTCACGCCGCGAATTCGGGATGATGTCAGTGTCCAGTATGTGGACCTCGCCGGAGTAGTATCCGTTCATCCGGAAATAGGATTTCTGGACCTTTTCGAAGATGCGTGAAAAAGTCCGGTGGTCTCCGACCATGATGTTGTTCGAGCGCAGGCGGATGCCTCGCACGTCGTCGGAGACGATGACTGCCCTTAGATCGCGGGCGGTGGAGAGCCAGGCGATCCAGCGCGGCGGGTCGGATGGGTCGACGGCTGTCTCGATGTCGACAATCTCCACGCGATTGCCGCTCTTGTTTCCTGCCTCATGATAGGTTTTGTAGGGCTTGCCGATCGTCTCGCGGCTGCCATTGATGTTCAGCGTCACGTTTACGGTTCGCCTGGCGTCGTGCTGTTCGAGAAACGGATTGATCTTTGAATGTCCGTAGACGAACGCCTGCAAGTTGAATTCGACGGGGGCGACTTGGCGAAGATAGGTTCGGACCTTGTCTGTGTCCAGGAATGGGCATGCCTTCTGATCAATGCCAATGAGCTTGACCTCGAAAAAGGGCAAACCCGGCTTGCGATCGACCACGCGGTGGGTGGTGAGCCTCGTCAGAAGCTCGGCTGCGGTTTCGTTCTCCGCCGAGCGGGAGGTCGCTGCGATGCTCTTTCGGATACCGGCCGCGTCGAAGGCCAGATCTGTATAATGGGGTTCGTCCTTGTAGGCGGTCGAGAACACAAGCCTGTCGCAATAAGCCAATCCGGCCAACCTTCCGATGCCGCGGAAGCCAGCGTCGTCGCCGATTTTCTTCTTGGACGCACCGATGCTCAGGAGTGCGGAGCGGGCTTCGGCGGCAGGAATTCCGATTCCGTTGTCCCAGATAGAGACTTGGCGCTTCTCGGTGTCGATGGACACGGTCACCTCGCCGAAGTTCGGCTTCAGGATTTCTGCTCGTTCCGCCCGCCGGATGGCGTCGTAGGAATTTTGCACGTACTCCCGAAGCGCATCGAGCGCGTCTGGGTACATGCCGGTGGTAAGGACGTCGAGGATACGTGCCCCAATGATGATTCCGTCCATGACGGGGTCACCTCGTGCCCTTGGGCTGCGCGTATGCGGGCCTGGGGAAGTTCACCTTTACGACCGCTGACGTGAAGACAGGGTGTTGGATCATCAGCGATCCCTGCGGAAGGCGCGAAAGCGACGACTGCTGCGTCTGGTTCAGCATACGGTAAGCTGAGTCCTTCCTGATCTCGACGGCTGAGGTCCGTCCGAATACGTTGGTCGCGCAATTGCCAAGAACGCGGTCATGCACGCCAGACCGGAACTGCTCAGCGCCGAACAGGACGATGCCAAGCGACCGTCCGCGCTCCGTGATTTCAAGGAGGCTGTCAGTCAACGAGCCGCCGCCCTGCTTGGGGGCGTACTTGTTAAGTTCGTCGGCGAAAATGACGATGCGCCCGATGTCGAGCTGTTCGTCCTGCTGCTCCTCGCCGCCGCCAAGCTTGGCGCCAATGATCAAGTTCAGCACGTCGCCGACGACCAGGGTCTGGAGGTACTCAGGAAGAGGCTCGATGTCGATGACGACGACCTTGCCCGGTCCCAAATGTTTCAGGATATCGGATGTCTGGCATTGGCGCCGCTCCTTGGTGCGACTGCCGGCTAGCCCGGCGAAAATCGGGTTCTTCGTCCTGGTTCTCAGGAGTCGGAAGAACTTGCGCCAGGACTGCACCGTGATCGCACCACCCTTCGACGCAGATCCCTTCCCGGCCGCCTTCGTCTTCTCGGCCAGCATCTCCCGAAGTGCGTCCCAGCTCCCTGCCTCCCGGTCATCGGCGATCTCGGCAGCACAGTCCTCCATCGTCCTGGTACCGTCGTCGATGTCGGTCAGAAGCAGTGAAAGGAGCTGCTTCCCGTAGGCGACGGGGTAGACATAATGGTAGCAATTGTCGTTGTCGATCTGACGCTTATGCAAATCTCGTGGAACCTTGGACTGGTTGAACGCCTGCGCATCGCTTTCCGCGTAGGGGTAGAAGTAGGTGACGTTGCGGAATGGCTCCGCCTTCAAGTCGCACTTAGCCCAATTGGCCTTGTCGGCTTCGGTTAGGTCCTCCGGCTTGGCCGGCTCGTCAAGGGAGAGTAGGTCGAACCCCTTCACGTTGAAGATGACAAGGGAGACGTCAGCCGGACGCCGTTGTTGCAAGGCGCTACACAGGAACATCGCGTAGCTGGTTTTGGTTGCCAAGCCGGAGATGCCGGCGATGTTGAGGTGGGCTCCCTCCGGGCCGATGAGGTAGTTGCCCTCAAAGTCGATGACGACTTCCTGGCCGTTCGACATTCTGAACCACCCCGCCGGCACCGGATGCCGGAGGTTAACCACCCCCAGCGCCCTTCGAATGCCCTCGGCGTCAGCCCACTCGACAGGGGCGCCGTTCCGGATCGGCATCTCCAGATCTTGGTCGTTGTATAGGATCTCGGCGTCGGCAACCGTGGTACCGATTCGCTCGTTGCGCGGCTCAGCCGACACGTCGCCGAAGTCGGCCGACACCCAGTCCGAAAGGTAGCCTGCGCTGTCTGTCAGGTATCTGAGTTCCGTGATGATGGCATAGGTGTGGCTGCCCTTGATGTGCCGGATCATGACAACGTCGAAGGGTTTCAGCACCCGATCCTTCTCGACCCAGAACTGTACGCTGTTCGTCGTCGATGGATTTTTCTCGGTGGCAACGACCCTACCGATGATCTCACTCATCACAGCAATCCCTTAAAATAGACGTCGGAAAGAAAGCCTGACTTCAGGTAGCTCTCCGTCAGGTAAACAGGATAGATATGATTGGCCCAGCGGGCATCCGAACCGTAAGGCGTCACGTTCCGCTCGGACAGGATAAGCGCCGAAAGGTTGTCCACCCTGTCCCCATCCAGGCCGTTCTCCCTCTCGTCGCCACTGGCCAGAACCTCGATCTTGATGACGCCGTCCAGTGGACTGGTCAGCTTCCGCCGGGGCCGGATGCGTAGGTACCAGACGCCCAGCACGTCCGCGAAAGCGTCCTCGCCCGCCTTGAAGACTGGCGTCCGCTGCCCAAATTCCAGATCCTGAAGGATGGTCCCCAGGTGCTTTCCACTGGTCATGCCTGCTACAGGCTGGCTGGGCGTGAAGGACTTGCTGATACCGACGACGTTGGTCAGCTGGTGGATGGGAAACTTGTTTCGGATCAGCACCTCGCGCCGGAACTGAAGACTCCCGTCGATGACGAGCATGGAATCCGGCCGCAAGTCCCGATTGTCCATCATGAGACGGACAGCGTCCAACTCCAGATCATGCATCCGGTCGAGGATCTTCTTCGTTCCCTTGTTGATGTAGTCCTCGGAGCCGGTGCCTCCGGACGCCCCGGTTTCATAGGCGGCAACATCGAACTTGACCCGCATGCTGCCCGTCAATGCGGAGCGCATGACGTCCCGGTCAGCCGTGTCGACCGTGTCCGGGAAGACCAGGATGTTCTCGTAGCGCACGTAATCCCGCATCGGCGCCATTGAACCGTCCTCGTTCCGCCGCAGGACGGCGACTCCAACTTGGCCCGCCAACACGGGATAGTACCTGCCATCGCCAAGAATTATATCGCTAAACCGGAACACACGCCGCGAACCATCCATGAAGTATGTCATGATGGTCGGCGTCTTCTCGCTAACGCCGGCGGTCAGAACCCGGCGGATACTGTTGTTCGCCGGATACTCAAACAGCTTTCCTTTGATGCGCAGGTCGGAATTTGCGTACTCTGAGTAAGGGTCGTCATCCAGGTTGCGCTTGTCGTGAAGCAGACACTTGAAGCCCGCTCCATCGAAAACGTCCTTCATCACGTCGCTGACGGTCTTAAGGACCATCGGGTGCCCTCTCCAGGACTTTGCGGGAGTGGAGTGGCACTATATCCACAACCGCCGCAACGAACAAGCCGGAAGTCGTGTCCGTGTTCTCATCCGGCAGCCCCAGATCCGGAAGCTTGACTCGGGGAACCCGAGCGGCTTCCCTGAACTCACGGAAACCGGGATCAGAATGGAATGTGCCACGACCTAAGGGAGAATCTGCGCGAGGGACGGATCAATCGCGGTGGTGGGTATGCTGGCGATCCCAGACGGTGCCCACCAGGCCGGTGGCGATACGCTGGCCGCAGGACCGTCCGATAGGCAGGCGGGAACGATGGGAGGATGGGCCGGCTGGCCGGTCCCGCCGCCGGTGCGAACCCTCAGACGCTCGCGTAACGTTCGGCTTCGGCCTTGCGGCGGCGGACAAGGCCCGGAAGGATGCTGCCGCCCGGAGGCGGCCGTCAGGTCATGATCACCACGACGGGCTGACTGGCCGTGGGCGCCGGCCCGCCGCCGCCCACGGGCACCAGGACTTCGAGCACTAGGTGGGTGACGAGGGCCTTCGCAGTGCCGGTGGTGAGGACCTCGGTGAGGACGTGGGTGACCAGGGCCTTGGGCGCGCCATGGGTCAGGACCTCGACGGTGGTTTGGGTGACGCGGGCGGTCGTCATGTCTCGTACCCAAAGCTGGCCGCGTTGACGGCGGTGTCGGTCCAGGCTGCTCCCGTCGCCGGGTCGGTCGCGAACACGTCGGCGAGATACTGGTAGCTCGTGCCGAGGGCGTTGGCCGCGCCGGTGGCTTCGCTGGCGCCGGACTTCACCACCGTGCGCAGGGAGCGGGCTCCGGCGTCGTCCTTGCGCGCCCGGGCCGAGACCTGGACGCATTTGATGGCGCCGGGGTTGGCCGGCAGGCTGGTGAAGCGCAGCAGATCCCTGGTG
>JAMOBE010000213.1:0-1915 GCA_039908285.1 Alphaproteobacteria bacterium
TTCTTGGGGACTTCGCGATCAGGTGCTCGCTCGTCCGGACGGCCCGGCCTCATATCCGGTTTCTGTTCGTCAGGTCGCGGTTTTGCTCCACGCTTCTTTCAGGTCCCCCCTCGCGGGAGATTCGTACCCTTGCGCTTCGCTAATCCTTCGCCCCATCAGGCTGGATAGAAGACTTTCACTCCCAAGCTGGCAGACATGCCCAGCACACACCACAACGGGGAGATCAAGCCAGCGAGTTCACACCTCGCCAGGGCGCCCCACATCGACTGGAATGGGTGCCCATTTTGATCGTAACGGCGGGCAATTTTCGTCGGAATGCGCGCGCTACGACGAAGTATACAGACGCCCGACCCAAATGGCGACAACATGATCCCCATCGTCGAACCGAAGGCGGGTTGATCAGGTCCGCTTGCGGCGCAGGCGCTTGGCGTTGGCCGTGACACGCTTGTGCCACGGCGCCAGCAGGGCGCCGACGGTGACGTTGCTCCGGGGAAAGGCCAGCCGGCGGGCGGTGTCTGCAGCCGCGTCGGCCTTCTCGCGGACCATCCGCCGGTATTCAGCGGGCGGGCAAGCGCCCGACGCCATCATCCAGCTCCGCCGCGCGATCGTTTCCCACGCGGACAACGTCATCTCGACCATCATCTGCGGCACGGCCGCCGCACCACGACGCCTGTTCCTTTTCATTGGTGACATATGAGCCCTGTCGCGTCGGATACAAGGTGCCGCACTCGGCACCGCCGCGGTCACCGTCAGGGTGACCCATCAGGGGCTCGCCCAATTCGGACGGTTTACCATTACCGTCCACGGACGGTTCCCCCACGAGGAACCACGCCATCCCGAGCCCAGCGTTATTTGGGCATGACCTCGGGCATGACGGCACCAACCTGGGACAACGGAATTAGCTACGGCGTATCCCCTCCCAACCCGGCCTATTCGCTGGGAAATTTCAGTGAAAAAGCAAATAGAGGATCAGAAGAACCGGAATCGGCACTCCGATCAGCCACAAAAGTCCGTACTTCATTGCTTCTCTATCCTCCCTGATCGTGGGTGTCGCGGTTCCCACGCAGACGTCCACGGTTTCTGACCGAATCTCCACTCACGCGAGCCCGAAATGGGATTTCGCGCATGCAATTACACCCTAGTCCGGCGGTTGGTCATAGAGAGCAGCGCATTCATTAATAAGGATAGCCCCGGTCAGCGCGATATTGTCACGGTACGCGTCGCGAATATAATCGGCGGTGTTGAGGTGGCGCTCCTCAAAATACATGGGATGAACGTTGGCCCGACTGGCGCCATAGACGATCCGCGCAATCTTCGCCCATAGCGACGCCATAGTGCACATGCCGCAAGGTTGCAATGTGGTGTACAGCGTCATGCCGCCGAGATCGGATTGGCTGGCAATACGGCTCGCCGCGCGGATCGTCACGATTTCCGCGTGAGCGGTTGGATCGCGGTCGCTGGCGACCCGGTTGTGGCCTGCGGCCACCAGCTTACCGTCACCGACGATAACACAGCCGATCGGCGCATTGCCGGCATGAAGCCCGATTCGCGCCTGTTCTATTGCAAGGCGCATGAACAGATTATCCACGTCGAATGCCATCACGACTCCTCCAGACGTCTCTTTCGGATCGCGCGAACTGCGGCGGCCAGTCTCAGGATGCCGCCTTCCCGACGTATGGCAACGCAACCGCCGCCAGCGGCGACAATAGTCGGAAGGTAAAGCTCTCTTCGATATAGAGGTGGACGCTTTTGGCATCATGATCAAGGTATCCGATGGAGAAATCCCGCCCTACGACCATCCTCATGGATCCCCTCATTTTCAGATTGCCGCGAACAAGTCCGAGACTGCCGGTGACTGCTGCAGCAATTCGAAGAAGCGCTCCAAAAGGGGGCGGAGGCGGGCCTCGGGCATATT
>JAMOBE010000089.1:0-15312 GCA_039908285.1 Alphaproteobacteria bacterium
TGAAGGCCAACCAGGAAAAGAGTGCGGTGGGAAAGCCGTCAAAGCGCAAGTTTCTCGGGTTCAGTTTCCAGGTCCGGGCGGATCAGGTCAAACGGCGCATCGCGCCCAAGGCCATCGCCTCCTGCAAGGACCGCATCCGGGAGATAACACGCCGCAATCGCGGTGTCAGCTTCAAAACGCGAATAAACGAACTTTCCCGATACATTCTCGGCTGGAAGAACTATTTCGGCTTCTGCAAGACACCTTCCGTGTTGCAACGACTGGACGAGTGGACACGACGCAGACTGCGCGCCGTCGCCTGGAAACAATGGAAAACCAGACGGCGCCGCTTCGGAAAACTCGTGGCCGGGGGAGCAAAACCAACCATGGCCGCGCAGGTGGCCGGTTCAAGCAAGGGCACATGGCCTTTGAGCCGAACCCTGCCGATCCACATGGCACTCGACAACGCCACCCTGGCAGCACTCGGCCTTCCTGCCCTCCTCGACCCGATCCCAGCCGCTTAATCCGCCGAACCGCCGTATACGGACCCGCACGTGCGGTGGTGTGGGAGGGGCGAGGCCGCGAGGCCCGTCCCTATCCCGATTGCAGGTCAGCGGCGAGAGCGACGTCCGTACAGCAAGGCGGGGGACGCCGCGCGTCCCCCGCCTTGTATTCTATTTTTGCTCCCTGCCGCGCCGTGCCGCCATCCAAGCAGGACTGGTTGCCGTGATCAACGTGTCTGCATAGCCAATGCGAAAGGAGCCTTGTCGAAAATTCCGATTGCGAGCCAGTTTCTGAGTTTGTACCATTGGCTGGCGTCGATGAGAAATTTTCAACGTTCGGGTGGTAGTTCGCGATGGGTTATGATTTTGATCGACCGGGGGCCACTGAATTTCAAAATCTGGTACAGGCACTGCTTGCGGCCGTTGCGGGGCCAACCCTCAGGGTCACCGGATCTGGACCTGACGGAGGGCGGGACGCCGTAGGTCAGGATGTTTTCCGCGTCGAGGACGCTCCCTCACTGCCGGGCATCACCGTCTTTCAGGTCAAACACCGCGAGCGTCCTTCCGAAAAACCCGCGTTGAACGGGACATGGCTTATCAATCAGATACGCGCGGAGCTAAAACTCTATTGCGCAGGCGGCCGACCGGTTGTGCCGGACAACTATGTCGTCATCACGAATGTCGCCCTGACCATGGTCGCAGAGACCGGATCCTGGGACAGGCTCGACAAGGTGATCGCCAAGTTCAGGCCGCGCCTCCCGCCCAATGGGTTCCAACGGGTTCTGGTCTGGGACCGGACTTATCTTGAACGCCGTCTGGATGCTTTTCCAGATATTGCCAAGACGTACGCACACCTGATCACTCCAGGGGTGGTCTTGGGCACGGCCCTGCCAACAATCGAGAGGATCTCCGAAATCGTGCAACTCACCAAGGACGTCCTGAAACAGCGGCTGGAAACCGAAGGGAAGACGCGGTTCACCGACTGGTTCGCCCACTGGCCGGGCGACGATCGCCCCCCCCTGCCGATTGCACCGCCGGTCGCTGGCTTCGTCACCGAGACCTATGTTGAGCGGGCCATCGAAACGGCGATTATCGACCGCCTGAAACGGGGTGAGGCGGCGGGGATCACTGGTCTCGTCGGCATGGGTGGCATCGGCAAGACTCACATGGCGCTGAAGATCACCACCGACTTCCGCCAGGAAGGCTGGGAGGTGGCGTGGCTGGGCCTGCTGAAGATCGACCAGGACCAGGCGCTGGATGCTCTGGCCGAGAGCTTCGAACTGCGCTTTCTGCCTGGACTGGTGCGGGAGGAAAAGGAAGCCGCCCTGGCGTCACTGATGCAGGCCCACAGACGGGCCCGCACACGGCTCATGATCGTACTTGATAACGCCGAGCGATTTGCCGGGCTCGAATCCCTGCTGAGGCTTTGCAGGGGTTTCCCGGTACTGGTGACCTCCCGCACTGCGGAAGTGCAGGACGTAGTCCATTATCGTCGTCTGGACCAGATGGACGCCGACCAGGCGGCTGCGCTGTGCCGCAACTTCCTCAACGAACGCATAGCTGGCCTCTACGATGACGTTCTGAACGCCCAGGAACGCGAAGAGTTGACCGGGCTGTGCGCCGACCTGGGCGGCCACCCGCTTGGCATTCGTCTGGCCTTGTCGGCGATTCTTCCCAGTCTGCGCAGACCCTTGCGCTCCCCCTCCGCCCTGGCCGATTTCCGCTCTGACCTCCGGCAGAGGCCGATTGTATTGCTGCGCAGTGCCACCGACACCCGTGAGGATGAACTCCATCGATCGATACAGCAGACTTTCGACTGGCTGTTTCACGACCTGCCGGCTCGCTCTCCCGACGGCGTCGGTGTGGAAGCGCAACTGCTGCTGCCCCTGGTCGCCCAGTTGGCCGTGGTGCCCCTGAGCCTTGGGGGCCTCGGCGTTGCGATCGATGCGCTGGTGGAAACGGTGAACGATGCGATGCGGGGCCAAAGTGCCGATGCGCCCCCTTGGATCGCGGACCTGGCCCGTCTGCGTGACCCCGCTGTCCGCCAGCAGGCCCTGGAGGCTTTGCACGAGGTCTCGCTGCTTACCCTGGTCGACGAACCGGATCGGGAAATCCGCGTGCATCCGCTGGTTCGTGAATATGCCTTTCACGACCGTCAGCAGGCCAGTGCCTCTGCGCTCGACACCGGGGGCGCCGCTGGGTCGATGATCACCCCCTCCGGCCCGTCGGACATGGCCATCATTACCGCCGTGCTGCGTGGATCGAAGACTCTGCGGTCCCGTGGCGACATCCTTTTCGGACTTCAATCGCGCACCATAGTGAAAGCTTTGATGCGCGACGTGTGGATGGCCATCGAGGACCAGGCGGGCATCTACTATTTCATTGATCGCCAATGGGCCAGGATGGACTCCCTGCTCATGGGCTACCTGCCCTATGCCCAAGAGGCTGGCGATGACTACATCCAGGGCAGCATCTTGTGCGAGGTGGGCGAGCTTCGTCTTCGAATGGAAGATCCGAATGGGCTGGATGACGTTCGCGCGGGAATTGCATTGCTGGACAAATGCAGTGATGACGAAGCGCATCGGCGCGCCGCCTGGGGGCGGAGTATTGTGCTCGGTTATAACGATCCCTCTTCCTCACGGCCCGACATCGAGGCTCGGGTGGAGAATCTCCGACGGTTGATGGGTGACGAAAGAACGGCGAAACGACATGCTCTCATATCAGCGGTACATGGAGATGTCGCCGGTTATGTCGACGAGAGAATAGACTTTTTCTCCGCGGAACAACTCTCTTTGCGGAATACTTTTCTCTCGAATATCGCATGGACATTGAATGATATCGTTGGCAAACCACATCACATGGACCAGGGCGAGCTTGCCCGTATCCAATCCTTGCTTGAGTCCGCCCGTCGTCGGCATGAGGAAGCCGCACTGCAAGACCCGAATGCGCGACTCTCTGTTGAGGCCGAATCGGCGCTCCAATCAGAGCTGTTGTTGCGCCAGGCGGAAGACGGCTCCCTTTCCGTCTCTGATGCGGATGCCGCCTTCGCTGGATTGGCCTACAGGCTTCGACAAGCTGGGATTCGTGGCTTTTCGATAGAATCATCGCACCAGCGCGCCGTATGGCGGATTGCCATGCGGTGCCGCGACTGGCCACGCGCGACCGACCACGCCACCGCCTGGCTGAAGGCTGCGGCACGAATCAATACTCATGCGCCATACACGACCACGATCCTGCCCCGCACCTGCCTGCAGCTTTCCCGGGCACTGACTGCCGACGCCGATGGACTTGCCGGGGTAACCGCGGAAGTCGACGTCTTGGAGGCGGAAGCCCGACGCTACTTCGACAATAGGATCCTCGGCTGGTTGCTGCTGGTACGCGCCGTGATCGCGGCGCGGCACGGTGGCGATGTCCGGACCACGGTCGGACTGGCCCTTGCGAGCCGACGTGCCTTCGCGCGTTTTGGACCGGTGCCCCCGACCGCCGAGCGCGTCTTCCGCCATGTGGTCGACCTGGTGGACGACCCCGATCCCCGCTTCGAAGCCACCCGTGACGCCTTGGCGGGCAATGACCAGGACGCCGCGCCACCGGACTTCCAGCCGTGGAACCTGGCCCGGGCGCACCCGCTGCCCCGGTTGGTGACCTGCAAGCGGGATGGCCGGACCATGCGACTGGTCGAACGCGGCTGGCAGCCAGGACCGTGGAGCGGAGAGGAGGCGCGTGACATCTCCCTTTATCCTTTCTACGTCGACGAAATGCCGGTCACCGTCGCCGACCTGCGGCGGCTGGGCTTCGACGACTTGCTGCCCACCCAGCACCTGCCCGCCGCCGCCGACGCCCCGGTCCGATTGACCCTGGATCAATGCCAGGACTTCGCACGGCGGGTCAGGAAGCGATTGCCGATCCATCTGGAATGGACCGCAATGGTCTGGCAACAGCAGGCCGGCGGTACTCCACTTCACTGGCAAGACCGGCAGGCTGCCCGACAGGCCATCCTCGACCGGATCGAGCGGGCCATCACCGGCGATGTGTCACCCCAACTGACCTGGCCTGAGGGTCAAGATACCACGAGGCCAGCCCCATCCGCCTGGCTGAAGTCACACAAGAACGATTGGGACGGTTTTATCGACTACTGGTGCGGCGAGCGATGGATCGACGATCATCCCGTCATTCAATCCCTTCTGACCGAGCAACTGGAGCCCGTACTTCGGGCCAAAGCTCCCGGCGTCCCGGATGAGGATCTTCGCAGCCTCGCGGTGGCCCTGATCAATACGGTGTCGCTTGGCGCCGCCAACATGGTGCGCTTGCTGGAGACCGAGGGAACGTTTTCACTCGTGCAGGTTACGCAGATGATTGCGCTCCTGGCAGACGAACGGGAAGCCCTGGCCGCCTGCTCGAGAGAGGAAACCGACGGCGTGGTGGCACGGATCGACTGGCGGGTGCGGCGAAACCATGTGCTGGGCCGCAGCCGTGTCATGGTCTCAGCCGCAGGCTCACGGGGGGCACGGAGCGAAGCCCTGTGGACGCAGCCCGTCGGTTTTTGGATCGATGCCGTCAACCCGAACGGCGGTGCCGCCCGATGGGCGCCGGCAACGGCCGTATTCGACCAGACCATCGGGCTGGTACCCGACATTCCCGTGGAGTTCAATAAGGGGCAGGCGACGGATGGCCATTTCCTCCGCCTGGTCATACCTCTGTTTTTCGCAACCGATCTGGACGGACTTGAAAAATCGGATGGACCCGGGAAACAGCCAGGGTAGCCCCCTCTTCCTGCTCTGTATTGTCAACACCAGGAATTTTCGCGAGTTGCGAGAGTCCTTGGCGTCGGAAAGACGAAATTTCTTGGATGTGGCCAAGGAACGCGGTGGGGCTGGCCTGCCCCGCTGGGACGCATAAATGAGGAACGACAATGACGAAGGACAGCAAGGATCCGCTTCAGATACCGCCCCACGGACAATCGCCACTGCAGAGCGATGATGCGTTTTCAGAAGAGGATTTCTTGACCGGCGGTGCCGATCATTCCTTTATTGTGAAGGAGGCCGTCGCAACGCATCCGAACTCGACCTTTGACGAAGACGAGTTCAAGAGGCTCTTGGCGGGAAGCATATCGCTTACAACCATAGAAAAGCGTCGAATCCTCGAATCTATCCCTAGGTTGTCACAGTATCAGATTGACGAGCTGCGGCGTATCTTCATCGAAGAACGCTACAAATTCGATGCGTTGAACAAGAAAGCGGACTACGATCTTACGGACCTCAACGAGGGGAAGCCATCTCCGTTCGTCACCGATATCGTCGCGAAAACTCAATCAGCCTTGTTCAAAATCGCTGGGACGTGACCCCACGATGAGCCCCCCAACCTCGCAGCCAGGACGGCGAAGGCGTCCGTGGCCACCGCGCCGCCCACCACGCGGTGGTCAAGAGTGGTGGTCGCCGACACGGTGACGGCGATCACCTTGAAGCCGTCGCCGGTGTCGTGGAACCTGACGCGGCGTATTTGCTCACCCCCCTCCCTGGGTGCTGTCGTTTCGAGTGGGTTTCAGGGGTATCGGCAGCGGTGATGGCATGCCCCTGAGCGGCACGGCGCCTTGATACGTGACTGCAGGGATTGGCGGCGGCGGATCGGTCAGCCCGTCCCGGCCGTGCTCACCACCGCACACGCCTGTACGAAGGCGCGGAGGTCCTCGTCGGCGTATCTGACGACGCGGCCGGACAGCTTGATGAACCTTGGCCCGCCACCCCTGGTCCGCCAGCGCTCGAGCGTCGCCTCAGCCACCTGCAGGCGGGCGGCAGCCTCCCGAGGCGTGAGCAGACGAGCCAAGGGATCGGTCTGCGGAAGGGCGGGAAGACTGTCTGGAGATGCGGCCTGCCGGTGCTGCCGGATGCGGTGAAATGTCGGAGAAAGGACGGTTGCCACGGTCATCGGGCTCCTGGTGCGGATTGGGATTGCGAGCCAGGTCGTTCACGGCCAAGAACCGGACCGTGCCGGTGGCGGTGGGCGAAGCTCAATGACTGTTCTGAAAGAGGCTTGTCTTCGCTGAAGAGTTTGATTCAAAGCGGCCGCAAGCTGCCACATGCCATGGCGTGCGCCATCGATATGGGTCAGCAACTGCGGATGCGGGTGACCGGTGCGGGATCGTCAGCGTCAGAGCGGTAGACGAGAGCGAAGGACGGCTCCGGCTGGGCCCGGCCGCCGGGTGCAGCCGGGGTCATAAGGTCTTCTCCATGGGAGAGGTCGGCCTGCCGTCACGCGGCGGACCGGCGGAGGGGCATCGCGCCCCGGCCATGCTCACCGCCGTACACGCACGAACGGGGGACGGAAGCTTCTCCGGGCTCAGGTGGGTCATCAGCGACATCATCCTGCTCGGGCTGCCACGATCTTCGAACCATCAGTGAACACCACCGCACTGCCACTCCCGACCACTACCAGAAACGTAAGGATTACTGCGGCCGATGGGAATTTGAGGAGGGACAGCCATTGCAACGCCAGCGGCCTTTCGCGTGTTGGAATCGTATCGCGCTATGGAGGTTCATAGAGTGCGCCATTCGGGAGTTCCCGCCGTCTCGGCGGCAGTCGTCATGCTTCTGATCCTTCTGTTTCCGGCCGGGTGCCGAGCTGGGGAAACCCCGCCGGTGATCGTGGTTGGCAGCGAGATCGACTTCCCCCCATACGCGCTGGTCGATGAGCATGGGGAGGCGGATGGATTCTCGGTGGACCTGCTGAGGGCAGTGGCCGAAGTCATGGGACTTGAAATCGAGATTCGTCCCGGTCCGTGGCCTGAGGTGCTGTCGGCGTTCAAAGAGGGACGTCTTGGTCTTCTGCCGTTGGTCGCGTTGTCTGCAGAACGTGCCGACATGGCCACCTTCACCAAACCGCACACGGTTGCCTTCGACAGTTTTTTCGTCCGCCGGGGGGCCACACCGATCCGATCACTGGCGGAGGCCCGCGGCCGGACGGTGGTGGTCATGACCAACGACGCGGCACATGAGGCACTACTCGCCTCCCGTATTCCAGTTAACATCATCGAAACCCGGACCATACCGGAGGCCATGCGTCTGCTGGCCGCTGGTCGCCACGATGCCGTGCTGGTGCCGAAGCTCCTTGGAATCCTTGTTTTGCGGCAGCTTGGACTGGAAGGAGTAATAGAGCCGGGCCCGCCCATTCCTGACTACCAACGGCGCTTCGCGTTTGCCGTCCAGCGAGGGAACCTGGAGCTACGCGACAAGCTAGAGCAAGGGCTATCCATCGTACATGCTACAGGGCGTTACAACAAGCTATACGATAAATGGTTTAGTAAAATCGATCAAAGAGATGCGGTTCCCGTTCTGGTTATCCTATGGATTGCTGGGGGAGTGGGTGGTATTGTGCTCCTTTCCGTCACGTGGACCCTGCTGCTGCGGCGGCAGGTGCTGCAGCGCACCGCCTCCCTGGCTGCCGAGGTTACCGCCCGCATGGCGATCGAAGAGACGCTACGCCGGACGATCGCAGAATTGAGCACTGCCAAAGACCGCCTGCACATAAGCGAAATTCTGTTGAACCAGAGTCAGTCGATCAGCAAATCCGGCGGCTGGGAGTATGATGTCGATAGCAAGCGTATTACATGGACCAACGAAGTCTACAATATTTACGAGGTTGGACCGGAATATGATCCAAACGATATTTCCATGGATATCGAATTCTATGCGCCGATAGACCGGAAAACGATCGCTGAGGCCTTCGGCCGAGCCGTTACAGTTGGTGAGCCCTATGACCTGGAATTGCAACTGATCGGAGCCAGGGGAACACGGAAGTGGGTTCACACATGCGGACGGACGGAGGTTATCGATGGGCGCGTCGTGCGTGTATTCGGAAACATTACCGACATATCACGGCGCAAAGAAATTGAGCATGAGCTTGTTTTCAGCAATTCAAGTCTTGATGCCGCACAGAAACTAGTAAATTTTGGCTATTTGTATTATGATTACACCTCAGGAATACATTGTGTATCTGATGAACTAAGCAAAATTATTGCCAATGATATCGATGTGTTGAATTGTGGCGAGAATCCTCTCATTGCGGCGGTCCACCCTGAAGACCGCGACTTCGTGAAGAACGTCATTGCCGATTCTATCGCGAAACGGACCCCCTACGACATCACATTTCGGTTGGCCTTGGCCGGGCGCGTTAGACACGTCGTATCACGCGGTGAAATATTGAACAACTATGTTGGAAGTCCATTGCGTTATCTATGTACCATGTACGACATTACAGAGTTGACTATGGCGCGGGAGGAAGTATCCAAGCTGGCGATGATCGTCGCCTCTGCCGACGAGGCCATCATCGGCAGATTCCTGGACGGTACGATATTCAGTTGGAACAGGGGCGCCGAGGCTCTGTACGGGTATGCCGCCGGGGAGGTGGTCGGCACAAGGGGTGAGGTCATGACGCCACCCGACATGGATGATCCATTCGGCGACATGTTGCAGAGGATCCGCGACGGCCAGACCATTCGCGGCCATGAAACAAAGCGGGTGCGCAAGGATGGTCAGGTTATCGATGTGTCCTTCACGCTCTCGCCTTTTCCCAATGCGTTGGGAGAAATCGTCGGTGTGTCGATGATCAGCCGGGACATCACCGAACGCAAACGGTTGGAGCGGGAACTCCATGAACTGAACAATGACCTTGAGATACGGGTGAAGGAACGGACAGCGGAACTGGAGCTGATGGTCAATGAACTCGAGGCCTTCTCCTATACGATTTCTCATGACCTGCGGACACCGTTGAGGGCAGTCGACGGCTATTCCCGCATCCTATCCGAAGAGTACGCCGACCGCCTTGATGACGATGGACGACGATTGATCGGGGTGATCCGCGATAATACCGCGCATATGGGGCAGCTGATCTCCGATATCCTCGAGTTTTCCCGAGTCGGACGGAAAACGGCCCAGACCAAGGTGCTCGACCTTGGCCCGATGTTTGAGCAGGTTTTTACCGACCTTCTGCCCAGTGCGGCGGAGCGTCGCCCGTGCCTTGAAATCGGGTCCATGCCTATGGCCTGGGGCGATTCCTCCTTGTTGCGTCAGGTGGTGATAAATCTGCTGTCCAACGCCATCAAGTTCTCGCGCGGTCAACCGGATGCGATAATTACGGTCGGAGGATATCCATCTGATGGTGAAAATGTCTACTTCGTCAAGGATAATGGCGTAGGTTTTGACATGACATTCGCTTCAAAGCTTTTCGGCGTGTTCGAGAGACTCCACCCGTCCGGACAGTTCGAGGGGACCGGGATCGGGCTCGCCATCGTTAAACGCATCATTTCACGGCACGGCGGACGCGTCTGGGCCGAGGGGAAGGTCAATGAAGGGGCGGTTTTTTATTTCTCTCTTCCGGTGAAGGAGTGACGTCATGGATGAGGTCATCGCCAAAATCATCGACATTCTTCTGATTGAGGACAGTGACACGGATGCCGAGTTGTGTATTCGGGCTATGCGTAAACACAACCTGGCCAACAAAATGGTCCGGGTATCGGACGGTGCCGCCGCCCTGGACTTTCTGTTCGGACCCACGGCTAACCCGCTGCCCGACCTCATTCTTCTCGATCTCAGACTGCCTCTTGTCAGTGGCCTCAAGGTTCTGGAACGAATAAAAACCGACGAGCGAACGAGGCTCATTCCCGTTGTCGTGTTGACATCGTCGCGGGAGGATGTTGACGTCAATGACAGCTATAGAATGGGTGCAAACAGCTTTATCAGCAAGCCGGTTAATTTCGATGCCTTCGTCGATGTCGTGTCGAAGCTTGGATATTACTGGATGGCTGTGAACACACCACCAAACAATCTCTAATTCGCTCAATCGAAGGTAACCGTTCACATCGCTGTCGCTTCTCAAAATCCTGTCGACCGCAGAAATCCTCACTTTTCGGGTCAGGATCGATCAGTGCATGTACCGCCGTTTTTTAATCCCCTCCGCTTTCGGGGAGAGAGGAGCCACCAGACCAGCTCTCGGAGCGCATACACGCGGGCTAGGCCGATCACCCAGATCAGACTCCCCTCAACCCTCCGCCGCCCGCCCCCAGGACAGTCGGAGGCGGGCTTTGATCAACGGGTTGCCTGAGCTGTGCTGATCATCATCCGGCTCTCCACGAAGGCTCGCAGATCAGCCTCGGAATAGCGGACGACGCGGCCGGACAGCTTGGCGAACCGCGGTCCGTCGCCGCCGGTACGCCATCGCTCAAGTGTCGCCTCCGTCACCTGCAGGAACTCGGCGGCCTCCTTGGGTGTGAGGAGACGGCTGACGGCATCGACCGACGCAGACGACGGCCCTCGAGCCGCGACAGGCGGGACCCCGAGCGGGGCCACGCGGACGTTCTTGGGAGGAAGGGTGATCGCCATGATCTGCGGGCTCCTGTTCTCGGAATCACGCTGCTACGACGGGCCTCCCACCGTCGGTGACCGGTTCGGGCCGGTGACGGCGGATGAAGCCCAATGAATGTTGTTGTAAGGGGATGCCTATCCCCTCTCAGCCCGGAGCGGGTTCAGCTCTTTCTCTTCCTCTTCGCGAGGTGTTCTCTCACGGTCTCCAGATGACCGTGGACGAAGGCGGACTCAAAGTCGAAGTCGGGGAACTCGTCCACAAACACCCCGAGCAGCGTCAGGCTTCTCTCAGTCGCCGCGATCGAGTTCGACACCGGATCGTCGGACCGTCGTGCATTCTTCACGCTGCTTACGCTCGTCCTAAACCCCGCCTGGGTCAACCACTCCGCAATCCCCGCGTAACTCCGATCCCTCAGGCTCATCCCCCACATCTCCCGCGTCAGCGCCCTGAGCGCCTGCCGCTTCAGATCGTCCGACGCCCCCCCAGCCGTCCGGTAGGCGCGACGCCCACTCTCTCTCGCCGCCAGGCTCGATTGGAGATAGTCCTCCCAGTCATCCCAATCCTCCATCGTCCGAAGGCACCGACCGCTCGAGTGACGCCAGCCCTCGAACAGGGTGCGTACCTCCACCATCGCCTCCGCCGTGTCGTGAGGCTCCGACGAGGTAGCCACGTGCCGCGCCCCCTCATGCCGTCCGCCGCGGATCTCCTCCATCCTCGCACCGACCAGCCTCCTCTTGTGGTCCGGCTCCAAGTTGAGCCGCACCTCCTTCGCGATGGATACCAAGTCCGCGTCCTCACGGTACTGATCCCTGAGCGATATCAGGTCCGTCCTCTCGACCTTCGCGTCGGCCGTCCGGTTGAGGTAGAGGCCCAGCAGGTATTCGCTCGGGTCAGCGACGCCCACCGGCAGCTTGATCCCACCGCGCGCGATGACAGGCTCCGAGCCAAGGATCCCGACCGCGGTGAAGGCCGCGCGGTTCCGCGGCGTCACCACCTGAGCCACCCTGCGCTTGCACTCGAGTATCCCCGGGTCACCCGTGAGTCTCTCCCGGCACTCGGCCAGGACCCGGCACGCAGGGCCGTCCATGCGGAGATCATCGATCGACACGTCGGCCAGGAACCCGTCGGTCGAGACGCTGATGACGCGCCTGCCTGGGGGTATCCCGTTCAGCAGCTCGGCCACGACCGCCCGGACGAGGCCGGTCGTGATGGCCGCGAACGCCGCGTTGCTGACCGCGGAGCCCGAGAGCGGCTTGCTGCCACCGGTCGTGGTGTCGAGAACCGTCCGGGGCCGCACGGCTTGAGCCGTCTTGCCGTAAAGGGAGTTGGAGATCGTCTTCGCCACCAAGCTCTCCAGGGTGTCCTTGGGAGCTGCCGCGCCGGCCTCCTGTCCATCGCGACGCCGCAGCCTGTCCCGCAACTCGAGAGTCCGCTTCACGAACACCTCGAAGGGTCGGACGTCGCCGCCCGCCCAGGGCATGATCACCCCCCGGACGATGCGCACGTCCACCCCCAGCCGCAGCGCGGCGGCGATCTCGGGGGCGGTGGTGACGGTCCGACCGCGCATCGGGAACACCAGGCCATGCTCCGTCCGAACGCCGAACACGGGAAACCGGATCCCCGGCGGGTGACTGAACTTCACCTCCGCCACCCCCAACACGTCCGCGCCGAAGTCTTCCGGGGCGGTGGAAAGGAACGCCGCGTCGTAGTCAAGGACGCGGATCATCACCATGGCGGTGGGATAGGCCGACTTCAGGTCCAGATCGCTGTACTCCCCGACCGGCGACGGTCCCGTCTCGAAGGTCTCGGTCCGGCCGCCGTGATAACCCTCCGCCAAGAGGGGTTCGAACGTCTTTCTCGCGATGGTCTGCTCGACCACCCGGACCGTTCGGAAACGTCCCGTCTTCGGCGAGTACGACCGAGCCTTCCTCTTGCTCAGCCCGAACAGCCGGTCGAAGTCGAGCGGCTCACCGTCAGGCCCCTTCAGCTCCGCCAGCATGCCGCGGAACATCGCCACCGCACACCCACCCAGCGTCACCGGCACGCCTTTGATCCCGAGCTCTCCCTGGCACAGGGCCGAGAACCGCTGGAAATACAGGGCGGGTATCTCCGAATCCCGCACGAGATATTCCTCGAACAACTCCGGCTCGCGCTTGAGGAATAGGTCCATCCTGCTCTTGTCAAACCCCTCCGGTAGTTCGAGCTTCTCTCGCCCCACGAGGACGCCGATGTCTCCGAGAGACTTACCCGCCGGCGCCAGGAGGTAGATGTCGTAAAAGACGACCTGCATGGGGTGGGCGTTCTGGCAGCAATCCCACGCATTCACCCGACGCGACTTGGGAACCCGCACCTCCTCCGGCACCCCATCACCGCTCTTCGCGACATCGACCATGACCGGCGAGCGAGTGCTGGCGAAGGTCCCCCTCACGCTGCCCACCTTCGCCTTGAGGTCTGAAAAGTCACTGAACGCGGCCAAGTCTCCGCGCATGTAGTGACCAACGACGACGACCTTTTCCGGCCACTCTCTGATGACATTCTCGGCAATGGCCTTTTCCAACGCCTTCCCCAGCCCGCTTCCCAGCCGTATCCTCTGGGACAGCTTGGGACCCGTCGGCTGTATGACCAGAGAGATGGTACGTTCGCCCTGCCTGACGGTGAAGGCGTAAGCCAGCACCCGATTACGTCGCTTCTTGGTCGGATCCTGGGTCCATTCCACGTCTATGGCGACGATGACGGGCTCGGCCGCTGAGGCCGTCTCCGCACAGCGCTTTCGTCCGTTATCCATTGCTGTCTCCCTCACTTACCTGGGGTGGAACAAAAGTGAGCGGGGGCGGTGCAGATCCAGATCGTGCAGTCCCCATCTGGAAAGCTGCACCACCCCCTATCACATTGATTTCACCTCCCTTTCCGTCGCGACCGAAAACGAAAGACCGCATTCGATGAGGATGGCGGGCGTCTCTAGCCCGCCATCCCCCCTTCAACGCGTCATGCGACGCGCTTATTTCCCGCAGCCCCCATCTGTTCAAAGATCAGCTCGAGTTCCGTACGAGCGGAATCTTCATCATCACACTGGACACTCGCGAGAATCCCATTCCTACCGTTGATGAAGACGCGGTACGTGGCATTACTGTTGGCGGAGCTGATGTCGCTCAACTTCACAAAGCTGCCATTTGACAGCTTAACGAACTTGCTTGCTACTGTAGCCATGTTTCAGTCTCCTATGTTGCCGCTGGTCAATCACGAGATCATGCATGATCTCGTGCCCCAACGGTCTGGCATTGATGCCAAGCAGAACCGGAAGAAACAAGAAGATTTCGCGGAACAAACGGCACAAGATTTACTAATGTGTTAATGAACTATACTTCCACCCCCCGGGGGGCCAACCCATTTGTTATTTACTTTAGATTCCTCTAATACTACTACTTGCGCGTGTTCACGAAAACTCCAGTTGCCGTGATCAACCTCGCGACTCGGCTTGGCAGGGTGCTGGCCGCGTACGCTGCGGTGATCGTGGCGTTGGGCATTTCTCGGCTCTCCGTGCTCTTCAGGTTGGGATGAGAGGGGACGAGCGGATGTGCGCGGGTCCTCAATGGTATGTTAGATTCACGGCGACCGATCCATATCGGCTGCCTGGAACCAGCAGCTTCGCACGGCTTGCGGCACCTCCGTCGATTCGGTTAGAGCAGTTTCCGCTCAAGCGGAAACTGCGAAAAGCCCGCGCGGCGCTTGAGCGGCCAGAGGCAAATTCTAGAGCGTTTCCGCTCAGGCGGAAAACGCTCTAATGCCGGGAGCCTCCTTATGACGAGTGCGTGCGGACCTTTTTTCGGGTAGAGAGGCGGGCACGGAGAGGCCTAGAGGATCAGAGGTCCGACCTCCCAGGGAGGCGACACCGAGACGGCCTAGGGATCGCACTTTCGGGATGGAGACACCGAGAGGGTCAGGCCCCGGCCTCCCGGGACGGAGACGTCGAGGGTGACAGCTCCCGACCTCCCGCCGAGGGTGATAGCCCCGGCCTCCCTGGACGGAGACGCCGAGGGTGATAGCCCCGGCCTCCCTGGACGGAGACGCCGAGGGTGATAGCCCCCGACCTCTCGTGATGGAGACACCGAGGGTGACACCCCCCGGTCTCCCGGGACGGAGACGTCGAGGGTGACAGCCCCCGGCCTCCCGGGACGGAGACGTCGAGGGTGACACCCCCCGGTCTCTCGGGACGGAGACGTCGTGGGTGACAGGCCCCGGTCTCTCGGGACGGAGACACCGAGGGTGACGGGCCCCGGCCTCCCGGGACGGAGACACCGAGGGTGACAGGCCCCGTCCTCCCGGGATGGAGACGCCGAGAGGATCAGGGTGTTTGATGACCTAGAGCATTTTCAGACCGAGCCGAATCGCCAGGGATTCCCATGACGCAATTTTTATGGTTCATAGAAGGCCGATCGCAACAGGCGAGGGTCGTCGATGACATGGCGTAGCGGGCAAG
>JAMOBE010000214.1:0-1899 GCA_039908285.1 Alphaproteobacteria bacterium
CCTGAACCAGCCCACCACTTCATCGATCAGGTTGGCCAATTCATCCGGCTCGTGGTGCTGCTCCAGTCGGAACAGCAGGGCGGCCAGACTGTCGCGGGAGGCCAGATCGTCATCCGGCACAGCGCCCATATCGAGGAGATGGTAACGGACACGCGGCTGCAAAGGCCAAAGCGGCGAGTCCGTCGGCAGCGCTATCAGATCAGCGATGTCGGTCGGCGCCGCCCACCTGGACTCACCGTTGTAGAGCAGCAGCATCAGAACGGGAGGGAGGCGATCGCCCGCCTTGAGCTTCTTCTCGGCGATGACATGCTGCCAGAGGAGGCCTTCGTACACTTGGGTACGCACTGACATCCACCAGTCCACCGTGGATTGAAACTCGAAAAGAATGTATAGGTAGACGTCCTCACCACCCCTCGTCGGGATCCGCCAGATCACATCGCCTTCCCGGCGCCGGCCGCGGCGGCCATGGAATTTGGCGTTGACCCGCTGCATCCGGCTGAAATCAAGGCCGGCAGCCATGGCTTCCGGCACGAATTCCCGGACAAGCTGCTCGACCATGATCGGGTGCGAAAACAGACGGTGATAAAGGGAGTCAGACATCGGCGCAGACCGCCTCGCTTCTCTGGTGGTTGTCTGCGGAACTCGTAGCACGCCGGCCATCCGGCGGCTACCATCGACAGCATGATCACATTTATCACGGTTTTGCTCGCCACGTTCCGCGATGCCTTCCAGAGCCGAGCGGTGCTCCAGTTGGAAAACCTTGCACGCCATGCCCCCGGCATGCCTTCGGCATGACGTCAGCAGGTGGCGGTGCTCAGACGGGCGACGCCGAAGCCGCACTTGCGATTCTGGGATCGTATGTTCTGGGTGCTGCTGTCGCGCCTTTGGTCCCGTTGGCGTGACGCTCTCGTGATCGTCAAGCCAGAAACCGTCATCGCGCGGCATCACTTGGGATTCAGGCTGTTCTGGCGATGGAAGTCGCGTCAGAAGCGGGCAGGGTGGCCGCCCACGCCCAAGGAGGTCCGCGATCTCATCCGCCAAATTTGCCGGGAAAATCCGCTTTGGGGCGCTCCCCGAATCCATGGCGAGTTGCTGAAGCTGGGCATCGATGTCTCTCAGGCAACGGTGTCGAGGCTCATGCTTCGTCCTCGGAAACCGCCGTCTCAAACCTGGCGCACATTCCTCGATAATCACGTCGACTGCCTGGCGTCCATGGACTTTCTTGTCGTGCGGATAGCACGCCTCCGGCGTGACGTGCCCACGGCCGCGTTCAGGCTTCTGTACGTTTTCGTCTTGCTCAGCCACGAGCGTCGGCGGATCGTTCATTTCAGTGTGACGGAGCACCCAACCTCGGCCTGGGTGACCCAGCAAATCCGCGAGGCCTTCCCCTGGGACATAACGCGGCGGAGCCGCAATCAAAAAGATTCGTATTGCTGACATCAAAAATCTTCGCGGCACGCGAGGATTTTTGATGTCAGCAATACGGGGCCTCGATACCTGATCCTGGATCGAGACGCGATTTACGGCCCAGAGGTTCGCGCCACTATCAAGGCGATGGGAATCAAGGAGGTCATCACAGCACCACGAAGCTCGTGGCAAAACCCTTTCGTCGAGCGGGTGATCGGCTCGATTCGGCGCAACTGCCTGGACCATGTGATCGTGCTGAACGAAGCCCATCTCCGGCGAATCCTCCAATCCTATAGCCGCTACTATCATGAGACCCGCACGCACTTGAGCCTTGAGAAGGATACCCCTGAACCCCGGCCGATCCAATCTCCAACTGAGAGTCCGTTAGGAAACAGTCACGCCCTAGACAAACTTGTCATAAGCCGGCATATGCTTGCGAAAAATATCATCGCAACCGAGTTATCCATAATTGACTCGTAGCATGTCTTCAGT
>JAMOBE010000215.1:0-1886 GCA_039908285.1 Alphaproteobacteria bacterium
CTGGAAGGCCATCCCCAGCGCCGCTTCGCCGACGCGGCGGCCTGGAACGCCCATCTGGAGCGCCTCGGCATCACGGGCATGAAGGTGAGCCCCGATCCCGTCACCATCGCCCTATCGCGCCGGTGCCGGGCGTGCCGCTGACCATCGGCGCCGACGCCGGGCTGACGCCGGCGGCGGTGGTCGCCCAGCATCTGCCGACGGGCCAGTGGCGGGTGCTGGACGAGCTGGTGGCCCCCCCGACCGGCATGGGGGCGCGGAAGTTCGGCGACCTCCTGAACCGCCTGCTCTCCGAGCGCTACGCCCCCTGGTCGAGCCGCCTGCCCCGCCGGGGCTCGTTCGAGCCGACGGACCAGGCCCCCATCGTCCTGTGGGGCGATCCGGCGGCCAACGCCCGCGCCTCGACCGATGAGCAGACCTGGCTCTCGGTGATGCAGGCGGTGACCGGCCTTGCCTGCCGCCCGGCGCCGACCAACCGTCTGACCCTGCGGCTCGAGGCCGTGCGCCTGCCCCTGACCCGCCTTCTCGACGGCCAGCCGGGCCTGATCGTGTCACCGACCTGCAAGACGCTGCGCAAGGGCTTCAACTCGGGCTATCGCCTGCGGCGCATGCAGGTGGGAGGCTCGGAGCGCTTCGCCGACGAGCCCGACAAGAACGAGTTCAGCCACGTTCACGATGCCCTGCAATACGCCCTGCTGGGCGGCGGCGGCCACCTGGACGTGCTCGGCCGGCGGACCCGGTCCGCCGAGACTCTCCGCCAGACCCGCGCCATCGACGATGACGCGCCCGGCGGAGAATGGCTGAATGACTGGAACAGGGAGGGGCGGGACCATGCCATCGGGTGAGCACGTGATCGCGCAAGATGCGTGCGGAGGCAACCGGGGGCCGGTTTCCCAGCCGCCCGGCCCTGCTCAGCTCCAGGATATTTTCAGGTGGATTCGCAAAGAGCCGTGGTTCGTCGCGGCCGATGTGTGCCGCGTGCTGGAGATCGGAAATTCACGCGACGCCGTGTCCCGCCTTGATGATGACGAAAAAAGTTCTTTCCTAACTGATGTCGGTACTGCCGACGCCCCTGTTAGGAAGGTATCAATCATCAATGAGTCGGGTCTCTACAGCCTGATCATGACCAGCCGTAAGCCGGCAGCCAAGCGGTTCCGCAAGTGGGTGACGGCCGACGTACTGCCGTCGATCCGCCGGACCGGGCGCTACGAGGCGCCCGGTCAGGACCGGGTCGATGTCAACGCCTCCACCTCCACCTACGAGATGACCAACTGGCTGCGCACGATCGCCGAATGCCGGATGGTCCATGGCCAGGCGGCGGCGCGGTGGATGTGGACCCGCTCGCCGCTGCCCCAGCCACCGGCGGACGTTTCATCGGCGCCGATGGAAGACCATCCCCATCCTACCCTCGATCCTGACGGCTGCCTGGCCCACATCCTGACGTGGCGGCCGGACGGAACGGCGAGCGTCGCCGACCTGCTGGCGCGGCCGGGGGACGCCGACGCGCTTGGCGCGTCATCGTTGCTGAGCGGGCGCAGAGCGCCCGACGCCGTGGCGATGCTGAAACGTTGCGGCGTTCATCCGGCGCCGAAGGGGTGGACCGGCTATGTCGCGATCGCCCGCTGCCTGCCGGTACTGACCAAGCGCTTCGCCGGCACCCCGTGGGCCAGGGACTGGTCGTCCGCCCTGCTGTCGCTTCCCGGCGCGCGGCGGGCGCCCAAGGTGATCTGGTTCGAGAGCGTCAGCCGGGCGGTCCTGATCCCGGTCGCTCTCAGAGTCCGTAAGGAAACGTCGATTATGTATTGACATCGCGATTCCGGCGCTACATCTAGTTGCCTTGTAGTTTATGGAGAGGCGGATGGTGTGGACACCGGAGACAAGGGCAAAAT
>JAMOBE010000216.1:0-1884 GCA_039908285.1 Alphaproteobacteria bacterium
CATATACAGATTCTGCAATATATCAACATAGCACGCAGAGCAGAAGCATGTTCAAAGCCAGGGCAATCGCATTTGCCAATTTCTTCACTGTTGCCACAAGCGAAACTGTGCATGTCGGGCGTCCGCCCTCCCAATCGGGATAGGGGCGGCCAGATGTCTGGCCGTTCCCCTCCCACACCACCCGGCATGCGGGTCCGCACCGGGCGGTTCGAAAAGTTGAGGTTATGAGAGCCGTGGAACCCCGATCCGGTCAAAGTACGCAATGGGCATGACCCGGTTCAACTCAAGTCGGCTATTGTACCACCAACGGCGAGTATATGCCGCCACCTTGGCCGCTTGAACCGGGCTCGCCCCCAGCTTCCTTGATTCTCGGTATGCCGTTGTCCCTCTTCCCCAGTGCTTTAGTTGCAGTGCTCGCAGACGGTGACGTAGCCATTCGTCCAGTGACTGGAAATTATTTGGCTTCTGCGCCAGTTGAAAATAGCTTTTCCAACCCGGCATATAGTGCCTCAGTTCTCTAACCACTGTGTTCAGTCCATGTCCCCGCGTCCGGCCAGTGATCTGCCGGATGCGATCCTTGAAAGCTTTTATAGCCTTATCTGCTACCGCCCGTTTGACCTCTCCCTCGGATGTCAGCTTTAGACTGTAACCGAGAAATTTTCGGCCAAACGCACTCGCGACCGCACTTTTGGTCTCGTTCACTTTCAAATGAAGCCGATCATAGAGCTTGCGCATTCCGGCCAGTACCCGCTCTCCTGCTTGCAGACTTCGAACGTACACGTTGCAGTCGTCAGCATAGCGTGCGAATCGATGACCTCTCCGCTCCAACTCTCGGTCCACCTCGTCCAGCAGCACGTTGGCCAGCAACGGCGACAAAGGACCACCTTGTGGCGTCCCCTCGTGACGTTCCATGACCACGCCGTTCCCCATGACCCCAGCCTCCAGATAGCGTCGAATCAACCGTAACACGGCCTTGTCGCTAATCCGCCTGGATAACCGGTCCATGAGCACGTCGTGATTGACACGATCAAAGAACTTCTCCAAATCCACATCCACTACAACCTGGTAACCAGCCTGCACGTGCATTTGTGCTGCGAGTACAGCTCCATGCGCACTACGGCCTGGTCGAAAGCCGTAACTGTGTTCAGAAAATGTCGGATCAATCATCGGTTGCAAGACTTGCAACAGGGCTTGCTGAATCAGTCGATCCGTCACAGTCGGAATCCCGAGCTCCCTGACCCCGCCGCTGGCTTTGGGAATCTCTACCCGCCGTACCGGACTGGGCCGGTATTGGCCGTTCAGAAGACTTTCCCTTATCCGAGGCCATTCCTCTTTGAGATACTCTGTCGTAGCCTGAATCGTCAGTCCATCCACCCCTGCACTGCCTCTATTGGCCTTGACACGTTTCCATGCCAGTACCATGTTAGCCCTCCCAAGCGCCTCCTCCAGCAGGGGCGCTCGTCCTGAACCTCCCCATCCAGGACGCGCCAGCCCTGCTTCATCACGGACCGCCTCAGAAGAAGCTTCACCTCTCCTTTCCTCAATCCGCCCTGTTTTCACAGGCTTCTGATGCCGTGCAGTGCCAAGCGTCATGGTGTTTGGTTCTCCTTCTCGTTCGGCCCTTCGCCTGATGGCTACTACGGCCTCGGCTGACTTCCCGCTCCGACTCTTCGCCGTCGCCCTTTCAGGCGCAAAACGGGATCTCCCCAGGTAAGAACATAATCCTTCACTGCACAGCCGCCGGATTTACGCCACCTGAGCTTTGACCACGAGAGCTTCGCGATCACTTGCCCGCTCGCCCTGCTCGGCATCGCCTCATATCCGGTTCTTGTCCATCGACTCGCAGCTTCGCTCCACGCTTCCTCCCCACACTCGGTCACCCTC
>JAMOBE010000217.1:0-1874 GCA_039908285.1 Alphaproteobacteria bacterium
CAGGATCTGCGCCTCACCGCCGGGCTGTACGCGGTCTTTCTGGCAATGGCGACGACGGGACTGGTGACATGGAAAAGATCGCTGCGACCGGCCTGATCATCGGCAAGTTCATGCCGCCCCATCTCGGCCACCGGTATCTGGTGGACTTCGCCCGCCGGTGCGTCGAGCGGCTGACGGTGCTGGTGGGCTCGCTGTCCTCCGAGCCCATTCCCGGCGCATTGCGGCTGGCCTGGATGCAGGAGATGTTTCCCGGGGTCACGGTCCTCCACCACACCGCCGAGAACCCCCAGTACCCCGAAGAACACCCGGCGTTCTGGGACATCTGGCGGGACAGCATCCGCGCCCTGGTCCCGACCGGTCCCGACATCGTGTTCGCCTCCGAGGACTATGGCGTGACCCTAGCCGAGGTGCTGGGGGCTCGCTTCATGCCGGTGGATCGCGAGCGGGCGCTGGTCCCGGTCTCCGCCACCGCCATTCGCCAGGACCCCCTGGCCCACTGGGCTTACCTTCCGTCGTGCGTGCGGCCGCATTTCGTGAAGAGAGTCTGCGTCTATGGTCCTGAGTCCACCGGCAAGTCCACCCTGACCCGCGACCTCGCCGCCCACTTCGGGACGGTATATGTGGCCGAGTACGGCCGCACGCTCCTGGACGCCAACGGCGGCCGGTGTACCGCCGACGATATTGACATGATCGCCCACGGCCACCGCGCCTCCGAGGAGGCCATGGCCCGCCAGGCCAATCGTGTCCTGTTCAGCGACACCGACACCATCACCACCGTCCTGTGGAGCGAAATCCTCGTCGGCGACTGTCCGGCGTGGATTCGCGAACTGGCGGAGCGGCGGCGCCATGACCTGCATCTGCTCCTCGACGTCGACGTGCCGTGGGTCGCCGATCCCCAGCGCTTCCTGCCCGACGACCGGGCGGCGCAGTTCACCCGCTGGCGCGCCGAGCTGGACCGGCGCGGCCTGCCCTACGTCGTGATCCGCGGCTCATGGGACGAGCGGTTCGCCACCGCCCGCCAGGCGGTGGAGCGGCTGCTGCGGGGGAATGGCGCGTCAGGATAAGGTTATGGTGGAGAAACGGCCCATGCCCTCGCCCTATGACTCTTCGTCACCGGCCGAATGGTCGATGGTGACGCACAAGCTCCTTGACGAGCATCCCGTTCGTCCCAGGCACCTGCTGGCGGCGGTGGAGGCAACCATCGCCAGATACCCTCTCGGCACGCTGCAGGAAGACCTGGGTCATCTTGAATTCGCACTCGATCACGGGATGAGCCGATCCGCCCTACCCCACAAATACAGGGGGCTGGAGCGCGGAGGCGTGACGTTTCTCGCCCGCATATTGGGCAAGGAACTGGCACGCTCAAAACCAGAGGCATGGCGGATCGAAGAAACAGATTGGGGTTCTGTTGCGCGATATGTCGCCAACAACCATTATTCTATAAGTATCCTAACTTCGGAAGTCTGCAATGACCTTGATGGCATCAGTTATGGCAGGAGGGAAACCCATAATATCGATTATGGTCAGCCCTCAGGATACGTCGCGATCCTGCAACTTGACCTTGGCGAAACGCCGGGATTTGACTTGCGCTGGGGCTGGATTGATCGCAAGGACTGGTGTGTTCGGGGCTCCCTATGTGTCGTTCCGACACGGACGGTCGAGGCCAAGACCGTCCATCTTCGGATCTCCTGATCAGGTCTGGGTTTGAGCGGGATTTTCCGTGATCGTGAATGGCATGGATTTTCACTGCTGTCCGGTTATACCCTGTCTACGTCAAAACCCGGAAATCATCCCGGTTTATGATATGGAAGGTATCGGAGACGAAGTCCCTGATTCGTTCCCATTTTGACGGCAAGGTATCGCTGAAGAAGGCG
>JAMOBE010000218.1:0-1870 GCA_039908285.1 Alphaproteobacteria bacterium
TTCTCTATTTCGCCTGGCTGCGCTCCAAGGTCGGCGTCGGCGAGGAACGCGTGTCCCCGCCGCCCGAGGTGGGCACGGTGGAGTCGCTGGTCGAGTGGCTGTGTCAGCGTGACCCGGCCCACGCCGCCGCCTTCGCCGACCGGGCCATCGTGCGGGCCGCGGTCAATCAGGAGTACGTGGACTTCTCGGCCCCGGTCGGACCGGACGACGAGGTCGCCTTCTTCCCGCCGGTCACCGGCGGCTGCGGACCCGGGCGCCCATGATCCGCATCCAGAGCGAAGACTTCGACGTCGGCGCCGAAATCGGCCGATTCGCCGCCGGACGCACCGACATCGGCGGCATCGCCACCTTCGTCGGCCTGGTGCGGGACGCCAGGGGGGAGACCAGGGGGGGGGAGGCCGGGGGGGAGGCTGAAGCGCCGATTCTCGCCATGACCCTCGAGCACTATCCCGGCATGACCGAGCGCCAGCTCGAGGCCATCGAACGCCAGGCGCGGGAGCGCTGGCCGCTCCTCGACTGCCTGGTGATCCACCGCCATGGGCGGCTGCTCCCCGGGGACCGCATCGTGATGGTGGCGACGGCCGCGACGCACCGGGCCGCCGCCATCGAAAGCTGCCAGTTCCTGATCGACTGGCTGAAAACCCGCGCCCCCTTCTGGAAACTCGAGGAGACCGCGTCCGGCAGCGGCTGGGTCGCCGCCCGTCACGAGGACGACGACGCGGCGGCGCGGTGGACTCCGTTACGAGGAGATCGGTGCGACGGGGTGGGCGTGGTTCAGGGGGCCGTGGCCGTGACCCAGGCCGGGAGCGGTGGCGATGGCCTCGGTCACGTAGGCGCGGGCGCGGGCCACCGCCGCCGTCACGGTCATCCCCTGGGCCAGGCCGCAGGCCACGGCCGAGGCCAGGGTGCAGCCGGTGCCGTGGGTGCTGGTGGAGGCGATGCGGTGGCCCTCGAACCGCTCGAGACCATCCCGGGTCGCGAGCACGTCCACCAGCCGGTCGCCCTCCAGATGGCCTCCCTTCAGCAGCACCGCCGCCGGACCGAACTCCAGCAGGTCGCGGGCCGCGGCCTCCATGGACGTGACGTCCTCGATCGTCCGGCCCAGCAGGGCCTCGGCCTCCGGCAGGTTGGGGGTGAGCACGGCGGCACGGCGAACCAGACGACGCAGCAGGGCTTCCGTCGCCTCGACCGCCAGCAGCGAGGCACCGCCCTTGGCCACCATCACCGGATCCACCACCAGCGGCACGGTGGGCGCCCTCTGGTCCAGGACGTCGGCCACCGCCTCGATGATGGCGGCCGAGACCAGCATGCCCGTCTTGACCACGTCGGCGCCGATGTCCTCGAGGCACAGCACCATCTGCCGGGCGACGAAGTCCGGCGGCACCTCGTGGATGCCGAACACGCCGCGGGTGTTCTGGGCCGTCAGGGCGGTGAAGAGCAGGCCAGCAACCAACAACAGACCAGTCAATTTTTTCATGGTTTCCTCTCCCCTGTTACCCCGTGGACTGGACAACCAACCGGAAGACACCCCTCACCCTTGCTGATCATATCGACGATTTGCATGGAGTCAAGCATTCACAGTTTCCAGCGCATGGCATGGTTGGCATAGACGCTGCCGCTGCCATCCTGGGATATTTTAATGACGACGCCCGATTGGGAAAGAAATTGTGCCGCCAACTCACCGGAGCCGGTGATGCGGGAGCCGGGCTGGGTGAGGTTGGCCAGATTGGCAATCGCGCCGAACCGGTAGATGCGGGAATCCTGCGAGAGGATCAACGCCCCGTCGCTGGAAGCCAATCGCTGGATCAGGCCATAATAGCGGGCATCGTCGATGGTGACATCTTGTTCCCAAAGCCGGGTGGAACGCAGG
>JAMOBE010000090.1:0-15032 GCA_039908285.1 Alphaproteobacteria bacterium
TGCCTCTTCACACGACAGCCGGCCGTCGCCGTACCGACCCATAACCTCTTCAAACCGCATCTCGCGGACCTCCGATAGCACTCTGCCCCGACCCATCGCCCCCTCCCTGGAAGGATTCCAGGATCGCTCATATCATGTGCTACGGACAGCCCTGATTTCCGTCTATTGACTCCGTTAGAACCGCGGCATTAGAATGCAAGCCAAGTCCACTCGGAGCTTCTGACGTTGTTTTTGCTGGGGAGGAAGGCATGTCAATTCTCGTAAAGTCGCGCGATCAGTATTTCGAACTCTCTGAAAACGTGCTCGCAACATACGCCATATCTGCGGAGGACTATCGTCGCAAGAGCAGTGGTGGTGATGTGGGCGATCCCAACGTCGCCTGGGATCAGTATGCCGATTCCGTGCAGATCGGCTGCGGCTGCTGTATGGACAAGGCCAGCTACGGAGCGTCCTGCTGACCACGCCAATGACCGATGAGAATGACCGGCCGTCGGCGGCCTTCGAGGTGAGGCACCGACGGACGGCGCGGTTGCCCTCATCGCCCGCCGCGCTGGAGCGGCTGCGTCAGGTGCCGCTGGTTCGTGTTCCCTCGCGCTTCAATGTCGCGGTCGATCTCGGGAATGGACTGAAGGCGGTCTACAACACCTTTTCCGCCGCCCTTGCCGTGGTCCCGCAGGACCTCTGGCAGCGCTTCCTGGCGCCGGGGGGGCGGTTCAGTTGCGCCATTGATGCGGTTCCGCGGCCGCTTGCCGACCTCGAGGGCCGCGGCTTCTTCGTTGCCGAGGGCGTCGACGAACTCGATCTGGTGCGCGCCCACTACAATGGCGGCCGCCACGACCGTGGACGCAAGATCACCGCCAACATCCTGCCGACCCTCGGCTGCAACCTGAGCTGCTCCTATTGCTTCGAGGGCCAGCTGCAGGTGGAACGCCACTCCCGCGCCATGACCCGCGAGACCGAGGAGGCCATGGTCACCTTCCTGGCCGCCAGGGTGAAGGGCTCCCGGGGGCTGACGGTCTCGTGGTTCGGTGGCGAGCCGCTGCTGTCCGTCGCGGCGATCGAGCGGCTCAGTCCCCGGCTGCACAAGCTCTGCGAGGATGCGGAAATCCCCTACGGCGCCGTGCTGACCACCAACGGTGTGCTGCTGCGCGAGGACACCGTCGCCACCCTGGTGCGTTCGCGGGTGTCGGTTCTCCAGGTCACCGTCGACGTTCCCAATGCGACCAAGCGGGACAAGAAGGGCCGCGACACCCAGGAGACCGTGCTGGACAATCTGGTTGCCGCCGCCGCCGCTGCCGCGGTCCACCTGCGCATCAACCTGACCCGCGACGCGCCCGACGAGTGGGACGACCTTTTCGACGGCCTGGTGCGCCGGGGCCTCCACAAGACCCTCAAGTCGGTCAACATCGCCAACGTCTATCAGCCGGAGCACGCCCGCGCCGACGGCGTGCGCAGCGACGTGGCGCACCGCACCTACGTGGACGTGGTGCGCCGTCAGCGCCACCGCGCCCGGGCCCTGGGCCTGCCCATGCACACCTCGCTGTCGTGGCAGAAGCCGGGGGGCTGCGCCGCCACCGCCGAGACCGCCTTCACCATCGATCCCGACGGTTTCCTGTTCAAGTGCCCGGAAGACGCCGGCTGGCCCGAGCGGGCGTTCGGATCCGTGTTCGTGGACGGGCCGACCAATCAGGCCAATTCCCTGTTCTGGCTCACATACGACTGGTTCCGTCACGAGCAATGCCGGGACTGCGCGGTTCTGCCGCAATGCGCCGGCGGCTGCCCGCACCGCCGCCTGTTCCAGCCGGACCTCGATCGCGACGATTTCTGCTATTGGTTCCTGCGGGGCGACCTCGAAGGCCGGATCCTCGAACTGGCCACCAGTCTGATGTTCGGCGGCGCCGACGCGGATGGATCATCCGCGGTCGAGGGGTGCGGGACGTAGCACCCCTCCGCCATCTCAGAAATCCTCCACCCGGCAGGCGGCAAGATCGATGAAGTTGCAGTTGTCCCGCCGGTCGCGGGCCGGGTCGGCGACGTCGGTCCCGAGCTTCTGCAGACGCTGTTCGAACTGTTCCCTGGTCAGACCGCTGCTGGCGAGAACCTCGTCGGGGATCTCGTAGTATCGGTCGCCATGCTTGATCAGGATGGGCATTTTCCCTCCGTGGTATCGGGTGCCGGTAATCGGCTCGAAATGGTCTTCGATGAAGGCCTTCGTCGCTTCGCACCATGGCGAGGGGGCGGCGAAATCGCCGGTGGCGTCCACGGCGTCGAGCGGACAGCCGCCGTGGCACAGCGACCACAGCCGGCAGTCCCGGCAGGCGCCCTGTCGCAGCGTCGTCTGCCGCCCGGCGATGGGGACGCGCCGAGGGTCTGCCAGCACCTCGGCGAAGGAACGCTCGAATACGGACCCATATTCGAGAACCTGGCGGTCCGAGGCCCGGCCGCAGTGGGAGTAGGTGCCGTCCGGTTCCACGCCCAGGTGGGTCGCGGCGCAGGTTCCCGCCTCCCGGCAATAAAGATGCGGAACGCCGTCGAGGATGGAGCGGGTGAGCGACCGGAACGGCTCGACGTGGGGGTGGCGTTCGCGCCGTGGCCACCATGTCGTGAAGACCGTCCCCAGGAAATCGGCGAACTGACGCGGGCTTATGGCCAAGTCGCCGGCCCCATCCGGTCCGGGGTCGACGGCATGGAGAGAGATGTTTCCGTCCGGCTTGAGGCGGATCAACTCGGCGAAGATCTCCTCCGCCCTGTCGAGGGCGGGCCGGGTGACCACGTAGATCAGCCCCCAGCCGAAGCGCTCCGCCTCCAGGAGCCGGACGGCCTCATGGAAGCGCTCGCGGTAGGCATCGCAGTCGCGGGCCTTGCCGAGACCGCGCAGGCCGGGCAGAGGCTCGTAGCTCGTGCCGATCCCGAACAGTCCAAGCCGGCGTAGTGGCGCGACGAACCTCTCCCCGAACAGGGTCAGGTTGGTCTGGAGCCGGTGGGCGATGCGGGACGCCGTCGTCCCGCACGACCGCCGCTGACAGGCCAGGACGTCCTCGAAGAACCCCGGTCCCATGAGAAGCGGCTCGCCGCCATGCCAGGTGATGACCACGGTCTCCCGCGGCCGCTCCGTCAGGAACTCGTGGACGCGGTCGAACAGCCGCTCCAGCACCGCGGGCGGCATGCGGTCACGACTGGAGCGCGCGGCGTTGGCGGAGCTGCAGTAGGCACAGGCGGCATTGCATCGCAGCGTCGGCTTGACGATAACCGAAACCATGCTCTCTCACCCCTCGACCAGGGCCTTGTGGAACAGGTCCGACCGGTCCTGGACCTCGCGGAAGGTGCCCCGGGTGACGATGCGTCCGCCGTCCATCAGCAGGATTTCGTCGGCGTGGCGAACGAGGTCCGGGTCGTGGCTTACCGTTATCAAGATGCGCTCCGTCTTCCAGTGCAGCAAGACATCAACGACGCGCGCGGTGCCGCGGGGATCGAGCGACGACGTCGGCTCGTCGAGAATCGCGACCGGAGTGCGACGAAGCAGCGCCCTCCCCAGGGCCACCAACTGGCCCTGTCCGCCGGACAGGCTGGCCCCCTGACGGCCGACGGGGAAGGCCAGTCCACGGCGGGTGAGCGCCGCCGGTCCGTCCTCCGCTCCGGGATCGTCCGGTGTCATGTCGCGGGCCTTGAGACGGCAGAGAGCCCCAACCCCAAGGGCGTCGAGAAGCTGGACATCGGCAGCGTCGAGGGCTGCGCCCGGGTCCACGGTCTCGTCCACCTCCGCCCGTCCGAACAAAAGGTTCTCGCCGATGGTCGCGTTCATCAGGGCGGGAAACTGCGGCAGGTAGGAGAACAGCAGGGACGATGCGGCTGGATCGAACGGCCTGCCGTCCACCGTCACGCGTCCCGCCTGGGGCTGGAGCCGCCCCAGCAGCAGATTGACCAGGGTGGACTTGCCGCTGCCGGCCCGCCCCACCACCGCGTACCAGCGCCCCTGGCTGAACGTGGCGTCGATGGCCTCGACCCCGGCACTGCCTGGCGCATTGGGGCGGCCGTGAAAATAGCGGACCCCGTCGAGGCGTATGGTCGTCCCATGGACCACCGCTGGAGTGGGCTCGGCCGTCACGCCGCGTCCGTGGGTCTCGTACTCCTCAAGCCGCTCCTGACTGGTCCGGGCGAGACGGAAATCGACGCTCAGCTGGATCAGGTCGGACGAACTCTTGAACAGGCCCGGCAGCGCCAGGATGACGACCGGAAGAAGCGCCAGGGCGCCGGCGTTCTCGCCCTGGGAGCGGATATGGAGAACGACGACAATGGTGCCGGCGATGGCCGCCAGCGCCGACAGCAGATCTCCCATGCGCAGCGCCCCGGAGACGGTGACGAACCGCAGATAGGCCGAGGTTCGCTCCACCTGGACCCGGCCGAGGGTCCGGAAGGCCTTGGCGTACAGATGTCCGACCTGGACCTCGGGGGCGAGCCGCAGGAAGTCCTCGAACCGCGATTTCACGCGATCGTCCTGGACCAGGTAGTCGCGGTCGAGATCGGCGATGCGGCGGGTGATGTGGCGGGTCCAGCCCGCCATCGCCAGACACGCCGACGCAGCAACCAGGGCCAGACGCCAGTCGCGCTGGAGGAAGAACACGAGGTGGCCCAGGATGAGGACCGCCGACCACCACACCCGCACCACGTTGGCGCGCCGCTCGCACACCCGGTTGAGATCGGTGGCGAGGCGGTTGACCGTCTCGGCGGGGGAATGGTCGGCAAGGAAGGCATCGTCCTTGCCGAGAAGGTGCATGAGAACCTGCGCCTCGATGTCGTTGCGCGTGCCGATGCGCAGCAGGCCGGTGGCGCGGATGCGGACATAGTCGAGAACGTCGGCGGTCAGGTGGGCGACGACGAACAGCACCAGGCAGACGACCGGAAACGCCACGTCGAGCCGCTCGGAAAGCATCGCCACTGGCCGCAGCAGGCCCCAGTCGCGGGCATCGAGTCCTGGCGGAAAGCCGCTCCCCCCCCCTGCCGAACCGGCAGCCGATGCCGGGGCCGTCAGCGCCTGGGTCAGGGCGGCGAGAAGGTAATTCTGCGCATAGGCGAGCCCTGCCGCCACCGCACCGGTCGCGAACAGCAGCCCGATCAGCGGCCGGTGACGCCGATGCCAGAGCGACAGCCAGTGGGCCAATCCCCCGTCCATGGGTCTTCATCCTTCAAACTCCCTGCTCAGTCGGCCGAGGCGCGCGCCGAACCGGCTGAGCGCACGAGCTGGATGAACTCGCCACGATACCCGAAAAGATCGGCGCCCCGCACCGGCTGGGCCAGGGCCAGGACGTCGGCGTAGGTGAAGTCCTTCGTGTAGGGATCGTTGCGCAGAAGCTGCCCGAAGGCCGCCACCGCGGCGGCGAAGCGAGCCTCAACGGGGGCGTCGTCAACCTTGGCGGCGACGTCGGCGTCGACGATCGGGCGTTCGATCAGGCGGCTTTTCTTCTCGCCGGGCAGCTTGTACCGCAGGCGGAGGTGGGCGTACTCCTGGCCTGGAGTGGCCTTGGCGACAGACTGGGCTTCCTTGTCGCCGTAGCGCAGGGGTTCGATCAGCCGCGCCGCACTGTCCGGAGCGGTCAGCTCGTAGAGGGCGGTGACGGCGTGGCCGCTGCCGATCTCGCCGGCGTCCACCTGATCGTTGGCGAAGTCCTCGCGCTTCAGCATTCTGGTCTCGTAGCCGATCAGACGGTATTCGGCGACGCGGGCCGGATTGAACTCCACCTGGATCTTGACGTCGTCGGCGATGGTGAACAGTGTCGAGGCCATCTGGTCCACCAGCACCTTGCGGGCCTCGGCCAGGGAGTCGATGTAGGCGGCATTGCCATTGCCGGCCTGCGCCAGTTTCTGCATCAGGTCATCGTTGAGGTTGCCGGTACCGAACCCCAGGATCGACAGATAGATGCCGGTCTTGCGCTTGGCGGCGATCAAGGACTCCAGGTGCTCGGGATCGCTGACGCCGACGTTGAAGTCGCCGTCGGTGCCGAGAATCACCCGGTTCACCGCCGCCTTGTCGAAGGTCCGTTCGGCCAGCTCATAAGCCTTGACCAGCCCGGCCCCGCCGGCGGTGGAGCCCTCGGCCCCCAGCGCCTCGATCGCCGCCAGGATGCGGCCGCGCTCGCGTCCGGGAGTGGGCTCGAGCGCCACCCCGGTGACCCCGGCGTAGGTGACGATGGCCACCTTGTCATCGTCCTTCAGCTCCGCCACCAGCATGCGCAGGGACTGTTTGAGGAGCGGCAGGCGTTCGTGGGGCTGCATCGATCCCGACACGTCCACCAGGAATGTTAGATTGGCCCGCGGCCGGGCGGCCGGCTCCGGCTCGAAGCCCTTGAGTCCGATGTGCAGAAGCTGGGTCCGGGGATTCCAGGGCGTCGGCATCACCGCCACGCTGGCCAGGAACGGCGCGGTCCGGTCCTTGGGGCGGGGATAGTCGTACTCGAAATAGTTGACCATCTCCTCGATGCGCACCGCATCGCGAGGCGGCACCTTGCCGTCGCGCAGGAAACGCCTGACATTGGCATAGGCGGCCGTATCCACGTCGATGCTGAAGGTGGAGACCGGCTGCTCCCGCGTCACGCGCACCGGGTTGGTGTCCGCCTTCCGATAGCGCTCGCGGTCGATGGCCCCTGCCGGAGGGCCTCCGGCGACGCCCGGAGGAGGAGGAGAGGCGGAGGACACGCCGGGAAAGATCGACTTCGCTCCCCCGCTGCCGCCGGCCACCTTGGGAGCGGGAGAGGGAGAGTTGAGAGCGGGACCGGGAAGTATCATCCGTTCGACCATCTTGGCCGATCCCATCGCCTGGACCTGTGCCTGTGCCTGTGCCTGTGCCTGTGCCTGGGAGGCATTATCCCTCTCCACCACCTCCGGCGGCGGCTCCTTGGGCACGCCGGCCAGGAACACGATCTCGCCGCCGCCGAAGCCCCGCGCGGTTCCCTGGGACGGAGCCGGCAGATGGGCGGCGGCGAAGCGGTCCTGAACGAACCTGGCCAGTTCGCCACCGGTGACCAGACCGTCACCATTGCCATCGGCCGGCGAATTGGCCTCCAGCGCTGCCACGAAGGCCGCGGCGAGTTCCCCGCCACCGGCCGGCTCCTCGCCGGCGGCACAGCGGGCCAGCATCTGGCGGGCCGGGAGGGTGGTCGACCATCCCATCTCCGCCGCGGGTGCCGGCTTGCGGTTCTCGAACAGCGGCGGGCCACCGATACAGGCGTCGAGCACCATCAGCACATGCCGGGCCGACGCCGACTCGAGCAGCGTCGCCAGTTCACGCTGGCCGATGGCGGACGTGGGCGCAGCGGCGCCTCCCGGCGGCGGAGCGTCGCCCGGCAGCAGGTAGCTCTCCGACCCCTGACGGCGGGCGGAGCCGCCATACCAGATCACCAGGCGGGCGTCGGGCTCGGCACCCTTGCTGGCGAGGAACTGGCGAAAGGCGTCGCGCAGGCCCTCGCCCTTTGGATTGGCAACCGTCTCCACGGTGAAGCCACGCGCCTTCAAGGCCGCCGTCACCGTCTCGGCGTCGGCCACCGCCCGCCGCTCGGAGCCACTCACCACCAGGGCGTGGCTGTCCCGGTACAGGGTTACCTTGTGAGGGGACGATTTCGCGGCTTCGCGAATGTCGACGGTCAGGGCGCCGGCCGACGGCGGCGGCGCGGCCTCGGCCACCCCCCACATCAGTGTCGAGATCAGACCAAGAACTCCAAAGACTCGCCGCATATCCCTCTCCCACGGATCACCAAGCCAAGACCCGGCAGACTAACACGCCGCATCGTGAAAAAAAGGGTTCATACGTCCAGGCTGTCCCTCCTCAGAATTCTGTACGCCGCAGAATTCTTGGGCATCGTCACCGGAATGGCGACGCAGTTCACGATGTATGCGGACAGCGCACGGCTCCGCCGGAGCATCGAGTCGCGTCGAGTCGGACCTGGTAAAGCAAAAGGAACAGTGCGAACTCTCGGTGGGCGTTGCTATGCTCATCCCAGTGTCAGCTCGGAGACGTCAGGACGTTTGCGGTGGCAGGCCTTCAGAAGCGGACCAGCACGATGACGGACTGGTATGCACACGCCGGCGGTGCCGATCACGAACATTGGGAACCACTTGGGCTCCATCTCGAACGAGTCGCCAGGTTGGCCGGGCCGTATGCCGACACCATCGGCGCCCCTGGTTGGGGGCGGCCGCTTGGCTTGCTGCATGACATCGGCAAGAGTTGCGATGCCTTCCAACATCGCCTGGCGGGCGGTCCGTCGATCGACCACGCCACGGCCGGGGGGCGCGAGGCCGTGGCCCGGTGGGGGAACCTCGGTCGGCTGATGGCCTATGCTCTGGTCGGCCACCATGGCGGCCTGCCTGATTTCACAGACCTTGAGCGCCGGTTGAAAAACATCGTCCCAGCATACGATACCAAAACCGTCGGAGAGCTGGCGCCGCCGCCGTTGCCGCCAGTGCTGGCTTCGGTCGGCGCGGCGGAGAAACAGTTCCCCCTGTCGTTCTTCGTCCGCATGCTCTATTCGTGTCTGGTCGATGCCGACTTCCTAGCCACCGAGTGCTACTTCGACCCTGGGGCGGCATTGCGGCGCGGTCCGGATTCCTCACCCGACATGGGGGCACTCGAGGACAGCCTTGACGGCTACCTGGCCGGCATGGAGCCGAACGAAACGCCCATCAACAGCCTGCGCGCCAAGGTGCTGGAGCGTTGCCGGGCCATGGCGGACGCGGCGCCGGGCCTGTTTTCACTCACCGTGCCGACCGGCGGCGGCAAGACGCTGTCATCGCTCGCCTTCGCCCTGCGCCATGCCCGCCGCCATGAGCTTGATCGCGTCATTTACGTCATTCCTTATACCAGTATCATTGAACAGACGGCGGCTGTGTTCCGTAGTGCCCTTCCGCCGGGGACCGTGCTTGAGCACCACAGCAATTACCGCCACCCGAAGGACAACGGAACAGCGGACGAGTTCGACGACCGCACCAGGCTGCGCCTGGCCGAGGAGACCTGGGATATGCCGGTGGTGGTCACCACCACCATCCAGTTCTTTGAATCCCTGTTCACCAACCGGGCCAGCCGCTGCCGCAAGCTGCATAATATCGCCAGGTCGGTGGTGGTTCTGGATGAAGTGCAGTTGCTGCCAGCCGATTTCCTCCGCCCGTGTCTCGCCGTGGTCGGTGAACTGGTACGCGGCTACGGGGCGACGGTGGTGCTGTGCACGGCGACCCAGCCGGCGTTGCGCCGCTCGGCCGATTTCAGGGCCGGTCTTACGGATGTGCGCGAGATCATGACCGATCCCCATTCCCTGCACGACCAACTGCGGCGGGTGGCGGTGGAGCGCCTCGGCCGCCTCGGCGATGGCGCCCTGGCCGAAGCGATGCGCGGCCATCCCCAGGTCCTGACCGTGGTCGACCGCCGCCGTCACGCCGCCGAACTGTTCCGCCTGCTGGGGGACGTTCCGGGTGCCGCGCACCTGAGCGCGCGCATGTGCCCGGCCCACCGCCGCGAAAAGCTCGCCGCGATCCGCCAGGACCTAAAGGATGGCAGGCCGTGCCGGCTGGTCTCCACCCAACTCATCGAGGCCGGGGTGGACGTCGATTTCCCGGTGGTCTACCGGGCGATGGCCGGACTTGACAGCATCATCCAGGCGGCCGGCCGCTGCAACCGCGAGGGAAGGCGCGCCCTCGGCGCCGTGCGCCTGTTCGAGCCCGACGGGTGGCCACTCCGGGGCGAGTGGCACCGGCGCGCGGAGATCACCCGGCTTCTTCTCGACCAGGTCACCGATCCGCTTGCCCCGGCCACCATCGAACGCTTCTTCCGCAGCCTGTACGCCGATGCCGACCTGGACCATCGGAAAGTTCTTGGCACCCTGCTCCCTGATCCGCGGCTCGCCAATTTCAATTTCAAGACCGCGGCGAACCTGTTCCGCCTGATCGACACCGAGATGATCGACGTGATCGTACCGTGGGATGACGAGGCCCACTGGGTCATCACCGCCGTGCGCGCGAGCGATACGCCGCAGGCCTTCCTGCGCGACCTGCAGCCCTATACGGTCCAGCTCTATGCCAACGAGGTGGCGGCCCTGATCACCGCCGGCGCGATCGAGACCGTGCGCGAACGCTTCCGGGTCCTGGACCGCGAGGCCTACCACGATGCGCTCGGCGTCATGAGCGCTTCGGATGCCGTGCGGCCGGACGGGATGTTCGTGTAGCTGCGACCCACTCCGTAACCACCGGCATTTAACGCAGTGCTGGACACGCTTTTTTAGGCGTGGTAGCCCTGCGACATAACGCATACTAGATGTGCGATTGGCGTAGGTCGACGGAGGCAGTCATGGGCTATGGAGTGCGATTGCGGGTAGGGGGTCCGCGGGCCTGTTTCACCCGACCGGAGATGAAGGCCGAGCGGGTATCCTATGACGTCATCACCCCGTCTGCGGCGCGCGGCATTCTGGAGGCCATCCATTGGAAGCCGGCGATCCGCTGGGTGATCGACCGCATCCATGTCCTTGCCCCCATCCGCTTCGACGCCATCCGCCGCAACGAGGTTGGCGCGAAAATGAGCGATGCGCGGCCCTATCTGGTGGTGGAAGACGAACGCCAGCAGCGCACGACCCTGTTCCTGGCCGATGTCGATTACCTGATCGAGGCCCATTTCGATCTCGTTCGTGCCGGAGCAGACGACAGCGAGGGCAAGCACCTCGAGATGTTCCGCCGCCGCGCCCGCGCCGGGCAATGCTTCCACCAGCCGTGTCTGGGGGTGCGCGAATTCCCCGCCCGCTTCGAACTTTGCGAGGACGACCCGCCGCGGCCGCATCCCGATCTCACCGGCGAGCGCGATCTGGGCTGGATGCTGCACGACATCGACTTTGCGGCCGGCCGCCAGCCGCGCTTCTTCCAGGCCGTCATGCGCGATGGCGTGATCGAGGTGCCGCCGTTCCCACCGACGCTCGGGGTGGAGGGCGCGGCATGATCCTTTCGGCGTTGGCGAGATACTACGAACGCCGCTGCGAGGCGGTGGACCCGGCCATGGCCGACCGGGTGGAGGTTCCCGCGTTCGGATACCGGGCGCAAGGCGTAGGCTTCGCCCTGGTCCTGACCGCCGCCGGACGGGTGGCGAGCATCCGCGATCTGCGCCGGCAGGAGCGCCGCAAGCTGATCCCACGCACCCTTTTCGTGCCCGAGGACTCCCGCACCTCCGGCGACAAGGCCTTCTTCCTGTGCGACAAGGCGGACTACCTGTTCGGGGCCACCGCCGGGGAGGGCAAGGGCTCGGCTGCCGCGGTGGTGCCGACGGGTAAGCGGGCCACCCTGTCCCACGCCCTGCACCATCGCCTGCTCGCCGGTTGCGACGATGCGGGCGCGCGGGCGTTGCGGGCCTTCTTCGATGCCTGGCGGATCGACGACCTGGCGGCCGTTCTCGCGCGCTCGGCGGTGGCGTGGGAGGATGTGGGCAAGGCCTTCCTCGCCCTTGAACTGGACGATGAGCCCGGTTTTCTCCACGACCGTCCGGCCCTGCGTGCAACGTGGGCGCGGGAATACGCGGCGCGCGGCAGCAGTGATGGCGGACAATGCCTGGTGACCGGCACCACCGGCCCGATTGCCCGACTGCATCAGGGACTGAAACTGCCCGGCACCACGGGCAACGGCGCCCCGTTCGTCAGCTTCAACACCGAGGCCTTCTGCTCCTACGGTCTTGGTCCCGACGACAAGGGCCTCAACGCCCCGGTCGGCGAATGGGCGGCGTTCGCCTATGCCACCGGCCTTGCCGATCTGTTGCGCAACGACCGCCGCCGCCTGCGGCTTGGCGACACCACCGTCGTCTTCTGGGCCGAGCGGCCCTGCCCGGCCGAGACCACGATCGCCGATCTGTTCAACCCGCCGCTGGCCGCCACCGGCTCCGCGGCCGCCGAGGGGCCGCGCGAACTCGATCCCTCCACCGCCGAAAGGCTCTATGCCGCTCTGTCAGCCATGCGCGATGGGCGGCCGCCGACCGATGATCTCAGCGGTGGCGATCCGGGCATCGCCTTCCATGTCCTGGGGCTCGCCACCCCGGCCGGGTCGCGGGTGTCGGTGCGGCTGTGGCAGGTGACGACACTCGAAGTCCTGGTCGGGCGTATCGGACGCCACTACCGGGCACTGGCCATCGAGAAGGCCCACGCCAAGGAGCCGGAGTTCCTGCCGCTGTGGCTTTTGCTGGTTTCCACCGCCCCGGAGGGCAAGAGCGAGAACGTCTCGCCGCCGCTGGCCGCCGCACTCACCCGGGCGGTTCTGACCGGCGGCCCGTATCCGGCCGGTCTGCTCGCCACCGTGCTGAACCGCGTCCGCGCCGAGCATAGCGACCGCACCCCCGTCAGCTATCCGCGCGCCGCCTTGATCAAGGCCTGCCTGGCGCGCTCCGGCACCATCGATCAGGAGGCCTACGTGACCCTCAATACCGATTCCGATACCCCCGTCGCCTACAAGCTCGGCCGGCTGTTCGCGGTCCTCGAACGGGCGCAGCTCATGGCGCACGGGCGGGAGGTCAACGCCACGATCACCGATCGCTACTTCGGGTCGGTATCGTCATCGCCGCGCACCGCGTTCCCGCCGCTGTTGCGCCTGCTGCCGCACCATCTGGCCAAGATCGACGCCAGCCGATGGCTGGACAACCTGATTGGCCGCATCCTGGAAGGCATCGACGGCAAGGCCGGTTTCCCCGCCCACCTGAGCCTGGAGGAACAGGGCCTGTTCGCCCTCGGCTACTACCACCAGCGCAACGATTTCTTCAAGCCACGCCGCCAGGCGTCATCGGACTCCGCCCAGCCGGCAGCCCAGACCGAGGAGTGAAACCCGCCATGTCGACCCCGCTTTCCAACCGCTACGAGTTCGTCTACCTGTTCGACGTCGAACTGGGCAACCCGAACGGCGATCCCGATGCCGGCAACATGCCGCGCCTCGACTACCAGACCAATCACGGCCTGGTGACCGATGTCTGCCTGAAGCGCAAGGTGCGCAACTACGTCGATCTGGTCCGCGACGATCTGGGGCGGCCCGAGCAACTCGGCATCTACATCCGCGAGCGGGGCGTGCTGAACGAGGAGCACCGCAAGGCATACAAGGCACTCGACCAGAAGCCCGAGCCGAAGAAGTTGCCCAAGGATCGCGACAAGGCGAAAGCGCTGACCGACTGGATGTGCGGCCGCTATTTCGACATCCGGATGTTCGGTGCCGTCATGACCACCGAGGTCAACTGCGGCCAGGTGCGAGGCCCGGTCCAGTTGGCGTTCGCCCGCAGCGTAGAGCCGATTCTGGTCCAGGAGATCGCCATCACCCGCATGGCGGTAACCAACGAAAAGGATGCCGAGACCAAGGAGCGCGAGATGGGCCGCAAGCATGTGGTGCCCTATGGGCTCTACCGTGCCGAGGGCTATGTTTCCGCCCATCTCGCCAACCAGACCGGCTTTGGCGAAGACGACCTGTCCCTGTTCTGGCAGGCGCTCGCCTGCATGTTCGACCACGATCATTCGGCCGCGCGCGGCAAGATGTCGGCACGCCGGCTGATCGTGTTCAAGCACGCGAGCAAGCTCGGCAACGCGCCGGCTCATCGCCTGTTCGAGGCTGTCTCGGTCCAGCGCCGGGACAATGATCCGGAACGCCCCGCCCGCGCCTTCGCCGACTACCGGATCGATATCGACCGCGCCGCCATCCCCGACGGGGTGGAGGTGATCGACATGCTGTGACATGGCCGCCGGCGAGGAGGACGAGGACGACGATGGCGTGGTGACGCTGTCGGCGCTCCAGCATTATCAGGTCTGTCCACGGCAGTGCGCCCTGATCCACACCGAGCGGCAGTGGGTCGAGAACGCCCTGACCGCGGCTGCCGATATCCAAGCCGCCGCCCTCACCCGTCTGGAGCGGGAGAAGGACGTGGGCGGACTGCGTGGCGTGGAGGGCGATGCCGCCCATGCGTATTGGCGTGCGTTCGCGCGCCTGATCGGCAACGACGAACCCGATTTCGTCTTCACCAGCCGCAACCGTCGTCCACCGCGCGACGCCGTCAACGCCCTGTTGTCGTTTGTCTATACCATCCTGATGCACGATGTGCGCGCCGCGCTGGAAGGGGTCGGCCTTGACCCCTATGTCGGATTTCTGCACCGCGACCGGCCTGGGCGAGCCAGCCTCGCCCTCGACATCATGGAAGAGTTCCGCTCCGTCCTGGCTGACCGGCTGGTGCTGTCGCTGATCAATCGTCGCCAGGTGAAGTCCGGCGGATTCCAGAGTCTCGAAGGTGGCGCCGTCATCATGGATGACACCACCCGCAAGGAGGTGCTGACCGCCTGGCAAAAGCGCAAGCAGGATCCCCTGACGCACCCCTTCCTTGACGAACCCATGCCCGCCGGTCTGCTGTTTCATACCCAGGCGCTGCTTCTAGCCCGCCACATTCGCGGCGATCTGGACGGCTACCCCGCTTTTCTGTCGAGCTGACCGCCATGTTGATGCTGGTCAGCTATGACGTACAGACCACCGATGTGGCCGGGCGCCGACGACTGCGGCGGGTCGCCAAGGCGTTGCAGGATTACGGCCAGCGGGTGCAATTCTCGGTGTTCGAATGTGAAGTCGAGCCCGCCCTGTGGGTGACGCTCAAGACCCGGCTGGTCGAGATCATCGACCCGACCAAGGACAGTCTGCGTTTCTATCACCTGGGGGCCGAGGGCAAGAAGCGCGTCGAGCACATCGGCACGCGCCAACCGCTCGACCTTGACGGTCCGCTGCTGTTGTAATCCACCCGGGGACGCTCCGCGAACCCCAAGCGGCCATTGAATCCCCGGCAGGTTCGCGCTCTTTGAAAAGTGAATGAAATCAGCCGCCCGCCCGTGCCCCGGCGGATTTTGTCGCCCGTTCAATCTTTGACTGGCGGGGGTTCGCGGCAAAAGGCTGGTTTTCCTACGAGCGTCAATCGCTTATAACCCACCTGTCGCCCCCCGCGCGGGGGGCGTGGATTGAAACGTCGCTCTGCGGTGCGGCGCGCTTGGCGGCCGCAGTCGCCCCCCGCGCGGGGG
>JAMOBE010000091.1:0-14969 GCA_039908285.1 Alphaproteobacteria bacterium
CCCACCAGATAGACGAAGTTGCCGATATAGAGCCCCCACACCACCTGATCGGTGAGATCGGTCACGGCGAGCCCCCGGTCGAGCTGCACCCACCAGCCGCCAATCCCGGCAGCCACCAGTACGGTCAATCCGGCGAGCCAGGCCCGCAAGGTCCACCGCCCGGTGACCATCGGGCGGGTCGAGACGTCGGTGAGGACTCCCATGATGACGTCTCCAGGTATCAGCCGTCGGTGAAGTACCAGAACTTTGGTTCGGTCCCCAGGGTTTCCTTGAGGCGGAACACCGGCTTGTTGGCCAGCACGGTGCGGATCTCGCTCTCCGGGTCCAGGAGATTGCCGAACACGCGGGCGCCGGTGGGGCAGGCCTCCAGGCAGGCCGGGAGCAGGCCCCTGCGGGTGCGCTGGACGCAGAAGGTGCACTTTTCCATCACTCCCCGGGGGCGGGGGCGATTGCCCAGGTAATGGGTGTCGGCGGTCACCCCGCCGGCCGGCAGGCGGGGGGCGCCCCAGTTGAAGTGCCGCGCCCAGTACGGACAGGCCACCGCGCAATACCGGCAGCCGATGCACCAGTCATAGTCGATGACGACGACACCGTCCGGCTCCTTCCAGGTGGCCTCGACGGGGCAGGCCTGGACGCACGGTGGATCGTCGCACTGCTGGCACTGGACCGGCACGTAGCGCCGGCCCGGCTCGGGCACGGTGGCGCCGTCGAAGTAGGGATCGGCGTCCTCGAGCGACCACGAGCCGGTGGGCAGCGCCAGCACGCGGATGTTCTGCAGGGTGCCGCCACGGCCGCAGTTGTTTTCGCCGACGCAGGCATCGACGCACTTCCGCGTGCCCTTGCACTTGGACAGATTGAGGGCGAAGCCGAACACCACGCCGGGCAGCGGCGGCGTGCCGGCACAGGCGATGTCCGCCCCATGGTCGCGCTTCGCCCGCCGCTCGATGCGCCGGAGAGCCGCCGTGACCTCCGCCGGCGTCATGCTCAGGTAGTGGGCCTGAAGGAGGGTATCGAGGGTATCGGCGACCGGTTCGACAGAGGTCGCGGCGATGGCCGCGGCGCCGGCCGAAGCCCCCAGCACGCCGGCACCGGCCAGTCCGCGCAGGACGGCGCGGCGGCTGCGGTTGGAGGGATCCTCGGGCTTTGCCATGGTCACTCCCCCTCGATGCGGGCGCGGCGGGCGGGTGGTGGCGGGCTGGGCGGCGTCGGCGTCCAGGCCGGACGATGGGGATCGTGGCAGGCGGCGCAACGCAGCACCGTCCGCTCGCCCTGCCAGCCGCCCACCCGCCGCCCATGGACCCCGGCCCGCCAGTCCCGCACCTGCCGGCCATGGCACTGGACGCAGAGGCGGTCCGCCTCGCCAAAGGCGGCGACGGCGTCACCGCCGAAAGTACGCAGAGTCGAGGGATCGCTACCGACGTGGCAGTCGAGGCACCAGAACGGCTGGCCGCCGTGGGCCAGGGCGATCTTGTCGTGGGGAGCCTTCAGCGTCCGCCTCTCCAGCACCGGCTGTCGCCAGGCGTGGCAGTTGCCGCAGACGGGCCGGGGAAGCGGACCGGCGACTCTGACCCCGGTGACGGGCGGGGCTGGCGGGGGCGGCGGGGGCGGCTCATCGGCCGCTACGGGACCGGCCATGGCGCCGATGATCAGCAGCACCATGACCGGAAGACGACGGCCCGATATTCCCAGAGCCCGAAAATGAAACCGGAACCAGATCCCCCTCTCCCCCTCGAGGGGGAGAGGGCCGGGGTGAGGGGGTGAGGCAACCGGCACCATCTTGGGAGCTTCGGCACCCCCCTCACCCAACCCTCTCCCCCCTGAAGGGGGGGGAGAGGGCTTGTGTCGCTCATGGTGCCGAATCATTTACTTTCCCCTCACCCTCCCGCCTACAGCGTGGTTTCGGCCCGGGCGATCACCGTCGGCGTTTTGGCCTCGGGTGGCAGCTTGTCGCCGAACTTCTGCACGAACGGCGGCAGCAGCAGGTGATAGCGCAGTTCCGCCCGCACCATGGCGACGTTGGCGGCCGGCACCTTGTAGCTCAGCGAGCGGCTCTCGCCCGGCTTCAGGCGGCTGTCTCCGGCGATCCTGGTCGCCTCCGGCGGAGCCGCCGGCTTGCCGTCCTCGCCCACCAGCTTCAGCATCAGGATGGCGCCGGGATCGTTGGCGAAGGGGCTCTCCTGGAAGCTCTTCCACACCGTCCCGCCCTTGGCGTCGAGGGCGGTGACCGCGACGTAGGCATAGCGGAACGGCGCGCCGGTCGGAAACCTGTGGCCCAGCAGATTCCTGACCGTGACCGTGACGGCGATCTCCTCGCCGCTCCGGCTGGCCGCAAGGTCCAGCGCCGTCGCCTGCCGCAGCATGGCGGGGTCGGTGCCGCCGCCCATGGTGTGGTTGACGAAGCCGTTCGCCACCGGCATGTGACAGGACTGGCAGCTTATGTTGGTGCCGCTCTCGCGCATTTCCGGGCCGGTGGCGCACAGCGGGACGCCTTGGGCGTTCTTGCGCTGCTCGTGGCAGCCGAGGCAGACCTCCGACCCCTTGAACAGCGACTGCCGCGCCCGGTGGGGGAAGGGGTTGGGCACCGTATCCGTGCCGCCACCCGGGGCGACGGCCAGATTGGCGCCATTGAAGGCGCCGTTCGGTCCCTGAAGGCTGTCCTTGGAATAGGAGTAGGCCGCGGTGCCGAGTCGCTGCTTGCCGTCGGGCCCCGTCACCCCATGGAAGGCATCGATGGTGTGGCAGGCGACGCAGTTGACGCCCTCGGCATAGGCCGGCTGCGCATCGAGCTTGGTGGTCTGGTCGATGGCGGCATTGGGAGCATGACACTGGATGCAGTCCGGATACCCGCCGGTCTCCTTCGACTTGACCCCCTCCTGGGTTGGGTCACCGACCAGGGCCTGATAGAACGCGCCATGGATCGCGTCCTTCATGGGCGTGCTGCGGGCGTGCATGGAGGCCGCCCACTGGTCATAGATCGCCTTGTGGCAACTGGCGCAGGCCTCCGCCGGGACGAGATGAAGCTGAGGCTTGGCGGACTGGGCCTGCGCAGTCCCCCCGCCACCGGCCATCAGGAACACGGCGACCACAAGCCACCCCAGTCTTTGCCACCCAACTCTTTGCCACATAATCATGCTATAGTTTCCCCTATGCCCGTCTTCCGCCGATCCCGCCGCCGTTCCGCAGGGTACCGGGATTGGTTTTGTCAGGCAACTCGGATCGCAACGCGGCCATGATCGGAAGGCGTGCCACGGTGCCGCTTGACCAGAGTCAAGGCACCTTGAGGTTGATGTCATCATTTCTTGGATAGGGAGTCGCAACCTCGAGATCGGCGAGACAATTGAGTGCGATTATTAAAACTATTTCATCTGCCCCATGGCCGCATGGAGCGAGCGAAGTAAATGGCGCAATCAACAGGTGAAACATCAAATGCCGCCAGGAGGGTTCTAGTCGGCGTTCTGTCTGCTGATCAGGCCCTTCGCACGGCGATTGCCCACGCCCTCATGTCTTCCTATACCGTGCGGGACTTCGATGACCCGGTGGCCGCCATCAAGGACCTGGGGGCGATGCCTCCGGCGGCGATCGTCCTGGACGAGGACGCTCCGGTCTGGAGCGGTCTGAAGGTAATCGACAAGATCCGTCGGCACGACACCCTGGTCGGCACGCCGATGGTCTGTATCGCCCGCAAGAATGGGTCCAGCCTATTCCGTGATGCGGTCCGTCACGGAAACCACGCCATGCTGGTCAAGCCGTTCAAGCGCAGTGACCTCCTGAATGCCATCTCAAGGCAGGTCAACAAGGGCGTCGAAGCGAACTGGAACGGCTTCGAGCCGCTCCAGAAATCCGCCCTGACCAAGACCGTGAAGATATTCAACGGCATTTCCGATCTGATCGATGAAGGAAAGCCCCTGCCATACGAAGACCTGAAGGAAAGTTGCGCCCCGCTCGTGGATGCTATATCCTCACACCATTTCAAGGACATCCTCAAGGGAGTCCGAGGACACGATAACTATTCATATGTACACTCGCTCCGCGTGGCGACCATTCTTTCACTGTTCGGCTTCAACATCGGCATCCGCGGTTCGGATCTGACGACTTTGGCGACGGGTGGCCTGGTTCATGACATCGGCAAGATGTCGATTCCCCTTGATGTGCTGAACAAACCGGGGCGACTCGTCGGCGACGAGTGGGAAACGATGAAAAGCCATGTCCCAAAGACGGTTGGTGTCCTCGGCCTTTCCGCCGACATGCCGAAAGGCGTACTGACGATTGCCGAACAGCATCATGAGAAACTGAATGGAACCGGCTACCCGAGACAACTCAAGGGGACTCAGCTCAACAACCTGGCCCGGATGGCGTCCATCGTCGATATCTTCGGGGCCCTGACCGACCGCCGGGTCTACAAGGATCCGATGGCCCCGGAAGCCGCCCTCGCCCTCATGGCTGACATGAAGGACGAGCTTGATCAGCACCTGTTGAAGATATTCCGCACCATACTGATGGACACGGCCTCGGCCTTCGATCAGACCGGCGATGCCGTTGCGACGGCATGAAGGCCTCAGAGTGACGGCTCCGTTCGCCCCATGACCGCGCGGCCGAGGCGGGCCAGGGCCTCCCGCAGGTCGTCGCTGGCGATGCCGGCGACGTCGGCGGCGAGCGCCTGCTCCTCGGACGGGGCGAGCGGGCGCGGCGCATCCAGCTTGGGGGAGCGGCGCCGGGGAAGCGGTCCCTGGGACAGCTTGATGCGGGCGATGGCGCGATAGCCGAAATAGCGGTTGATGCGCTCGAGGATCAGGGGCTCGAGGTGCTGCACCTCCGTCGCGAAGGCGCCCCCGGCCACCCGCAGGTGCAGGACGCCGCCCTCCCGCTGGCCGCGGGCATGGGCGACCCGGGTCGGCAGGGTGTGGGCGGCGAGCTGCGGGCCGACCAGACTGGGCCAGTCGGTGATGATGGCCGCCTCGGCGAATCCGCGTTTGCCGAGAACCGGTCGGGCGACCCGGGCCACGGCCGCCCCAATCGCCCGCGGCCCGAAGGAGCCACGACGGGGCGGAACCGCCTTGCCCCCGTCCTGTCGCGATGGTGATTTCACTCCCACTTCCACTCCCACTCCCACCCGAAGCTACCATATGCACACACGTTTCCAGCAAACTTAACCCGCATTTCTCACCGGGACGCGGAATGATGGCGCAGAGGTTTGATTCGCCGATGATTTTTCCGACCGCCGGCAATACTGGTCGTATTGGCAAGGGAGGAAAAATCATCGGCGGATCAAGGATCAAGCCAGCATCCGTCGGACCGGTGAGAAATGCGGGTTAAGCTCTCCCCCCGATCGCCCTGGACTCCTGGCCGGGCCGGAGTGTCCATTCCGGTGAATGTCTGCTATGCTTGGATGTGGAGGATGACGCCTGACGGAGGGGGCGAGGCATGGGTGAGGCGGGGAATTTCCGGGCGCTGGTGTTGCGCGAGACGGACGGGCGGGTGTCGGCGGCGGTGGAGGCGCTTGTCGACTCGGCGCTTCCCGAGGGAGACGTCACCGTCCGGGTGGCCTACTCCACCCTCAACTACAAGGACGGCATGATCCTGAACGGACTGGGCCGGCTGGTGCGGCGGTATCCCCATGTGCCGGGGGTGGACTTCTCGGGCGTGGTGGAGGCCTCGGCGTCGCCCCTGTACCGGCCGGGTGACGAGGTGATTCTCACCGGCTGGCGAGTCGGCGAGACGTGGTGGGGCGGCTATGCCGAGCGGGCCAGGGTGAAGGCGGACTGGCTGGTGCCGCTGCCCCCGGGCATGACCCTACGGCGGGCGATGGCCCTCGGCACCGCCGGGTTCACGTCCATGCTGGCGGTGATGGCGCTGGAGGAACACGGCCTGACGCCGGGCGAGGACGGCGAGGTGCTGGTCACCGGGGCGGGTGGGGGCGTCGGCGGTGTCGCCGTCGCCCTGCTGGCCGCCCTCGGCTACCGGGTCGCCGCCTCGACGGGGCGGGCGGAGACCCACGACTATCTGCGCTCGCTGGGGGCGTCGCTGATCGTCGATCGTGGGGCGATCGCCGACGCCCCCGGCAAGCCGCTCCTGACGGAGCGCTGGCTCGGGTGCGTCGACTCGGTGGGAGGCAATACCCTGGCCAATGTCCTGGCCTCGCTGCGGCACGGCGGGAGCGTCGCCGCCTGCGGCAATACCGCCGGCAACGAGTTCCCCGGCTCGGTCATCCCGTTCCTGCTGCGGGGCGTCAACCTGCTCGGGATTTCGTCGGTGCCGGTGCCGGTGCCCCGGCGCGTCCAGGCCTGGGAGCGGCTGGCCCGGGACATGCCGGTCGACCTGCTGGACCGCATGACCGCGGTGGAGCCCCTGGCGGCTCTCCCGGACCTGGCCGGGCGCATCCTCGGCGGCGAGGTGCGGGGCCGGATCGTCATCGACGTCGCGGCGTGACCATGAGCCGGAGCCTTCCTCTCCTTTCTTTGGCCGTCGCGACGACGATGCTGTCGGGGTGCGTCGTGACGGCCGCGGCGGTACGCGATGTCATCAAGACCCTGCCGGAGGGAGGGCCGACGGCGACGGGACCCATTCCGCCGGGGTCGGTCTACTGCTATCGCGAGGAGACGGGCTCCCGATGCCTGCCACGGCCGGACGATGCGGCGGCGGCGCGCCTGTTCTGGTATGTCGGCCCGACTCCGGCCTCGTCGCTGGCCTGGCCGGAGGCCCCCGATACCCCTCGTGCGGGGGGAAAGCTCTATCCCATGGGGGACGGGTGGACCACGGGGGAGCCGGGGGCGGGGGTAAGCACACCGCTGACGGAGCCCAAGCCCACGGCCGCGCCCCGCATGGCGGTCCAGAGGGAGCTTCTGCCAAAGCCCGACGCGCCAGCGATCGCCGCGCCGCCGCCGGTCAAACCACCGACGACCCCGCGACCGGCCAAGGAGCCGGCTCCCCACGCCGCCCCTCGTCAGAAGGTCCAGTCGGAGGACCTCCCGGCGGCTCCGCAGCCGCCGGAAACTCTCCAGGAATAGAAAAAGGAACGGGGAGCGCGAGGACCTGTCATGCCACAGGTCGCATGACCAGGCCCTCGCTTTTTCCCTACCAGGTCAGCTTCTCCACACCGTCGAAGGTCAGACTGCTGCCGTCCTCAAACTCGACGGTTCCATGGGCGTTGGCGGAAAGGTTGGCGGAGTCGCCATTGACGGCCGCCGAGCCCTTGTCCAGATGCAGGGTCCAGACGCTCTCCCCATCCACCGAAGCCGTGGCCGAAGTGCGGTCGTCCGACCACTGAACCGTCCAGTCGCCGTGCTCGCCATGGCTGTCGAAGATGGACAGCAGGTCCTGACCGGCGCCGCCGTGGACCACATCGTGCGTACCACCGCCACCGGCTTCGGCGATCATGGTGTCGTTGCCGGCCCCACCGTCCAGGGTGTCACTGCCGGCGCCACCCCGCAGGGTGTCGTTGCCGGCGTCGCCATAGAGCTTGTCGTTGCCGGCACCGCCCTCGATCCGGTCATTGCCGTCGCCGCCGCGCAGGGAGTCGTTGCCGTCGCCGCCGTCGAGGGCGTCGTTTCCGGCGCCACCGGTGAGGACATCGTTACCGGCATCACCATAGAGCTTGTCGTCACCGGCTCCGCCATCCAGCGTATCGTTGCCGGCCCCGCCGGTCAGAACGTCGTTGCCGGCATCGCCATAGAGCTTGTCGTCACCGGCCCCACCATTGACGTCATCGTTGCCGTCGCCACCGCGCAGGGTGTCGGCACCGTCGCCGCCATCAAGGGAGTCGTTTCCGGCGCCACCGGTGAGGACATCGTTGCCGGCATCGCCACGCAGGGTGTCGTTCCCGGCCCCACCATCCAGCGCGTCGTTGCCAGCCCCGCCGGTCAGGACGTCGTTGCCGGCATCGCCATAGAGCTTGTCGTCACCGGCACCACCGTTGAGGGTGTCGCTGTCATCGCCACCCCTCAGGGTGTCGTTGCCGTCCCCGCCGTCGAGGATGTCGCTGCCGGCGCCACCGGCGAGGACGTCATTTCCGGCCCCGCCGTCCAGCCTGTCGTTGCCGGCTCCGCCATCCAGGGTGTCGTTGCCGGCCCCGCCGGTCAGGACGTCGTTGCCGGCATCGCCATAGAGCTTGTCGTTGCCGGCGCCGCCGGTGAGGGTGTCGCTGTCATCACCACCCCGCAGGGTGTCGTTGCCGTCCCCGCCGTCGAGGAGGTCGCTGCCGGCGCCACCGGCGAGGACGTCATTTCCGGCCCCGCCGTCCAGCCTGTCGTTGCCGGCCCCACCATCCAGGGAGTCGTTGCCGGCCCCGCCGGTGAGGACGTCGTTTCCGGCATCGCCATAGAGCTTGTCGTCACCGGCGCCACCATCAAGAGTATCGTTACCGTCACCCCCCCGCAGGATGTCATTGCCGGCATCGCCAGAGAGCGTATCGTTGCCGGTGCCGCTTTCGAGAACGTCGTTGCCGTCGCCCCCCTTGAGAATGTCGTTACCATCGCCACCATAGAGGGAGTCGTTTCCGGCATCGCCAGAGAGTGTGTCGTTTCCAGCTTCTCCCTGGAGCACGTCATTGCCCACGCCACCGCGAACGACGTCGTCGCCGGCACCGGCGCGGACCTTGTCGTTCCCAGCTCCGGCGTCGATGGAGTCGTTGCCGGACGTACCGGTGAGACTGTCGGCCTTGGATGTTCCTACAATCGTGGTCGAAGCCGGAGCCTGGGCCGGAGCGGCCGGAGCCGCAGGAGTGGCGGCTGCTGGGGCTTGGGCCGGAGCGGCTTCTGCGGCCGGAGCCGCAGGAGTGGCGGCGGCCGGAGCCTGGGCCGGAGCGGCTTCTGCGGCCGGGGGAGTGACCGGAGCCGCAGGAGTGGCGGCGGCCGGAGCCTGGGCCGGAGCGGCTTCTGCGGCCGGGGGAGTGACCGGAGCGGCGGCCGGAGCCGCCGTTTCCGCGGCCGACGCGAAAGTTGACGTCGCTTCGGCGGCGGTTGAGGGCGCCGTTGTCGCAGGACTGTTGGCAGCCGGAACGTCCGCCGCCGGCGTTACATCCACCGTCGCCACGCTGGGGGTGGTCACCTTGCCGTCGGAGACGTCATAGGACAGGTTCAGCGAGCCGGTCCACTCCGGTCCAGGGGTGATGGTCCATGAGCCGTCCGGGTTGGCGGTGACCGTGGCGCTTCCGTCGGCGACCTTCAGATTCTCCACCGACAGCGCGCCACCCTCGGGGGCGTCGGTATGCCCGAGCAACTGCTCGGCCGTGATGACGAACGACGAGTCCGCGGCGGGGGCCTGAGCCGGCGCCGGGTTATCGGCGTGTGTGCCGACCTCGGCCGTTGGCGGCTCGTGGTTCGTCTCGACGGAGGAGGCCGTCGCGGGTTTGGCATCGCTGTCGGCCTGTTCCTCCGACGACTGCTTTTCGCCTTCGGAGTCGGCGATATCACCGTCGAGCACGCCACCCGAGACCTCGGAGTCCTCGAGGGTGGAGCCCCGGCTCGCGGCGGACGACGTCTCGACAACCACGGTCTCGGACTGCTCGATGACGGTCTGGCCGTCCTGGATGACGCTGCCCTCGACCTCACCCTGGGTGGCGAAGCTTCCCTGATGGACGCTGGAATTGAACTGCGGATCCTCGCTGGAACTGGACGACGTGTCACCTCCGGGCGTCTTCTGCTCGGCGGCTCCGAACCGCTGGGGTCGCTCGTCGGGGTGGGTCAGATCGAAATCGACCGCATCGTCATCGGTGGAGGCATCATGACCCTTCCTGGTATCGGCATCCGCACTCATTCCCCTATCCTCCGTCTGGCCGGGTTCTCGGGTCGGGCGGGTGCCCGACCGATGTCCTCTGGCTCTTGACCATCGTCAACTATCAGTCAACCACATCGGCACCCCAAGTAAAATCGGTCAAAGGGGGAACGACGCCGGTTCTACCTAGGTCGTAGCGACTATCCGCCGCGGATTGCCTGGAGTGTCGGTCACGCCTGTGGCATAGATTGGGGGAGAGGGTGAAGCGATGCGGATTGACGAACTTGGGCCTTTGATCGCCGAACTGAGCGACTCGGCGGTTGCCGTAGTGGCGGCTGAGGGTGGGCGCCTCGGGATCGTCGATGTCAGCGCCGCCCTGGTCCGGCTGATGGGAGGGGCGCCTGGGGATCTGGTGGGCCGGGAGCCCTCGGTTCTCTTTGCCCACGCCGGGGATGGGGCGCTGGTGGTGGACGGGCTGTTCGGCAAGGGAGCGCAGACGGAAGCCCTGCCCATCGCCGTCGCCGACGGGGAGGCGGTGGTGCTGCCGGTCTCGGTGCGGCCCATCGGCGACGGGGCGTGGGTCCTGCGGATCGCGCGGCGCGCCCACTGGTCCGAGGAGCCCCTGCGGGGTGACGACGACGGGTTCTACCGCCACGCCATGGAGGCCGGCAGCGACTGGACGTGGGCCAGCGACGTCGATCACCGCATCATCTACCTCTCCGACCGCTTTTCCGCCGTGACCGGCCTCGATCCCGCCTTCGCCTTTGGTCGTACCCTGGCCGAGACCGCCGACTCCAGCGAGGACCCGGAGCGCCTGCGCGCCCACGCCTTTGACCTCGAGCACCACCGGCCCTTCCGCGACGTCGATGTCGTTTCGGCCACGGGCGGCCAGGGGCTCCGGTATTTCCGGATCAGCGGCGCGCCGATTTTCGATGGCGATGGCGACTTCCGCGGCTACTGCGGCGTCGGCAGCGACGTCACCGCCGAAACCATGGAGCGGCAGGCCGCCCGCGCCTTCGAGGCCCGGGTGTTCAACGCCATCGAGGAGTTGAACGATGGCTTCGCCCTGTTCGACGCCGACCTCCGGCTGGTGATGGTCAACGACCGCTTCCGCGCCCTGTTCGAGGCCATGACCCATCGGCTGCAGCGGGGGGCCCGCTTCCGCGGGACGCCCCGCCCGTCGGACCGGAATGGCGGAGTCGGACGCGACTTCCACGACCTGGTGGAAGCCGTGCTGGCCGATCCGGCCCGTGTTCCCCTGGTGGAGGAGTACCCCCTGGCCGGCGGGTCGTGGCTGCGCCGCGGCCAGACCCGGCTCAAGGACGGCGGCCTCGCCATCGTCATCACCGACATCACCGTCCGCAAACAGGCCGAGGAGGCCGCCGCCCGCGCCGAGGCCCGCCTAGTCGATGCCATCGAGAACCTGGCCGGGGCCTTCATGCTGTGGGATGCCGACGACCGGCTGGTGCTGCACAACACCAAGGCCCTGGACCTCTATGGCCAGGGCGACGCCATCGTCACCGTGGGCGCGCGATTCGAGGAGGTGCTGCGCCGCGCCATCGCCGCCGGCCACCTCGACGCCCCCGCCGGCAATCGCGAGACGTGGGTGGCCGAGCGCGTGCGCAATCATCGCGATTGCGCCGAGGTGCTGACCCGGCGCTATGCCAGCGGCCGCTGGGTCCGCATCACCGAGCACCGGACCCGCGAGGGGGGAATCGTCGGCATCGGTGTCGACATCACCGAACTCAAGCGCCGCGAGATGGAGCTGGAGAAGGCGCGCCAGACGGCCGAGACGGCCAACCGCGCCAAGTCCCGCTTTCTGGCGGCGGCCAGCCACGACCTGCGCCAGCCGCTGCACGCCATGGGGCTGTTCGTGTCGTCGCTGGCGAAGCGGGTGCCGGGAGCGGCCGAACAGGACCTGATTCACGGCCTGCGGACCTCCCTCGATGCCATGAACGAGCTGTTTTCGGGGATCCTCGACCTGTCGCGGCTGGAGGCGGCGATGCTGACGCCCGAGATCCGCGACTTCCCCGTGGAGTCGCTGTTCGAGCGCATGCGCAGCCGCTTCGGCCTCGCCTGCATCGACAAGGGGCTGTCCCTGCGGATCGTGCCCTCCGGCCTGATCCTGAGGAGTGATCCGGGCATGCTGGAACGCATCCTCAGCAACTTCATCGCCAACGCGGTCCGCTATACCTCCACCGGCGGCATCGTGGTGGGCTGCCGCCGGCGGGGGACCGGCGTGTGCGTCGAGGTGTGGGACACCGGTCCCGGCATCCCTCGCGAGCAGCTCGCCGAGATCTTCGAGGAGTACCGCCAGCTCGCCAATCCCGAGCGGGACCGGCGCCAGGGTCTTGGCCTCGGTCTCGCCATCGTCGACCGGCTGAGCCGGCTGCTCAGGCATCAGGTGGAAGTGACGTCCCGACCGGGCCGCGGCTCGATGTTCGGGGTGGTCCTGCCCCAGGGCGACCTGCCCCAGGGCGATGGGGCCGCCACCACGACGCCGGCGTCGCCGCCAGCACCGCCCATCGCGGCGTCTCTCCCCGGCCCGCCGGGGCTGTCCGGCCGGCAGGTGCTGGTGATCGACGACGACGTGGATGTCCTTGCCGGCATGCGGGCGGTGATGGCCGATTTCGGCTGCATCGCCATGATGGTCCGCACGGTGGACGAGGCCCTGGCCGCGGTGACGGAGACCGGATTCGCCCCCGACCTGGTGGTCGCCGACTATCGTCTTCCCGATGGACGCACCGGCGGCGAGGCCATCGTCCGGCTCCGGGAGACCCTTGGCGTGCCGGTTCCCGGCATCCTGGTCAGTGGCGACACGGCGCCGGAACGGCTGCGGGAGGCTCGCGCCAGCGGTTTCCAGCTCCTGCACAAGCCCGTCCACGCCGCCAACCTGGCGGCGGCGATGCGATTCGTCCTCAAGAAAATGGTTCCGGCCTGACCCCTGGGCAGGGCAATCCGGTGAACCGATCAATAGCCCTCTCCCCCCTCTTCCGGGGGGAGAGGGTTGGGCGAGGGGGGTGCCGAAGCCCCCAAAATGGTGCCGGTTGCCCCCCCCTCACCCCGGCCCTCTCCCCCCCGAGGGGGAGAGGGAGTGAAGATGGCGGTTATCTCTTCACCCGATTGCCCCGCTGACCCCTGGCCATCCCACTTGCGACCGAGGAGGCGGGTTCCTATGATGTCCCCATGGCCGACCTGTTTCAAAACATAGATCCCAAGGCCGGCGAGTACTCCGCCAAGGATATCGAGGTCCTGGAGGGGCTGGAGCCGGTGCGCCGCCGGCCCGGCATGTACATCGGCGGCACCGACGAGCGGGCGCTGCACCACCTGGTGGCGGAGCTGCTGGACAACGCCATGGACGAGGCGGTGGCCGGGCATGCCTCGGTCATCGACGTGGAGCTTGGGGCGGACAACGAGGTCACCGTCCGCGACAACGGCCGGGGCATCCCCGTCGATCCCCACCCGAAATCCCCCGACAAGTCGGCGCTCGAGGTGATTCTCACCACCCTGCACTCGGGCGGCAAGTTCGGCGGCGGAGCCTACAAGATTTCGGGTGGGCTGCACGGGGTGGGGCTGTCGGTGGTCAACGCCCTGGCCGAGAGCCTGACCGTCGAGGTGGCCCGCGACCGCATGCTGTGGACCCAGGCCTATGTCCGTGGGCGGCCACTGGCGCCGCTTTGCCAGGCCGGCGCGGTGCAGAACCGCCGCGGCACCACGGTGCGCTTTCGCCCCGACACCGAGATCTTCGGCCCGCGCCTGCGGTTCCGGCCGGGCATTCTGTACCGGATGTGCCGGTCCAAGGCCTACCTGTTCCGGGGCGTGCAGATCCGCTGGACCTGCGAGGCGGCCCTTCCGGCCGAGGACGACCCGACGCCGCGCAAGGCGGTGCTGCACTTCCCGAACGGCCTGCGGGATTTCCTGACCGGGGTGGTGGAGGGGCGCGAGACCGTCCCTCCGCGCCTGTTCGCCGGCGAGGCGAAGCTTGCCGACGACATGGGCCAGGTGGAGTGGGCGGTGGCCTGGCCGGTGGATCAGGAGGGCTTCTTCAACTCCTACTGCAACACCATCCCGACGCCCGAGGGTGGCACCCACGAGGCCGGGTTCCGCACCGCGCTGACCCGGTCGCTCAAGGCCTATGGCGAGATGGTGGGCAACCGCCGGGCGGCCACCCTGACGGCCGAGGACGTGGTGGGCTCGGCGTGCGTCATGCTGTCGCTGTTCCTGCGCGAGCCGCAGTTCCAGGGCCAGACCAAGGAGCGCCTGGCCTCCGCCGAGGCCTCCCGGCTGGTGGAGACGGCGGTCAAGGATCCCTTCGACCACTGGCTGTCGGGCGACCCGGAGGCGGCCGGAGTGCTCCTCGACCTGGTGGTGGAGCGGGCGGACGAGCGGCTGCGACGCAAGCAGGCCAAGGAGACCGCGCGCAAGACGGCGACCAAGCGCCTGCGCCTGCCGGGCAAGCTGGCCGACTGCACCCGCTCGATCCCGGCGGGCACCGAGATCTTCCTGGTGGAGGGGGACTCGGCCGGCGGCTCGGCCAAGCAGGGACGCAGCCGCGAGACCCAGGCCGTGCTGCCCCTCAAGGGAAAGATCCTGAACGTCGCCTCCGCCTCGGCCGACAAGCTGGCCGCCAACCAGGAACTGAAGGACCTGGTGGAGGCGCTGGGCTGCGGACTGCGCAATCACTATGAAGAGGACAAGCTCCGCTACGAAAAGGTCATCATCATGACCGACGCCGACGTGGACGGCGCCCATATCGCCTCGCTGCTGATGACTTTTTTCTTCCGCGAAATGCCGGGATTGATCACCGCCGGGCACCTGTACCTGGCCATGCCTCCCCTCTACCGCCTGACCCAGGGCGCGAAGTCGGTCTATGCCCGCGACGACGCCCACAAGGAGCAGCTCCTGCGCACCACCTTCGCCGGCAAGGGCAAGGTGGACATCAGCCGCTTCAAGGGTCTCGGCGAAATGCCGCCGCCCCAACTGCGCGAGACCACCATGGATCCGGCCCGCCGCTCGCTGCTGCGGGTCACCGTCCCCCTGGGCCGTACCGAGGAGGAGCACGAGGAGGCCCGGGAGACCGAGCGCCTGGTGGAGCGCCTGATGGGACGCAAGCCCGAGCTGCGCTTCCAGTTCATCCAGGAGCGGGCGCGCTTCGCCCAGGACCTGGATATTTAAGCCCCCCTCGATAACCACCGTATGCACACAAGTTTCCCGCAAAAAAGCCCTCCCCCTCGATGGGGGAGGGTTGGGTGGGGGTGGCG